>JBQELZ010000049.1:1490-3516 GCA_052104115.1 Vagococcus sp. | reverse complement strand
CATTGACGATGAATAAAATTTCTTGCGGTATTTTAGTGACAATCTCCTTAATAACATTTAAATCAAATTCGGGCATGTCAACACTAAAAACCTCAATTTCCTGTATTTTTTTAGCAGGCAGATTAATCGTATTAGGCGCAAGTTTACCCACCCAACGGATACGTTCAATTTTTTTAGCATCTTCAAAGTTAAACCTATCTTTTGGAATAATGCGATTTACAACGGCCTGTTTTGGAATATCTAATATCATTTACTCACCTCTAACGACCAGAAAATCAATTAATTCAAAATCATTTAACCCACTGATATCATTTTCTAAAGCTGTGGTGCTTCCCGTCGTAAAGAGACTATCAATATCTTTTTCTTGTTTACCATTAATCATTGAATCAATTGCTTGATTCAGTAAATTAGAATACTTACTCATCTCTTTTCCTTCACGGGTCTCTATATTGAATGATTGCGTGAGGTTCTCAATAGGTAGTGATTTATCTTTAGAAAGATATCTCATGTCATCCAGAACTTTTTTTGGGTTAAAGTGACTTGAGACTACTTCACCATTTTCATCGATATAGACTAAATAAAATGGATGCAATCGATTTTGTTTATCAATATTCATGGCATTATTGTGATTTTTTAAAACAAAAATAACCCCTGCTGGATGGTTATTATCAGATTGGGTTATCGCATGAATTCCATATGGCTTTGCCTCATAATCACCATATTTCTCGCGCAGTTTTTGCAGGTCAAGTTGAAACTCATTAAGACCTAAGTCCATAATATTGACACCGCTAGACATATCCTCTAAATCAACTACTTCATTTTGCAACGTTTCAAGTTGCTTTTTACGATAGGCCATATCTGGATCTGTATTATCAATGGTATCTTCACCTGTTGACGATACCGCCACTAGTTTGGCACGATTTTCAACGCGCGCTTTTAAGTTAATATACTCATCAAGACTAATATCTGGCCAGAAGTTCACCATTTGAATAACATCATTCGTTGAACCAATACGGTCAATTCGGCCAAATCTTTGAATAATACGGACTGGATTCCAATGAATGTCATAATTAATTAAATAATCTGCATCCTGTAGATTCTGACCTTCACTAATGACGTCAGTTGCAATGATGACATCAATTTCACCATGCAAACCTAAGGCGTCACGATTTTTAGATTTGGGGCTAAATAATGTGAGTAACGTATTAAAGTCATTTCCTACATCTGAAATGGTAGTAGCCGTTCTACTTCCCGAAATCAAAGCCGTATGTAGGTTACCAACTTGCTGAAGTCTATCTGATAGATAGTTATACAAATAGTCTGCCGTATCTGAAAAGGCTGTAAAAATAATAATTTTATGATTATTAGCGTTAATAGGATGTTGAATCTTATTGCGAATTAATGCTGTTAATTCTGATAACTTAGCATCATGATCTGGTGTAATTACCTTAATTAAATTTAATAATTCCATGAAAACATTTTGATCAGCTAATAGCTTTTCACGCCATGATAGATAGTCCATATCAGCTAAATCAATTTTTAGATCCTTACCGACTGTAAATGTATCCTCTTCAAAATCATCTTCAATATTTTCAATGATGCCTTGCTTATATTTCTCATAATTAGCGATGGTTTGTAATTTATGATCAATGTTGCTTAGAATCCGTTCGCTAGTTAATCGAAAACTATAAATTGAGCTTTCCGCTCGTTTCAATAAGTTAGTAACCATCAATTGGTTACGACCTTTTTCACGATTTCCCCAGCTAGCCGCGTTTGGACGGCTTTCATCAATATATTTACTAATTTTAGATGGATAGACGTATTGTAGTGGATTGTAAACTTCTAGGTTAAGACGATCAATAAACAAGAAAATTTGATTATATGATATATCTAAGTCTGTTAATTTAGGGCTCTTGTTGATGGGAGTCAGCCTTTTCGGAAAGTTTCCAATGGCTTCCTTATCGTAATACTTTTGGATATGCTTACGACTACGGGCAATTGTGACGCTATCGAGTAATTCAAAAAA
>JBQELZ010000049.1:0-1390 GCA_052104115.1 Vagococcus sp. | reverse complement strand
GTCTTAATAATTTTACGCATTAATTTTTGATAACGATTTTCAGATCCATCATTCTTCTTATGAGTTGTGCCATCACCATTTCTGAAATTATGACTTTCATCAATCACAACTAAATCGTAGTTTCCCCAATTTATTTTCCCAAGATCAATTCCGTTACTTTCGCCTTGGTCTCTGTCCATATCAGTATGAAATAAGACATCATACCGTAATCGATCCTCAGCTAGGGGATTGTTTTTATAATTATTCTTGTAATTATTCCAGTTATCTTTCAATCTCTTAGGAGATAAGACAAGAACATTTTTATTACGAGACTCATAGTATTTAATCACCCCTATGGCAGAAAATGTTTTCCCTAACCCAACAGAATCCGCCAAAATCACCCCATTATGTTTATCCAATTTACTAATCGCACCCACAACCGCATCTTTTTGAAAATCATACAAAAGTGACCAAATTTTTGACTCTTTAAATCCGGTACGTTCATCTGGCAGATAGTCTGCGTCCAAATCTGACAAAAACTCACTAAATATATTGTATAACGCAAGATAATAGATAAATTCTGGCGCATTTTCTTGATAGGCAGCTGTTATATTATCTAAAACAGTATTAGTAACCTCGTCAACGTAATCGGGATTATTCCACACTTGATCAAATGCATTCAGAAATCGCTGTGTATTTTCGTTTTCAAACTTTGAAATATTATAAAAAAGTTTTTCCCCTTGAGATACACCCAATTCAGATGTTGTAAATTCATCAATCGGTAAGTATACATTGGTATCATTTTTGCTATTAACGATCATAAAATTATCTGATTGTTTACCAGATATATTTGATTTAAAGATAACTTTCTGCTCAATCCATTCTGCAACCTCTTTAGCAATGGCTTTTTGAGATAGCTCATTTCGCATTTTTAGTTCAAAGCCATCGCGATATAACTGACTCTCACGATTTAACCGTGGAATAAAGAACTCTCTTTTTTCCTTAGGCACTTTCTCTTTCGTAAATAAATCACTCGTAAACAAAAATTGAACAGCATCTGTTTTTTCTAATTCGTTTTTAAGTGCCTCATACGCATAGATTGAAAAAGATGCAGCTGCGATTTTTATTTTGCTATGAGACTTAATTTCTTGCCTCAAATCGTCTATTACTCGTTCATTCACATTATCAAAATTCTTCATATTTATCCCAGCAGTCTTTCTCTAAAAATGTTTTCTACTTTCCAAAGCGCCACCAGCGCTTTGATTTATCTTTTACACCGATATTAGCATCTTCAGAATGTTCTTCTGCATGAGCTTTATTATCTTCTGTTGTTAATGCTTTGAGGCTTTGTATTTCTGGTTCTGTTGCAAAGCGTCTCTAGCTAAAGACAATTTCCTTAAGCTTACTATCG
>JBQELZ010000048.1:0-5343 GCA_052104115.1 Vagococcus sp. | reverse complement strand
TTTTATTCATTTTACACTAAAATAGACTTATCAGAAAACTTTGCAACAGAACCCTTCACGATATTTAGAAAATATTTTAAAAAAAGAATTTAAAATTAAATAGAAGGTGACAAAATATTATCCACTCTTACTCTATCCCTTTCATTGATTAACGCAGGCATCATGATCCAGTTTAAATACTGACAGAATCATTTAGTAGTAGTTTTTATTGTTATATTCATTCATTAAAAACTATCTTTTACGGTTTAATAACCTATCTCATGTTTTATTCTTTCTTAAAATAGAGTTGGAAAAGCAATCATTCCTAAAATAGCTATACCAAAAATACTGTATAAACTGTTTATGACAAGACAAATTTTCATTAAATGATTTTGTACTTCCATCTTTTTATAAGAAATAGCAGTGAATAGGCCACTGATTATCATAATTACAGCATAAATGATAATAATAATTTCTGCTATTGGCGATACCAGTGCCCAGGTGTTCATTCTCAAAATTAAGATTGTCCATGGAATAAAGAGTATAATAGTGCTAATAATAGTTACTGTATTTTTTTTCATTCGGCTATCTCCTTTCTATTTTTCCAAGTAACAAACAAATGAACGTAATGAGTGCAGCAACTGGAATCCATGGAATTAACTCAATAGTTGAGGTAGACAAATTAGTTGCGAGTTTTCCATATTCTGAAACAACAACAAAGAATGGGTAGCACATGGGATAAAGAAACCAAACTTTTGTATTAATAAGCAATACAGAAGGAACAATAGAAGCCAAACTTAAGCCGATAGCAAATATAGGCGTTTTTATTTTAGAAGAAATTAACCAAAATACTGCAAGCATTGGAATAGCAGAAACATAAATTAACCCTATTTCTTTTAGTACAAAAAATGGAGAAAGAAAAAAATTGTAGTCTTGTGTCTGAGATATAATAGCAGTGCTAGCATAATACAATCCCACTACTATTAAGAGTTGAATAGCTGCAAGTGCTAGAAGAACGACAAATTTTGCTAAATATAATGACCACATATTTAATGGAAGAGAACGCATCTTTAAATTTCCATTGTTGTTTCGCTCAATTTGATTCAAAAGTAGTGTCGCTACAACCATACTTGCCGGATATAAAAACCAAGAAGCGCCCATTGTACCTTGTATAAATAAATTGTATTCCGGAGAGATTCCTACTCCGGTATTAAAATTTAGTTCTCCATTAAAAATAGAAGGTAACCAAAGAATAATAGCTGCAATAAGGAACACAAATAAAATTTTTGACCGTTTAATTTTTTTAAATTCTATAGTAACTAGAGATAAGAAATTCATTCAACTTTCCTCCTAATAATTAAGATGAGCCATTCTACTAATGCAATAATTGTTATTTCAATCAGCGCAACATAGATATAGATGACTACTTGATTTGAATCTACTTCTCCAAGGGTTTGAAGAGGCATTGCGAAAGGAAACAATGATAGTATAAAACTTTGAGATGAAAGCACGGTTCCCATAAATACAGCTACTACACCTATTCCAAGTGAAAACCACATATTTTTAAATAGTGACGCAATAAGAAGCGCTAATAAAATGCTAGGTAATCCCATTAAAAATAGGAAGCCAAAGTTTTTTAGGAGTTCTATCTCAAAGTTAGGATAGAAACTAAACCAATAGGAAATAATGAATGACAAAATGCCTGCTTCTATAACAAGCACGATTAAATACATACTCGCTAGAATAGCGGCTTTCCAAAGGTAGATATTGCTTTCTTTTATTGGTAAGGACTTCATTTTTTGTATAGCATTATCTAAAAATTCGCTATAATACATCAAACAAGCTCCAGATATAATTAGTAGGATATTCAACATGGCCATCATTTGCCAGTTTGACTTAAGTAGAATTTGAAGAGGCGTATCTGGTAAAGACAAATAGATATCTGAGCGAAAGAACATATTTAATACCGGTACTCCTGCTGCCAGTAAGCCACCCATTAGAAATGCAGGTATAAGACCCGTTCGCTTTATTTTTTTTAGCTCTAAAAGAACCATTATTTCATTCCTCCTCGCTGTACATTGTCTCCGTCAATCAATGCTATGAAGGTATCCTCGAGGTTGTTTGTTGAGTAGCCTTGTTCGGCTACTTTCTGTTTTAATTCTTCAATTGTTCCTTCAAAAAGAAGATTTCCATGATTAAGAACACCAATATTATCGGCCATTAATTCAATCTCAGAAAGTAAGTGAGAAGAGACTAGAACGGTACAATCAAATTTTTCTGGTAAAGAACGGATAAGGTTTCTTATTTCATGTACTCCAACAGGATCTAGACCATTAGTTGGTTCGTCAAGGATAAGTATTGGTGGTCGTCCTATTAATGCACTAGCTAGTCCTAACCGTTGCTTCATGCCCAAAGAATACTTTCTAGCTAATCGATCTTTCCACTTAGTTAATCCAACAATTTCAAGGACTTCATCAACAGAAGTTTGTGGCAATTTCAAAATTTTCCGAACAACATCCAGGTTCTCTTCTCCAGTCAGGTTTCCGTAGAAAGCAGGTGCTTCAATAAAAGAACCAATTTCTTTTAAGATCTCATTTCTATCTTTAGGATGTTTTTTATCGTCAATTGTTAAGCCACCACTGGTAGGGTTGGTTAAACCTAAGAACATTTTCATAATAGTAGACTTTCCAGCACCGTTTGGACCTAATAATCCATAAACCTTTCCTTTTGGTATGTGCATAGTAACATCGGATACAGCCGTAAAATCAGCATATTTTTTTGTAAGATTTTTCGTTTCGATAATAGCCATTGTATTTGCTCCTTTCCTTTATAATGCCATTATACCTACTCAACCTTGTGAGAACCTTCTACGTACCTTACATCTACCTTACTTTTTCATTAGATGAAAAAAGCATAGACTATTTAGGTTATAATAAAAGATATAAAGAAGGTGGATAAATGAGTATAGAGTACTTAAAGAAGAAACGTATTTTGTTGGTTGACGATGAACCTAAATTACTGGACATGGTTGTTTCGATATTAAAAGAAAATGGATTTGAATATATTTATACTGCTCAAAAAGTAGAAGAGGCTGTAGTTGTAGCTGAAGAATACTTACCTGAGCTTGCCATACTTGATGTTATGCTTCCAGATGGAGATGGATTTTCTTTAATGAAAAGGCTAAGAAAAAAGGGAAATTATCCAATCTTATTCTTAACCGCTCGTGGAGAAGACGAGGATAAACTCGATGGACTTGGACTAGGAGCAGACGATTACATCGTCAAACCTTTTTTACCTAAAGAATTAATTTTTCGTATTACAGCCATCCTGAAAAGAAGCTATAAAGATGACAATCCCTTTGTTCAATTACAAAATAGTAAAATCGATTTTGAACGTGCTGAAGTGATAAAAGATGGCGAGCAGATTTTACTAACAGCGAAAGAACACATTCTACTTTCGATTCTATACCGTAATGCAGGGCGCATTATAACAATCGATGTCCTATGTAAAGAACTGTGGGGAGATAATTATTTTGGTTATGAAAACTCACTAATGGCTCATATCAGTCGCGTCCGCCAAAAGATTGAAAAAAATCCTTCTCAACCCGTTTCATTGATCACGGTTAAAGGACTTGGATATAAGCTTCTTACGGAGGCAAATTAAAATGAAAAGTGTGCCTAAACTTATAGGACGTTTTATTGGCATTCTGTTTATGAGTTTGTTGTTACTGATAATCTTAAACGTCTTAGTCTTGTCTTTTATTTCAGTCAAACAATTATCGAATAGTTCTCCTTATCAGACTGCGGAAGAGATTGCAGTCTCCTTACAAAAAAAAGATAGTGGATTTAAATTAGATAGTAACAATCAAAAATGGTTACAAACTAATAATATCTGGGCAATTCTAATAGACGAAGACACAAAAACAGTTACATGGCAGACAGATGATCTTCCAGAGACTATTCCAAAAAGTTATTCTCTTAGTGCTATTTCTTCTCTTACATCAGGCTATATAGATGGATATCCTACTTATACTGGGGCCTCTGAAGGTGGGATAGTAGTACTTGGTTATCCTAAAAAGAGTTATTGGAAACACATCTGGCCAAGTTGGGATTACCAATTTATTGCTGATCTACCCCAAACAGTTTTTATTGTGCTAATAGCTAATTTGTTGTTGATAGTTTTAATCTATTATTGGGTAACAAGTAAGCTAACAAAATCTATCGCTCCTATTGTTCAGGGTATTCAAGGGCTAGTAACTAAAAATAACGTTTATGTAAAAGAAAAAGGGCCACTTTCTGAATTAGCTATGAATATCAATCAGACGTCACAAACCTTGCAATCTCAAGAAAGAGTACTTAAAAAGAGAGAAACAGCAAGAGCTAACTGGATTGCAGGTGTTTCGCATGATATTCGCACACCACTTTCTATGGTTATGGGGTACGCTGGACAACTAGAAAGTAACCCTTCTCTTTCACTAGACGAACAACATAAAGTTAATATTATCCTAAGACAAAGTGAAAAAATGAAAAATTTAATTAAAGATCTTAATCTAGCTTCTAAATTAGAGTATAATATGCAGCCAATAAATATGGAAAAAATAAACGTTGCAGTACTAACTCGACAAGTAGTAGTAGATTTTTTAAATATCAAGTTAGATAAGGATTTCCCAATTAAATTTGAAATGAGGAACAACGTTCATTCCTCCTTTGTTTTAGCAGACGAAGGGCTAATGAAAAGAGCTATTACAAATTTGATTCAAAATGCAATCAGTCATAATGAAAAAGGCTGTCACATTTTTATTTCTGTATTTACTAAACAGGAATCTTGTATTGTCGTAGTAGAAGATGATGGAATAGGAATTTCTGATAAGCAAATAGAAGAGTTGAATAATGCGCCTCATTATATGATTAGTGATCAATCTACTATGGAACAGAGGCATGGGTTAGGCTTACTCCTAGTTAAGCAAATAACCTTATCTCATAATGGGGAAATGAAAATAGGACACAGTTGTTACGGTGGTTTCTCTGTGACACTTGAATTTCCAATACATAATGTTAATTAACATTATGTATTGGAAATTATCTTTTATTTGATATAGAAAAAAAGTATCTGTTTTGGAATGTACTTATAGCAGGCGGAAGTAAGTTTTAGACTCGTATAAAACTTAGAATAGTGGTAGAAAGATAAAAAAAGAGTCTTGATTGAACAAGTTTCTTGATACATGACTTTATCTAATTTCATGTATTAAATTAATCGATTTTATTTCTTTGCTAAAGTAAATCGTTCAATTACATGTGAAGTAAGTTGTACTGGTTCTGTTGCGAAGTTTGAAAATCAAACGCGCCCGCTCTGAACTCCAAATAT
>JBQELZ010000047.1:0-5565 GCA_052104115.1 Vagococcus sp. | reverse complement strand
GTCTAAATGGTCTCGAATAGAAGCATTATCAGGCTCAGAACAACGTGTTCATTCTCTAGCAACTGATATTATCAATCACTTTGAAACAAGACAAAAGGCGATGAAAGGTAAAGGCATGATTGTCACAATGAGTCGCCGTATAGCGGTTGATTTATATGATGAAATTGTAAGATTAAAACCCGAATGGCATTCAGATGATGATAACCAAGGTGTTATCAAAGTTGTGATGACAGGTTCATCAAGTGATCCTAAAAACTTCCAGAGACACATTGGCCCTAAAAAAAGAAGGAACCTGCTAGAGAATCGTATGAAAGATGTTGAAGATGAATTACAACTCGTTATCGTGAGAGATATGTGGTTAACAGGTTTTGATGTACCTTCTATGCATACCATGTATATTGATAAACCAATGCATGGCCATAATCTAATGCAAGCAATTGCACGTGTGAATAGAGTGTTTAAAGACAAACCTGGTGGCTTAATTGTGGACTATGTAGGTATCGCTGAAAGTCTTAAAGAAGCTTTAAAAGAGTATACTGATTCTGATAAAGATCAAACCGGTGTTGATATAGATAAGGCTTTAGAAATTATGTTAATGAAATACGATGTCATTCAAGATATGTTATATAATCATGATTATTCTGACTTCGAATCAGATAAAAAATCTGATCGATATAATGTCATCTCAAGCACGATGGATTATGTAATTGGCTTAGGCGAAGAAGAAAGACAAAGATTTGTGAATACAGTCACTGAACTTGGTAAAGCATTCGCGTTATGTGCAACAGAAGAAGCAGCTCAAGAATTAAATAGTGAAATCGCGTTCTTAAAAGCCGTTAAAGCAGGCATCATTAAATTATTAGCGCCACCACCAGGAGATGATGAACGTAAAAAATCCCCAGCTGAAGTTGAAGCTGAAATTAATCAGTTGATATCAAAATCCGTTGTAACTGAAGAAGTTGTAGATATATATCAAACACTCGGTTTAGAAAACCCAGATATCTCTATTTTATCTGACGATTTCTTAAAAGATGTAGAAGGATTACAACAGAAAAATGTAGCAGTTGAATTATTGAATAAATTACTTAAAGGGCAAGTTAAGTCATTAATGAAAACGAACGCAACCGTATCTAAACAATTTTCTGAGATGCTAGGTAAATCTATTCAAAAATACAATAACCGTTCTATCGAAGCTTCCAAGGTCATTGAAGAACTGATTCAAATGGCAAAAGAAATTAATCAAGAGCAACAACGAGGCAAAGATTTAGGTTTAAGTACTGAAGAAATTGCTTTTTATGACGCGTTAGCTTCACATGAAACAGCTAAAGAGGCTTTGGGTGATAAAGAATTAAGAGCTATTGCTCATGAGTTAACTAAAACAGTTAAGGATAATATGAGTGTAGATTGGTCTAAACGTGATAGTGCTAAAGCCAAGATGAGAGTTCAAGTTAGAAGATTACTTAAAAAATATGGCTATCCACCAGATCTTCAAAAAATGGCTGTGGAACAAGTTGTAGAGCAAGCAGAATTAATGGCAAGTCAGCAATAAAAATAAATCATAATGCGGTTAGAGAAATACTTCTCTAACCGCATTTATTAGTATCCCTTTTCAATTAATTTTTGTTTTTCCTTCTCCAGTTCAGGAATATCTTCTTCATCTGGTAATGCATCTATATAATCTAATCCAAGATGATTTAATGCTGTTTCTAAATCAACATCTTCATTTTCCATGTATTTCCAAACTTTCAAACTAGTGTATTCATCGTAAACCTCATTATAATGATAATCATTAACAATCATTTTATCACCCTTCGCCATATAATTAAGCTTATTCTAAACTAAAGGTCAATATTGGTCAACATTTTATTCTTAATTACTTTTCCATCATCATACACTATAAATGAGTTAGTGACTGAACTTTTCTTATATATAATTTTCAACTAATTATAATTAAAGTAAAATAAATGTATCATCTATGCATTATTAAAAAACTCTATTTGAATACTTTACTATTTGATGGGGACTCGTAATTCGTCTTTTAAGATAACTCAAAGTATCTATTTTAATCATTTGCAGTGAAACGATGTTGATTTGTTTTGTTTCCATATTGACCTCCATGTATTTGCTATGATTTCAAAATCCATTTTTGACGTGCCTTAGGGTTGAGTGGATGCATAATTTCATTCGTTTCTGGGTTGATGAGTTGTTTCACTTTCTTTTTATGTGGTTTCAACATCTCTAATATTTCATTGACACGCATTTCAACAATCGGTTTTTTAGCGTAAGCACCCCATGCTAATATCACTTCATCCGATTCTTTCACTACTTTCATAATATGAATATCAGTATGCTTATCATGACTATTTGCCATATGCTTTATATTTGTGGTTGTTATCATGTTTGAATATAGGTTCACAAAATTAATTGATCCGAAGTCTTTCATCTCAGATACTTTATTTAGAATTAATTGAGTCGTTAAATCTAATTTTTGGGTTCCTTCAAAATTTGGATAACAAGTTATAACTGAAATTATCTTTTTATCTTTGTCCCACGTTTTTTTGAGTAAATAACGATGTTGATTATCGTCACTAAATATTGCTTCAGTTTCTAATATACATTGTATATTCTGCATGATTGATGCCTCCTATTAATATTCTTCAGGTAGTAACATGACGTAATAAGAAAGGTCTACATCATCTTCTCGGATAATATAGACCTTATTTATATTGATAGCTTTTGAATAATTAGCTTTATGTGTTTTGATGTACTCAGGACGTTCTTGTTTGTGTTTGATACATAATTGATCATTATGCATGTTGAACTGGAAGATATGAAAGTAATCTATTGCTTCTAGTTCCTTGGACTGTTCGTTTTCACGTTGTGCTACGAGTTTCCATAATTGTTGTTGTAAGATGATAGGTAAGTTATTGTCAATACCTCGAGTAATATATCTATTCATAAGAGACTTCCTTTCGTTCTGATTCTTTCATCCAAATAATAACTTCACTAAGAATTGTAATGACTAATTGTGTAATTTTGATATATTTATGCATATTATTGTCCTCCTGTTAGTAAGTATCGTTGATCCAAAAGGGGCATGACTGTGTTGTGTAGATATAAGAAATCCATATCGTGATTTTCATCGATAAAGCCGATGGCTATGAGCTGTTTTTGATAGTAGAGAATGAAAGGATAGATATTACTTTCGTGAAGTATTTCAGAATAATAGGTATACGTATGAAGTATTTTGTTGGATAGTGGACCAAGCCTTACATACTTGTCAGGAAGAATATCATTAGCTATTTCATCGATTGCTTCACAGTCCCATACCTCGTCTTTGGGTAGGTTGAATAAGTTTGTTATATAGTACTTGAGTTGTTGTTCCAATGTCATTGTCATGACCTCCTAATATGTTTTCACGATGTATTCAATTGCTACATCGTATTGATAATATATATTTCATTTTTATTTCATTTCGCTCACTTTTATCACTTATGACAAAGTGGCAAAAGTGGTAATTTCGTCGATAGAATATTTCTGTGTACCATAAATCACAAAATGAATTTTTGGCATAAAAAAAGACCCCCAATCTTTTTTCAAAGATTGAGGTATAAGGCTTTCGTCAATTTTGTATCGTACAAGCTTCACTTTCTTATCTGTGGTAATTTCAATAGAGTCAATCAACATCTTCATAAGCTGATTCTTTGCTTCTGGACTCGCTTCTTTGAGATAAATACTAAATCTACTAATCATCATGGTTAAGCGACTCTTCAACTTATCGAAGTCTGGAACTTTTGTTTCTGCTTGATTAGATTGTTGAGCCTTTTTTATTTGTTCTTCAAGTGTCTGGAGTTGATTATTCAATTGATGCTGTTTTTCTTTCAACATTTCACTATCCATTTGATCATCTAAGAACAATTCCAACAGGCGTTCTTGTTGTGTTTTAATTTTAGCTTTTTGCTTTTCTAGGCTATCGGTATCAATTATAATCTTACCTTTAGTATTATGCTTACGTTTCAGTTCTCCTATCACATTTGTCGCAATCTGCTTAATAACATTTGGTTGGGAAAGGATACGATTAAGATGAACGTTAATGACTCTTTCTACAACTTCGGCATTAATGGCATTGCTATGGCACGCTGAACTTCCAGAACGGTTGAACAATGAACAAATGTAATAGCGTTTGATTATGCGTTCTTTTGATTTTTTCGTGTTGTAATAAGTTCGTCGACATACCATATTATTACCGCACTCTGGACACTTAATTAGTGAACGTAAATAAAAGTCTCCACCAATCGGACGTCCTGGTTTGAAACTTTTAGCTGCTAATTTTTCATGAACCTGATCAAATACTTTTTCGCTTATGATTGCTTCATGCTTTCCTTTCACCAAAATGACATCATTTTCATCACTTTTCCCACTTCTTCGTTGTACAACCCAATTTTGATGGTTATTAAATCTGACATAACCTTTATATACTGGATTATTTAAAATGTATTTAACACCAAATACAGAAAACGGCTTTTGATTAATAGTGCGGTATCCTTTTTGATTCAGTACGGTTGTAATGGCTTTGAGTCCTTTATTATGATTCAAATATAAATCGAAGATTTCACGTACGATATTAGCTTCATTTTCATCAATAACTAAATCATTTTTCTGCGTAAGTGGATTAAGTGACAACTTATATCCGAGCACTCTACCTGTAATAGCCTCTCCACTACGTGCTTTGGCATTCATCGACATCTTGACGTTACTGATAAGTGTTGAACGTTCGATTGATCCTATTAATCCAAACATAGTCACGAGCACTTCCCCAGAGGCATTCGATGTATCAATATTCTCAGAAATCGACTTATATCCTACGCCATGTTCTTTGAATTCATGAATGATATTAAACACGTCTCTCATTGATCGTGAAATGCGATTCAATTTCCAACTTAACACCATTTCGATTTTATTATCTTTAACATCTTGTAATAGGCGTTTCATTGCTGGTCGACCTTCAATATTTTTACCTGATATACCGGAATCGATATAAGTTTCATAGTCATAACCCGGGAAATTTTTAACAACTTCTTTAATGAGCACTTGTTCCTGTTCATGGATTGAATATCCATATTCTGATTGTTCAGATGTACTCACTCTTGAATAAAGTGCAATTTTCTTCTTCATAAATAATGTCGCTCCTTTTATTAGAATATTGCTACAGACCATCGGTCTTGTAACATCATATGGATAATATATATTTATAACTTCGTTTCATTTTTATCACTTTTACCACTTAATCATATGAGTACTACAGGCAACTGCCTGTAGTACGTAATTAGCCTTACTTATCTTTATTGATACGTTCTTCTATGATAGGTACAAGCACTTCTACAAATGCTTCAATTTGTTCATTATTCATCGTCAAAGTCCTCCCAACCTAAGTTCAAATCATCTTCGTATAAAAACTCATCATCTGTTACATTCTCATTTTTATCGAATGAAATAATATTATCTTTTTCCGAAATATCATGAATCTCTTTTTTATCGGCTTCTTTCCAACCTAAATCAATCCAA
>JBQELZ010000046.1:4421-6166 GCA_052104115.1 Vagococcus sp. | reverse complement strand
TCTTGAGATTGTTCATTTTCATAGTTGTTACCATCAGTATTTTCATCATTGTTTTGGTTATTATTTTCTTGTGCTGCATCTGGAGTTTGCTTATCCTCGCTAGATGGTTGTTCTATTTGTTGGTTTGGATCCTCACGTTCCTCATTTTGCGAAGCTTCCTCGTTACGATTTTCTTGCTGTGCTTCAGATTGTTGTTCTTGTTTTGATGCTTGATCATTTTTCTGTTTTTCGTTTGTATTGTGTTGTTGATTTGTTCTTTCATTAGTTGTACTTTGTGTATTGTTATTTGTTTGAGGCTCTTTATTTTCATTTTGCTTTTGTTTTTTTGTATAGTCACCTACTAATTGTGAAAGTTTCTTATATTCTTCTGCAGGCATATCAGAAGTGGCTTCTTCAAATTTAGGCATACCTTTTTTATATACGTATGTGTTATAAAATTCTAAAGTTATATTATATGCTTTTTTGTCTATCTTTCCATCATCTGTTTTTAAAAGTCCATTTGCATGTGTACCTGCACTTCCAGTAGTAATAATTTCACCAGTATGTCTATTAACAATTGCATAAAACTTAACTGACTCATTTATGCCTCCAAAGGGTGTTTCGATAAATATTTCATTATTATTACTTTTGTCTTTGTTAAAAATAAGTTCATCTTTATTTTGGACAAATGCTTGAAAACTTTGTGAATTTGCAGAATTGTATACAATAGACTTAGCTTCAGCTACTGTTATAGTTTTGTCTGAATGCTCAACTTGTTCATTTGAACTTTGAGTTTCATTAGAATTGTCTGACTTATTCTTAATTGAATTTTGGTTGTTGCTTGTTTCATTAGTATCAGACTTTTTTTCTGTTTTTTGATTATTATTATTATGACTAGTTTCGTTTGAGTTTTGACCACAAGCACTGAATAGGAACATAGATGATAAACTAATACAACATAATGTTTTTAACTTCATTATTAACACTCCTCCCCTACATTTCATCCACAACTAATTCTATCAGAGAATAAGGTTTTATAAAATATTATGAATAAAATGATATTTATACATTTGAAATGTAATAATGATAGGCTCTTTATTTTTATATGTCGTAAACATTTAATGAAATAATTAATTATAAAATTTACACCACCTAAATCTATTTATATATTATAATTGAATGGAATAGAGATAAAGGTGGGATGTTATGGTATACCAAAGTGAATTTGCGTTAGAAACTGAAATGATGGAACAGTTAAAATCTAATGGCTATGAAACTGTAACGATTAGGGATGAACAACAATTGTTGGATAATTTCCGTTCTATTTTAAATGAACGTCACGCCGATAAATTAAATGGGCACCCTTTAACAGATAAAGAGTTTCAACGTTTATTAACTATGATAAATGGTAAAGGGATTTTTGAAAGTGCCCGTATATTGCGAGATAAAATGCCTTTGAAACGAGATGATGAATCTGAAGTGTATTTATCATTTTTGGATACGAGAAATTGGTGTCAAAATAAATTCCAAATCACTAACCAAGTATCTGTAGATGACACATATAAAGCGAGATATGATGTCACAATTTTAATTAATGGATTGCCTTTAGTTCAAATTGAACTTAAACGTCGTGGCATTGATATCAATGAAGCATTTAATCAAGTGATGCGCTATCGTAAACAAAACTACACAGGTCTTTTCCGCTACATACAATTATTTATTATTAGTAATGGTATCGATACGCGTTATATCTCTAATAATGATGG
>JBQELZ010000046.1:0-4321 GCA_052104115.1 Vagococcus sp. | reverse complement strand
TTTAAAGCGAGTCAAGTATTGTCAGAACAAGATGACATTAAAAAAGTCATTTTCCTTGTCGACCGTAAGGACTTAGACAGCCAGACAGAAGAGGAGTTTAATAAATTTTCTAAAGGTTCAGTAGATAAGACGAATAATACGGCACAGCTCGTTAAGCAATTAAAAGATAAGAGCTTACCACTTATCGTTACGACACTTCAAAAAATGTCAAAGGCCATTCAAAATAATGCTGAAGCATTAGATCAATATAAGACAGATAAAGTGGTATTCATTATTGATGAATGTCATCGTAGTCAGTTTGGAGATATGCATCGCATTGTCCGTCAACATTTCAATAATGCTCAATATTTTGGTTTTACAGGTACACCGCGTTTTGAAGAAAATCAAAGCCAGGATGGTCGGAGTACTGCGGACATCTTTGGTCGCTGTTTACACACTTATTTAATTAAAGACGCGATTCATGATGGTAATGTATTGGGTTTTTCCGTGGACTATATCAACACAATTAAAGCTCAGAATATAGATACAGAGACAGACGAATTAGTTGAAGGTATTAATACCGATGAGGTTTGGTTATCTGATCAACGTGTTGAATTGATTGCGCGTCATATTACAGAAAATCATGACAAATACACAAGAAATAGACAATATTCAGCGATATTAACCGTCCAAAGTATTCCAGCACTTGTTAAATATTATGATACGTTTAAAAAGATCAGTAAGGACTATGAACATCCTTTAAAAGTCGCAGGTGTGTTCTCTTATGCCGCCAATGAAGAACGTAATGAAGGAGAAGTAGATGAGGCACATTCTAGAGAAAAATTGGAAGAAGTCATCAAAGATTATAATGATAACTTTGGCACAAATTTCGCTACGGATACCTTCCGAGAATACTTTAATCATATCTCTAAAAATGTCAAAAAAGGTGTCAAAGACAACAAAATTGATGTTTTAATCGTTGTTAATATGTTCTTAACGGGCTTTGATAGTAAGGTATTAAACACATTATATGTAGATAAAAACTTAAAATATCACGACTTAATCCAAGCTTATTCACGTACGAACCGCGTGGAAAAAGAAACTAAACCGTTTGGTAAGATTGTGAATTATCGTGATTTGAAACAAAATACCGATAACGCCTTAAAATTGTTCTCTCAAACTGAAGACACAGATCGAGTATTAATGAGAGATTATGATGAATATAAAGCCGAGTTTGTTGACGCATTAGCTGAATTAAAAGCTGTAGCATTGAAGCCTCAAGATATGGATCAAGTTCAAGATGAAAATAAGAAAAAAGCATTTGTGGAAGCCTTCCGTTTAGTTTCAAAACTCGTGCTGAGATTGAAAGCATTTGATGAGTTTGATTTTACAAAAGCAAATATCGGTATGGATGAACAAGAATTTGAAGACTATAAGAGTAAATACTTTGTGATATATGATGAAGTGAAACCTAAACGTGGTGAAGTTGAAAAAGTTTCTATTCTAAACGATATCGATTTTGAAATAGAAATCCTACGTAATGATCGAATTAATGTCTCTTATATCATGGATCTCGTCAGACAAATTGATTTAAAAGATAAGGCAGAACAACAACGTAATCGTGAACAAATTATACGTATGTTAGACAACGCGGATGATCCAACATTACGTTTGAAACGTGATTTAATTCGTGAATTTATCGATGACGTTATACCTGAATTGTCCGAAGAGGACAATATAGATGAAGCCTATATCCTATTTGAAAAATCAAAACGTGAATCAGAATTTAATCAATTTGCACAACAACAAGCAGTTGATGAACAGATACTTAAAGATATCACGGGTGAATATGAATATAGTGGTATTGTCAATCAAGATCACCTTAAGGAGCTTGTAGGTGATAAAAAATTACGAGAAAAACGTCAAACGAAAAAAGCAGTCACATCATTTGTCGAAGAAGTGACAGAAAAATATAGTAGCTAGAAAATATATCAAACCTTTGTAATAATGAATATTGCAGAGGTTTTGATATGTGCTACAAACACATAAGATAATTATATAAGCAAAGAGCATTTTAATAAATGGAGGAAATAACATGTCAATTACTGAGAAACAACGCCAACAACAGGCTGAATTACATAAACGCTTATGGTCCATCGCCAATGATTTAAGAGGAAATATGGACGCGAGTGAATTCCGTAACTATATTCTCGGACTCATCTTCTATCGGTTTTTATCAGAAAAAGCTGAAAATGAAGTTGTTGAAGCATTATCAGGTGAAGATTTAACATATGAACAAGCTTGGGAAGATGAAGCATACCGCGAAGACTTAAAAGCTGAGCTTATAGAGAATGTTGGTTATTTTATTGAACCACAAGATTTATTTAGTAGCATGGTTAAAGAAATTGAAAATCAACGCTTTGACATTGAACACTTAGCTCAAGCTATTAGAAAAGTTGAAACCTCTACGCTTGGACAAGATAGTGAAGATGATTTCATTGGTTTGTTCAGTGATATGGATTTAAGTTCTACAAGATTAGGTAACACAGTTAAAGATAGAACGGCTTTATTAAGTAAAGTTATAGTTAATTTAGCAGATTTACCTTTTGTACATAGCGATTTAGAAATTGATATGTTAGGTGATGCTTATGAATTCCTAATTGGTCGCTTTGCGGCAAACGCTGGTAAAAAAGCCGGCGAATTCTATACACCACAACAGGTTTCTAAAATATTAGCTCAAATTGTTACTCTAGGTAAAGATAAATTAAGAAATGTCTATGACCCTACGTGTGGTTCAGGTTCATTACTGCTACGTGTCGGTAAAGAAACAAAAGTTTACCGTTATAATGGTCAAGAACGTAACAATACAACGTATAACTTGGCTCGAATGAATATGTTGTTACATGATGTGCGTTATGAAAACTTCGATATTCAAAATGACGATACTTTAGAAAATCCAGCATTCGAAGGTGAAAAATTTGATGCTGTTGTAGCCAACCCACCATACAGTGCGAAATGGTCTGCGGATAGTAAATTTAATGATGACGAGCGTTTCAGTAATTATGGGAAATTAGCACCTAAATCTAAAGCAGACTTTGCCTTTATCCAACATATGGTGCATTATTTAGATGATGAAGGTACGATGGCGGTAGTCTTACCGCATGGTGTCTTATTCCGTGGCGCAGCTGAAGGAGTAATACGTAAATATTTAATTGAAGAGAAAAACTATTTAGACGCGGTAATTGGTTTGCCAGCTAATATCTTCTATGGCACAAGCATTCCAACATGTGTCCTCGTATTTAAGAAATGTCGTGAAGCAGATCAAGATGTCTTATTTATTGATGCTTCAAATGAATTTGAAAAAGGTAAAAACCAAAATCATTTAACAGACGAACAAGTAGAAAAAATCATAGCAACATATAAGAATAGAGAAGCCGTAGATAAGTATAGTTATGCGGCAAATTTAGAAGAAATTGCAGAAAATGATTATAACCTTAATATTCCAAGATATGTCGATACATTTGAAGAAGAAGAACCAGTAGATTTGGAGCAAGTTCAAAAAGACTTAAATCAAATTGATGATGAAATTGTCGAAGTAGAACAAGAAATTAATAACTATCTTAAAGAATTAGGAGTGTTAAAGCATGACTAATGAAATTAAAAACATCCCCCAGTTAAGGTTTCCAAATTTTGATGGTGACTGGGAAGAGTGTAAGTTAGAAGAAATATCTGATAAAGTAACTGAAAAGAATAAAAATAATCAATTTTCTGAGACTCTCACTAACTCAGCTGAATATGGAGTTATCAGCCAAAGAGATTTTTTTGACAAAGATATTTCAAACGAGAAGAATTTGAATGGTTATTATATTGTTCAAGAAGATGATTTTGTTTACAATCCACGTATTTCTAATTTTGCACCAGTTGGACCGATAAAACGAAATAAATTAGGTAGAACAGGTGTAATGTCACCACTTTACTATGTTTTTAGAACTCGCAATATTGACGTAGTATTTTTAGATTACTACTTTGAAACAACTGGCTGGCATAAGTTTATGAAATTAAATGGTGATTCTGGAGCAAGAGCTGATCGTTTTGCAATTAAAGATTTAATATTTAAAACCATGCCAATACCTTATCCGATTATAGAAGAACAAGAAAAAATCGGTAACTTCTTTAGCAAACTCGATCGACAAATAGAATTAGAAGAACAAAAACTATCATTGTTAGAAGAACAGAAAAAGGGATATATGCAAAAGCTTTTCTCACAAGAACTGCGATTTAAAGATGAAAATGGTGATGATTATCCAGAGTGGATGGAAACTAATATTAGAAATACTTTTGA
>JBQELZ010000045.1:0-6548 GCA_052104115.1 Vagococcus sp. | reverse complement strand
TGGTGTTTTTTTATTATTTTAGGGTGACTAACTTGATTCTACAACTAAGCATTAAATAATTTTTAATTAAACAGGTGATTCACAGAAATTTGTATTTATAGTAAACTAATAAAACAGAAGTGAACGATGTGTTTCGATTTTTTAATAAAAAATGTGATGAAAAGATAGTTCGCCAACAACGACTCTATGCTATGAGTTCAGGAGAGTTGATTTCACTAAGTGAAGTGAGAGATAATGTGTTTTCTAGAAAAAGTGATGTGGGTCAATAAGAATCATGTTACAAAAGGGGAATACATTGGAACTGCTATTAGTAAAGAAAAAAGCAAATCACCCAGTTAGGTGATTTGCTTTTTTTAGTTAAAAAATGGATTAGTTTGTTTTTCTTTTCCAATAGTTGTAGGTTCCCGGTGACCTGGATAGGCAATAAAATGTTCTGGTAGTGTGAAAAGCTCAGTTTGAACGCTATTTAGTAACGTTTGAGCGTCACCAAATGGTAAATCAGTTCGACCGATACTGCCACTAAATAACGCATCCCCAGTGACAACGAACTCATCAAAGATAAAGCTGACACTACCTGGTGAATGACCAGGTGTAGGGACTACTTTAAAGGTCATGTCCCCTAAAGTATAGTCATGATACATATCAAATTCATACTCCGCAGCTCGAGCTATGACATCATTTATGTCCGAATGACGCATTAAACCAGAAAGGTTCAATGTCGGGTTTGTTAACCAGTCTTGTTCAATAGGACTAATGTGAACCGGAATATTGTAAGTATCTCTGATGTCATCTACCGCACCGATATGATCATAGTGAGCATGTGTAATGATGATATCTGTAGGTGTTGCACCAGTTTCAGAGATAGCCTGTTTGATTTTTTCTGCATCGTTCCCTGGATCGACTACAAGTAATGACTGATCGTTATAAATAAGATAGCAATTTTCTTCAATGGGGCCTGTAATAAGTTGTTTTACGTTTATCAAGGTAGAAACCTCCTTTAATGATAGATTCATTATAACCAATAAATGATCTTTTACCAAAAATATTAACTGATATAGTAAGAGATAATCTCTTGGGGTTTCAAGGTAGCTCCTGTAACCGCATCGAGAATCGTAGTAATTGATAAAGACATCTGTGACAGTCCTAATTGCATATCAGACTGATAAACCCCCAAGCAATATACAGCCACTCCTTATGCAAGTTAAAAATAGTCTCACTTGTATGGGCGGGAAGGAACAGATACATCTGAAATCAGATTATCTGACAGTTATTTCTTCAAAAAATAAAATGTGAGTATGTGTCATCTGACATGGAGAGCATTGCATGTTAGATATCTCGAGATGCTCTTTTTGATATAGTTTATTTAATTCTTCATCCTACTGTTTATCATTGTTAGTGACTGATTCCTTCTTAAAGACATCAAATTTTTTTTAAATCTGTCATAATTATATCTCCTTTTATCTAATAAGGCTTGTTGCTTTAAAAAAATAATATTGTTTAATCGCTCTTTCTTTTTTAACAGTTGTTGATAATGTGCTTCAAAGGGATATCGTGTTGCGATTCGTGACACCTGATACACGTGCCAATTCAGTTATTGAGTACATCAAGTTATCTCCTTCTATTAAGACTATAAAGGTTGACGTAAAGGAAGAGTCAACCTTTATAGTGTGATTAAATGATGATATAGTTGTATTTTTTATGTTAAACTGACGTTATAATGCACATGGAGGTGTTGTGGTGAATAGGAGTAAACGGCATATAATCTTATCATTAAGATTTATTCCCTTTGTGTTAACCAATGGAATGAACTTATTTCCAGTTTTTATATTAGCGCAGTTTTTTATTCAACATAAAGACGTGAGCCAGTATGTGTTACCGTTATTATTATATTATAGTTTTAAAACAACGACACTTGTATTAATTCGAATCAAACCAATTAGCATGCTTTCTTTGCTAAAACTATCTATCTGTATCGGTATTTGTGGTTCTATACTAGGCTATTTTTCAGATTATCATATTTTATTTGCTTTACTAGCAGGTATGTTTTTGGGAGTATGTTCTGGTACGCTATATCCAAGTTACCTCACCGTTCAATTTCATGAAAAGGAATTAAATGATTTTGGCATGACGACAAAAGAGCAAATTTACGCGTTAGGTTTTGCTTTTATTTTTTCGTCGATTCTGTTTAAGCTTGTAAAAGTCTCCTTGCCAATAACCTTTTTATTTTTAGGTTTTAATTTACTGGTGCTCCTAATGATTGTTTCAGTTTATCCGTCGTATTCGCTACCAGAAGGAGAGAGTCAGCCAAGTTACTCGGTCATTGAGACGTTGTTTTTATTTTTAACAGGTTTTTTCTCTATTTTTATTATTAAAGGTGGTAAAGAATTAGGTATATCAGATGCTTTACCAGTCTATTTTTTATTTTTACTTATTCTTATTTTGTTATATGTGCTATACATTCGCAAAATGAAACCAATGAGGCATGTTCCAACAACGTTAACACAGGTGATTATCTACAAAGGAATGTTGACAAACTTTATTTTGGTGTTTTGTACATTTTATCAGCTCATCCATGAAGGAAGTAAGTCCATTTATATGGTCTATTCCTTGTATCTAAGTGCCATTATTCTAGCACCGTTTAGTCGTCAGTTTTTAAAAAAAATACCGCTATTAGATATGCTAACATGGCAATTGATGGTGAGTTTTTTATGCCTACTTCATGCACATACATTTTATATAGGTGTGTTTTTACTCAGTTTAGCTAGTTCTCAGTTGAATCAAGAGCTAAATGTATTGGTTTATATGGATTCTACTTTACCAAAAGATAATCGATTAGCAGCCAAATATCGCTTGAATAATGTAGGAAGTGTGATTCATCAAGTATTAATGATGTTTCTGCTATATGTGATAACACATGTTTTAAACACTGTTTCTTTAGAGGAAGTATTAAGAGCATATAGCGATAAAGATATGGATCCCTCAGTGTATTTTCCATTGGATATAACAAAAATAATTATTCTTATTGTATTTACTACGGTTTTATTTGTTTTGCGTAAACAAATAAAAAAAGAGCTTCCTCAGTCATAAGGAAGCTCTTTTATTCGTATAATGTGATGGCAATTAAGTTTCCTCCACTCGCTAATAAGAACAGACCAGCAAGTGGAGAAGGACCTATATGAAGGGCCAATGGAGTAATCAGCAGAATAATACCTGCTAGCATCGCCAGAATATAGCAAGCCAGATAACATTTATAACGTGTGTCATATGTTGCTTTAAGATGTTTTAATAAAATAATATGTGGTACAGGATCTAGTATAAACCAACATGCAGCCAATATCCGTAGTACCGTATCAGATGCAAATAAACTAAAGACAAGCAACAACCCAATTAAAATATTCAAGACTGCAGAAAAAATGAATAGATGCTTAAATTTAGACTCTTTAAAAAGAGATTCTGTTAAGAAAAAAATATTAAAATTTAAAAAGCCTTTCATAATTGCTAGCAAGCCAATGGTTATTGCTAATTCCTGCATGGTTAATTTGTAGTTGAAAAACATACCTAGACTAGAAAGTACCATAATGACACCCATAAGTGCGTTGTTCCACTCAAATTTATCCAAAAATTGGACAACGTGTTTTATTTTTTTAGGCATAACTGATGACACTCCTTTTTTAAATCGAACTTTATTAGTCTATCATGAAATAGTGAAAGTTGAAATAATAAAAAAGGAAATGCCGATTTATTCTAAATAGCTAGTATCGTTCCATGTTTTTATAGAGTAGTTTAGCGTGTTTGGATCTGATTCTATGATGGTGGTACTTGTGTTATCTAACAGTCGCCCTTTCCGAATATCAGAAATAGGAGAGCCATCTAAATGTTTCAATATAGTTTGTAAAGTTAATCCGTGAGAAATAATTAAAATAGTATCATTTGGATATGTGTTAGAAAGCTCATTAAAGACATTCAAAGCTCGGTCAATCACATTCTGAAACGATTCTCCACCAAATGAGCTAGGGTTGTATAGATGAGGATTATATACTAAATGCTGAAATTCACTAAGATGATGATAATTTTTTTCTGGTTTGCCATCCCACTCACCAAATTCCATTTCTCTTAAATCTTGTAGAACAGTCAAAGTCATGTAGTCTTTGCGTTGGGATAGAATTTGTGTTGCTGTATCATGAGCGCGTTTTTGAGGACTGGAAAAAGCATGGTCAAAGGCAATATCTTTTAAAAATATTCCTGCACGTTGAGCATTTTCAATTCCTTCAGGTAAAAGAGGGGAGTCAGCAAGTCCACCTTGAAATACATGATCTCGATTGTAAATTGTTTTTCCGTGTCGTACGCAATAAAAGACAGTCATAATATAGTAGGCTCCTTTAAAATGTAATACATTCAGTATAAATGTAAATTGTACAAAAGTAAAAAGTAAACATATCAGGCTCTAGGAAATAGCCGTATTAATACGAGGGGTTGCTATTATTTTCTTTTGTATATGCTTTTTGTAATCTGTTTATCACACATGAATCCTGTTAGACAAAAAGTGTGATTACGCTTATGACAAAGGCAGTAATTGATATACCTAAAGGGAGGTATCCGATTGTATCTTTAGACTTGTTTTTGTTGCAGTTCAAATATAATACCATCCTTTCAAACATCTTTGATTAATATATAACGAACGTTATATATTGGCGAATTTTATTTTTATAACAGGATGAATGGATACTATTTAGACATTTCAAAAATTTTGGAACATCTTTATGTTTTATATCCAATGAATATGTTGGGATTATATGGGAAGAAAATGGTTGCATTTATTCATGTAGTGTTATATACTATCAAAGGCTAGGGCGAAAACCTTAGTACAACAATAAAACAAATCACATCTGGTTGCATATTTTTAGTGAGTTGCTGTCTATTAGGCAGTCCATTAGAGAGCTTGAAAGCATCAGAGAGGTTAAAAACAGGAGGAAACACAACATGGCAGTTATCTCAATGAAACAGTTGCTTGAAGCTGGTGTACATTTTGGTCACCAAACTCGTCGCTGGAATCCAAAAATGAAGAAATATATCTTCACTGAAAGAAATGGTATCTATATCATCGATCTACAAAAAACAGTACGTTTAGCAGACGATGCATATAACTACATGAAGAATGTAGCAGAAGAAGGCGGAATCGCTTTATTCGTAGGTACTAAAAAACAAGCCCAAGAAGCAATTAAAGACGAAGCAATTCGTTCAGGTCAATACTATGTAAATCACCGTTGGTTAGGTGGAACTTTAACTAACTGGGATACTATCCAAAAACGTATTGGTCGCTTAAAACAAATTACTAAGATGGAAGAAGAAGGAACATTTGAAGTTCTTCCTAAAAAAGAAGTTGCTGGTTTAATGAAAGAACGTGAACGTTTAGAAAAATTCTTAGGTGGTATCGCTGATATGCCAAGAATTCCAGACGTTATGTTTATTGTTGACCCACGTAAAGAACGTATCGCTGTTCAAGAAGCTCATAAATTAAATATCCCTATCGTTGCGATGGTAGATACTAACTGTGATCCAGATGAAATCGATGTAGTTATTCCATCTAATGATGATGCTATCCGTGCTGTAAAACTTATTTCAGGTAAAATGGCAGATGCATTTATCGAAGGCCGTCAAGGTGAAGATGAAGTAGTTGAAGAAACATTTGCAGAAGCTTCTGAAGAAACACCTTCAATCGAAGAAATCGTTGAAGTTGTTGAAGGAAAAAATGCTTAAAAATTAACGACGTAAAATTGGCTGTCTTAGGCTGCAGGGTCAAGGGTGAACAAAGTAGCCAGTGACACTGCTATTCTAAGACAGTTTTTCTTTATTAAATATAATCTAACCCAAAATTAGGAGGAAAAAATAAATGTCTAAAATTACAGCTTCTATGGTAAAAGAACTTCGTGATCTTACAGGTGTAGGAATGATGGATGCTAAACGTGCTTTAGTTGAAGTTGAAGGTGAAATAGAGAAAGCAATTGATTTATTAAGAGAAAAAGGTATGGCAAAAGCTGGTAAGAAAAATGATCGTATTGCTGCAGAAGGTTTAGCAAACGTTCATGTCGCTGGTAATGTTGCTTCAATCGTTGAAATTAACTCTGAAACAGATTTTGTTGCAAAAAACGAAATGTTCCAACAATTAGTAAAAGATGTTGCTAGATTAGTGGCAGAAAATAAACCAGCTAATATGGAAGAAGCATTAGCAATTAAAACAGATAAAGGAACAATCGAATCTGATATTATCGAAGCTACTACAGTAATCGGTGAAAAAATCAGTTTCCGTCGTTTTGAAATCGTTGAAAAAGATGATAATGCTGCTTTTGGTGGTTACTTACACATGGGTGGACGTATTGCTGTTCTAACAACACTAGATGGTACAACAGACGAAGAAGTAGCGAAAGACATTGCTATGCACGTAGCAGCTATTAATCCTCGTTATGTAACAAAAGACCAAGTTTCTGCTGAAGAGTTAGAACATGAGAAAAAAGTTTTAACTGAACAAGCATTAAACGAAGGTAAACCAG
>JBQELZ010000044.1:0-6759 GCA_052104115.1 Vagococcus sp. | reverse complement strand
AGTGAATATGCATTAGAAAATGAGGTACTTCAACAACTTGAGAGTTTAGGATACGAACGAGTAAACATACATAACGTTGAACAATTACATGATAATTTTCGTAATATAATTAATGAACGTCATAAGGATAAATTAAATGGGAAACCCCTAACAGACCGTGAATTTGAACGTTTAATGACGGGGATTAACGGTAAATCTGTATTTGATAGTGCGATGCAATTACGCGATAGTTATGTACTTAAACGTGATGATGATACTGATTTATATCTGAATTTTATGAACTTAAAACAATGGTGTCAGAATAAATTCCAAGTAACTAATCAAATCAGTGTGAAAGATAAATATAAAAGTCGTTATGATGTAACGATTTTGATTAATGGTCTACCATTAGTTCAAATAGAATTAAAGCGTAGTGGGGTAGCTATCACGGAAGCATTTAATCAAATTGAGCGTTATCGTCGTCAAAACTATACGGGTTTATTCCGATACATACAATTATTTGTTGTTAGTAATAAAATGGAAACACGCTACTATGCGAATAGTGATCGTGAAATCTTTAAGGGACAAATGTTTTATTGGAGTAATGAACAAAATGAGCGTATTAACTATCTTAAAGACTTTATTGAAAGTTTCTTAGAACCATGTCATATTGCTAAGATGATTAGTCGTTATATGATCGTCAATGAAACAGATAAAATTCTAATGGCCTTACGTCCTTATCAAGTCTATGCGGTTGAGGCCATTTTAAATCGTGCGTTAGAAACAAATAACAATGGTTATATTTGGCATACCACAGGTAGTGGTAAAACACTGACCTCATTTAAAGCGAGTCAATTATTATCGCAAGAAGAAAATATTAAAAAAGTGATTTTCTTGGTCGACCGTAAGGACTTAGATAATCAAACGTTAGCTGAATTTAATAAATTCCAAGAAGACTCGGTTGATTTTACGGATAATACGCGTAAATTATTGAGACAGTTAGCCGATCCAACTTTACCTTTAATTGTGACAACGATTCAAAAAATGGCGAATGCAGTGAAGTCCAATCATTCAGTAATGGAATCATATAAACAAGATAAAGTGATTTTTATTATTGATGAGTGTCATCGTACGCAATTCGGAGACATGCATCGTTTGATTAAGCAACATTTTGAAAATGCACAGTATTTCGGATTTACGGGGACACCACGTTTTGAAGAAAATAAGAGTCAAGATGGGCGTGCTACAGCGGACATTTTTGATACATGTTTACATCACTATCTCATTAAAGATGCTATTAGAGACCATAATGTGCTTGGATTTTCCGTGGAATATAATCAAACATTTAATTCACATGATGGTCTAGATGAAGAGTATGTTTCTAAAATTAATACGTCGGAAATTTGGATGGCAGATGAACGTATTGAAGCTGTTTGTCGACATTTGATTTCAAATTATCATAAGAAAACAGATAACGGAAATTACACGTCTATGTTTGCGGTTCAAAGTATTCCAATGGCGATTAAATATTATGACACACTCCAAAGACTAAAAACCGAAGGTGTTCATGATTTAAATGTTGCAACCATTTTTACGTATCAAGCCAATGAAGACGCACAAGAAGATGATAATCATGTTCATTCAAAAGAAGTTCTCGACCGTATTATGAATGATTATAATCAAACATTTAAAACGAACTATAATACGGATAATTTCGAAGGCTACTTTTCTGACGTATCTAAGCGTATGAAAGAAGTGGTTCGTGATGACAAGATTGATATTCTTATCGTAGTTAATATGTTTTTGACTGGTTTTGATAGTAAGAAACTGAATACCCTTTACGTTGATAAAAACCTGAAACACCATGATTTAATTCAAGCCTATTCAAGAACGAATCGCGTTGAAAAAGAACGTAAACCTTACGGTAATATTGTATGTTATCGTGATTTAAAAAAACAAACGGATGAAGCCATTGAAATTTTCTCACAAACTGACAACACAGATACAGTGTTAAGTTTATCTTACGAAGAATATTTAGAAAATTTCAAAGATATCTTACAAGACGTTTTTCAATTAGCACCAACACCTTTAGATGTCGATAAATTAGAGGCTGAGGATTTAAAAAAAGAATTTGTTATTTCGTTCCGTGAATTATCGAATACTTTAATTAAATTAAAAACCTTTGATGAATTTCAATTTACGAAAAACGAGCTGGGTATTGCAGAACAAACCTATGAAGATTATAAAGGTAAATATTTAAATATTTATGAAGAAGTTATACGCTGGAAAAAAGTAGATGATGAAGAGGCTGTTTCCGTTTTAGATGATATTGATTTCCAAGTTGAATTAATGCGTAATGATTTGATTAATGTGAAGTATATTATGGATCTCATTGGTCAAATTAATCTATCTGATGCAAAAGCACGTGATGAAAAACGTCATCAAATTCATAAGTTATTAGATAAAGCCGATGATCAACAATTACGTTTGAAAGCTGATCTTATCCGTAGCTTCTTAGATAAAGTTGTGCCGTCATTAAAAGAAGATTCTGATATTAATGAAGCCTATTATGAATTTGAAGACAAAGAAAAAACAAAAGAAATTGATGCATTTGCAGAACAAAAAGCCTTTTCTGCTATGTTACTTAACGAAGCTGTTAATGAATATGAATATAGTGGTAATATCGATCGTAAATCTATCGGTCAAAATATTTCAGAGCCTTTTATGAAACGTAAGCGAAAAACAGATCAAATTATACAATTCATTGAAGATACTGTTGAAAAATATGGTATGATTGAATAATTTTTATAAAATCCTTGTATTTTTTCTTTACTACAAGGATTTTTTGTTATATACTCAATTTGTAGTAATAAAAAAATACAAAAAAGAAGGTGAGTCAAATATCTCAATTATTTACGTTTCATAATGGTTCTTTAATCAATCGACTTGAGACCGTAGAAGCTTCTCAAGGCATAACATTACCTATCTACGATCAACGTATGATGGAGTTCGATGATGGAGTGTTTCAACCGACAACATATCAACCTAAGCTTGTAACCTTAAGCACAACACATCAGGCCAAGATGGTTCATACGGGTGATATCGTGATTAATATGATGACGAGTGAGTGTGTCATTGTGAGTCAACAACATCATGAAAGTATTCTACCTTATAATTATACGCATATTGAGATTGACACAGCACACATCGATGCCAATTATTTTGTCTATTGGATGAATGCTTCATCTCAAGCGAAGAGTCAGTTAAATCAATTTAAACAAGGGGGTTCATTAGTTAAAAAATTAACATTGAATCAACTTAAACAACTTAAGATGACGCTACCTCCATTAGAACAACAACAACGTATAGGAAAACTTAATGAACGACGTAGACATTTAAAGTATTTACAAGCGAAACGAACTTATTTGATGGACCAATTTTTATCAGAATATTTATTTAAGGAGGACATTTAGATGTCAACAACGGAAAAACAAAGACAACAACAAGCCGAATTACAAAAGAAATTATGGAGTATTGCGAATGATTTACGTGGAAACATGGATGCAAGCGAGTTTAGAAATTATATTTTAGGACTCATCTTTTACCGCTTCTTATCAGAAAAAACAGAAGAAGAAGTGGCTGAGTTATTAAAAGAAGACAATATTTCATATGCAGAAGCTTGGGAAGACGAAGAATATCGTGAAGCGTTACAACAAGAATTAATTAATTTAATTGGTTTTGTGATTGAACCTCAAGATTTATTTAGTCACTTAATTCAGAAAATTGAAACCCAAACGTTTGAAATTGAAGATTTGCATAAAGCGATTAATAAAATCGAAGAATCAACACGTGGTGAAGACAGTGAAGAAGACTTTGACCATTTATTCGCTGATATGGATTTAAACGCTACACGTTTAGGTAATACCAATGCAGCACGTACGAAACTTATTTCAAAAGTCATGATTAATTTAGCTACACTTCCGTTTGTGCATAGTGATATTGAAATTGATATGTTAGGGGATGCTTATGAATATTTAATTGGTCAATTTGCGGCTAATGCAGGTAAAAAAGCGGGAGAATTTTATACGCCACAACAAGTGTCTAAAATTTTAGCTAAGATTGTCACAACGAATAAACCTAATTTGAAAAATGTGTATGACCCTACATGTGGCTCAGGTTCATTGTTATTACGTGTTGGTCGTGAAGCCGATGTTCGTTTCTATTATGGTCAAGAATATAACAATACCACATTCAACTTAGCACGAATGAATATGTTGCTTCATGATGTAAACTATACGCGTTTTAAAATTGATAATGATGATACATTAGAAAATCCTGCTTTTAGAGGAGAAAAATTTGATGCGGTAGTAGCCAATCCACCTTATAGTGCGAAATGGAGTGCCGATCCGTCATTCTTAGATGATGAACGCTTTAGCGGTTATGGTAAGTTAGCCCCTAAATCAAAAGCAGATTTTGCCTTCATTCAACATATGATTCATTACTTAGATGATAATGGCACAATGGCTGTCGTTTTACCTCATGGTGTGTTATTCCGTGGGGCAGCTGAGGGAACGATTCGTAAATATTTAATTGAAGAAAAGAATTATCTAGACTCAGTGATTGGTTTACCAGCAAACCTATTCTTTGGAACAAGTATCCCAACCAGTATATTAGTATTCAAAAAATGCCGAGAAGATAATGAAAATGTGTTATTCATTGACGCTTCACAATCATTCGAAAAAGGAAAAAACCAAAATCTACTCACGGATGAAGATGTTGATAAAATTGTTACAACATATCGTAATAGAGAAACCATTGATAAATTTAGCTATGTAGCATCCTTAGATGAAATCAAAGACAATGACTATAATTTAAATATACCAAGATACGTCGATACATTTGAAGAAGAAGAACCGATTGACTTAGAACAAGTCCAACAACAACTATCAGATATTGATAAAGACATTGCAGAAGTTGAATCAGAAATCAATGAATATCTCAAAGAATTAGGAGTGGTGAAACATGACTGAACGAGCAAATACTCCTAAACTAAGATTTCCTGAATTTAATAATGATTGGACTACTAATCAAGCAAAAAATTTATTTACTAATGTTTCAGATAAAAAGCATGATGGTGATTTATTGGTTTTATCAGCCACTCAAGATAAAGGTATGGTGCCTAGACAGGACTTAGATTTAGAAATTAAGTATGATAAAAAAAATCTATCAAATTATAAAAGAACATTGCCTAATGATTTTATAATCAGTTTACGTTCTTTTCAAGGCGGATTTGAATTAAATACGATTGAAGGAATAGTTAGTCCTGCATATACTGTCTTAAGAGGTGAAGAGGAACTAGCACAACCTAAATTTTTTAAACAATACTTTAAAAGTATTAGGTTTATAAAAAAACTAGATTCTATGATTTATGGTATTCGAGATGGTAAATCTATTAGTTATAAGGAGTTTTCAACTTTCTCTATTAATTATCCTTCAATATTAGAACAACAAAAAATAGGTGATTTCTTTAGCAAACTTGACCGTCAAATTGAATTAGAGGAACAAAAGTTAGCGAAATTAGAAGAACAGAAAAAGGGATATATGCAAAAGATTTTCTCACAAGAACTTCGATTTAAAAACGAAAATGGTAATAATTATCCAGATTGGGAAGTAAAGAAAATTGGAGAAATTATGGATGTTGCATCTGTTAAAAGAATTCATCAATCTGATTGGACTAATGAAGGCGTAAGATTTATAAGAGCAAGAGATATTGTTTCGAGATACAAGGGAAAGATAGTTGAAGATCCTTTGTTTATATCTAAAGAAAGATATGAAGAATATAGTAAATTATCGGGCAAGGTGAAAATAGGAGACTTATTAGTCACAGGCGTTGGTACTATTGGGGTACCATTATTAATTAATAATGAAAAGCCAATATATTTTAAAGATGGAAATATAATTTGGCTAAAAAATGAAGATAATATAGATAAAAACTTTCTATTCTATTCCTTTATTAGCAGGAAAACACAAAATTTCATAAAAAGTGTAGCTGGAATTGGCACTGTTGGAACATATACTATTAGTAACGCTAAAAAAACACCAATTTTATTACCTGTCAGTATAGAACAGGTTAAAATAGGTAATTTCTTTAATGAATTAGATAAATCAATCAAAAAACAAAATAAGAAAGTTGATTTATTAAAAGAACGTAAAAAAGGTTTTTTACAGAAGATGTTTGTCTAATTCTGATAAAGGCCTATTATGTTAACTAAAAGGAGAGATGTATTAATGAAAGATGAAAATTTAGACATTGTTATGTCAGTGCTAATTGACATTTCCTTAAAAGCTAAGCAATTTAGATTTTTAAACCAAGAAAAAGAAAAGATAGAAAAAATACTGGAATTATTGGTTCGTAAAGAACAAATTATATTTTTAGGAAATACTTCTGCAAGTAACAAACCTTATTTGTATCTTATTCCTGAATATTATTCATTAGAAGAAAAAATCATAGATAGGGTGAATACAAATTTAGATTTGTATACCATTGAAAATAATCAGTATTACAAAGTTCGAATGAATGATTCAGGCATATTAGTGAAAATTCGTATTGACCGGGATAGTTTTGATATAACAGAAAAAAGTATATATATATCAAATGAACTGGTAGTATAACAAATCTATTAGCTTTCATCCATAATTGAAAAATACTGTTAGTATTGTTCATAAAAATATAAGAAATTAGAAATAACAAAAAAATAAATTTAAGAGCATCCCTCACCG
>JBQELZ010000043.1:0-7476 GCA_052104115.1 Vagococcus sp. | reverse complement strand
TCCTACATTTTCAATGACCCAAAACCAACATTTTTAGATGGCCCTTGACATCCTAAGTCCTATTCAATAAATATAAGCGGAAAGTTTATAGAGAATCTTATTGAGGGGTTTCAGTATATTAGGAGAACTAGAAAACTTATATTATTAATCTCTGCAATGGGAATTTTTAATTTATGTTACTCAGGATTTATATTATTGATTCCATACTTAGCTAAAAACTATTTTCAAAGCAATGTTAGTATATATAGTATAGCTTTACTATTAATGTCATTAGGAGGATTGGCAGGAGGCGTAAATCTTGCAAGACAAACTAAAAGTATCAACAGTTCAAAAATATATCTTGAGTTAGTAATATTTTCACTAATATTATTGGGAGTAGTTTCTTATTTTAATCAATATACTTGGTTAGGAATGGTTGCCGTATTTGGATTTGTCCAAGCTCAATTATTTGGGAGTATACCGACATTTATTCAAAAAGAGACAGATAGCAAATACTTAGGGAGAGTTTTCGGATTAGCTTTTCTAGCATTTGATGGTGCACAACCCCTGGGAAGTCTCTTATTTTCTAATTTTATAGATTCCTTAAGCTATAAAACTTATATTGGAATAAGCATCATAATGTTTATTTCGTTTGTAGTTATTTTTACTTTTGAAATAAAATATAATACTTCAGATTAAAAGTGAAAAAGAAGAAAATTTTGACAATCAAATGTACTGAGAAAATTAAGATCTAATAGAGGAAACTGGCTTTTTTCTGCCTTTCAAGAAAAAATTGAATCACAAGGGATGATCGCTCATAAAGGACAGATTGTTGATGCAACATTCATAGAGGCGCCTAAACAACGTAATCCAAAAGACGAAAATGAATTGATTAAAGCAAATAGGGTACCAGTGAATTGGACGAAGAACAAAAGAGCACAGAAGGATACAGCTGCTCGCTGGACAATTAAAGGTAATGAGAGACACTATGGCTACAAAAATCATATTGCTATAGATACCAAATCAAAATTCGTAAAGAATTATCAAACAACGCCTGCAAATGTGCATGATTCTCAAGTAATAGGCGTTCTTGTTGATCCCGATGAGATCACCTTAGCAGACTCAGCTTATCAAAATCAAGCTACACCTAAAGGTGCTGAACTTTTTACCTGTCTTAAAAACACACGTTCTAAATCTCTTAAGGCAGACGATAAAATGTTTAATAAAATCATTTCGAAAATACGTGTCCGTATTGAACATGTATTTGGCTTTGTTGAAAATTCAATGCATGGTTCTAGTTTACGTTCTATTGGATTCGATCGAGCTGTTTTAAATACTGACCTTACAAATCTGACTTATAACTTATTGAGGTACGAACAAGTTAAACGTTTAAATCTCAAAACATGGAGGTAATCTGTCTAAAATAAGAATAAACAGTCAAGTGGCGTCTGTAACATAAAGAAAAACACAGTAGACTATGCTTAGTTTTCTGTGTTTTTTTTTCTAATTTCATTTAGAGGTGAATTAATTAGTAGTTATTAGAGGTGCCCTTAATAATAAAATTTTAAATTCAGTGGAGATGAAGCTTTTACAAACCAAGTTAACCACTACAAAAAATAAGACTTCCAAATTAAGAAGTCTTATTTTACATATCATTAGGAGTAAAATTATTTGCTTTATCGAATCCACTTCTTTATTTTTTATCTCCTACTTTATAATTGATGACGGTGCAATTGGCAAAATATGCGTTAAGAATCGAAAATTTAATCTATTTTTAGACATATCTAAAAAAATGCTCATCATTTGTAAGTATCCGGTACTCATTATTTATTCAAGTAAGTAGACAGACAATACATTTTTAATTCAATGGTTGTTTTATATGCTAATAGGATATAATAGTAGATACAATGTGTTTAAATAATTTTTGGTAATAAAAGATAAGGTGGTTAGTGAAATATGTATTTATCATCGCTTAAGTTGAAGAATTTTAGATCGTTCGGCTCTGCGAGTCATGAGATAAAGTTCAACAAGGGGCTCACGGTTTTAGTTGGAGAAAACGACTCTGGTAAGTCTGCTATTTTAGATGCTATCCGTATTGTTTTAGGGACAACCGATTTTAACTGGTACAGAATTAATGCTTCCGATTTTTATAATGAAGATAGCTCACTCGAAATAGAAATTTCTTGCAAGTTTACTGACTTATCTCCGATAGAAACTTCTGCGTTTTTGGAGTATTTAACATACGAAGACGATGACAGCAAGAGAAAGATTCCCTCGCTATATCTACATTGGAACTGCAGATATATGCAGTCGTTTAAACCACCTAGGCCGGTAAGTTCTATGACTACTGGTAAAAATGGTGATGGCCCAGTCCTATCACCGGAATCTCGTGAGATGTTAAGGGTCACTTATCTACGAGCCTTGAGAGACGCGTATAGTGATATGCAGTCTGGAAGAAACTCAAGGTTGTCTCAAGTTGTTCAGAATGTTCCTGCCATAAGTGAAGGTGAGGATGACCTAAAAGAAGGAGTAGAACTTAAAGATTTATCCTTGGTTGGCATCTTCAATTTATCTAATAAGTTATTGGCTGACTATCCTGCCTTAAAAACAGTTAAGGATCAAATGACAGGTATATTAAAGAATCAAATGTTGCTAGATGGTGATAACTTAGCCACTAGATTCGAAGTCACGGGCTCTGACACTGCTGATATGAAAAAACTTACAACCTTATTGGAAAAATTAGACTTAACGATTGACAAAGACACTACTTCACTCAAAGGAGTTCCCGGACTGGGAACAAGCAATATTATGAGTATGGCTTGTGAGTTATTATTAAGGAGAAACTCACAAGAGGCGTGTCAACTACTACTTATAGAAGAACCAGAAGCTCATATCCATGCCCAGAGACAAATGAAATTAGTCAAATCTCTTCAGAATGAGGCGGAAGTTAATTCACAGCAAATTATTTTAACTACACACTCTCCTCTGTTAGCATCAGCAGTCAAGTTGGAGAACATAATTTTAATTAAAAATGGAAACGCTTATCCACTTTCTAAAAGTGAGACTAGTTTGAAGGAAGATGACTATATTTTTCTTGAAAGATATCTAGACGCTACGAAAGCAAATTTATTTTTTGCTCGGAACGTAATGATTGTTGAAGGACCAGGTGAAGCACTTTTACTGCCGACTCTCTCTCGATTACTAGGTAGAGATTTTGTGGACTTCGGTGTATCTTTAGTAGATGTTCGAAGTACTGGGTTGAGACGGTATTCCAAAATATTTCAAAGAAAAGATAAAGATAATCCAAAGTACTCAGCCGACTGGCTTAAGGTTAATGTTGCTTGCGTTACGGATAGAGATATCATGCCAAATTGTGCGCCGAGTATTTGCCTTGATAAAAAATTAAAGGATGATAAAACAAACTGGCCTGAAGAAAAAAACCGAAAATGGAGAGTTGAAAGTGATTTTGATGATACTCAAAAAGCTATACATCTAAATGACATAGAGGGCAAAGCTAACGGTCAGAATGTCAAAACGTTTGTGTCAGATAAGTGGACCCTGGAATACGATCTAGCATATCATGGATTAAATAATGTAGCTATGAAGAATTCTTTAATTAAGGCTATAGTGAAAACTACCTATGCGCAAGTTAATTGGATAAGTAAAACTACTGAGATATCAACAGCTCTAGACGCACGAGCTAGTATAGAAGAAAAAGCTTCGTGTTTTTATAGTTTTTTTGCAAAAAGGAATACTTCTAAGGCTGAATTCTCTCAACAGTTAGCACTAGAACTTGAGACAGATTTCTCTGGAAAAGAAGAATTAAAAGATATACTACCGCCATATTTAGTGAATGCTATTTTGTTTGTCACAAAAAATTAAGGTGAGACTTATGGACTTTATTGATGAAATAACGATAACCGATGTAGATATAGATTGGGTTGAAGGCATACTTGATGGTAATATTAAATTCGACCAGCCTAGAAGAAATATAATTAAAAATCTGGAATCAATAGATATCCAGGCCTTTCCTGGGAGTGGGAAAACCACTATTCTTGTGGCAAAATTAGCAATTTTAGCAAAGAAGTGGACTTCCACTACTTCTGGAATTTGTGTTCTTTCCCATACAAATGTAGCAAGAGAGGAAATTGAGAAAAGATTAGGCAACACGGAAATTGGCGCCGAACTTCTAAGGTATCCTCACTTCATTGGTACTGTTCATTCTTTTTTCAATTCTTTCATAGGGCTTCCTTGGATAAGGTCAAAAGGTAATGCTGTTGAAATTGTGGATACAGATTTTGTATGTGCTGATAGATGGAAAAACTTGCCATTATGGTCTCATACGCCCTTACTTAGTAGGAGAAAGACTCATATGGATCTTTGTTTCAAAGATGAGTTAGAGAAAATCGATCTGGGTAATCTTGGTGAGAACACCCAAACCTACAAAACTGTCAAAACAATCGTTAAAAATTCTCAAAAAAAAGGCTATTTCACTTTCGGAGAAACTTTGTTGTTTGCTCAAGAAGCCGTGTCGAATAATCCCGAAATAGTAGTTTATGTCCAGAAAAGGTTTCCGATTCTATTCATTGATGAAGCGCAAGATACCAATTCCTTCCAGTGGGATTTAATCAACTCTACTTTTCCAGACTCTATACGACAAGGGTTCGGTGACGAAAATCAAGCAATTTACAACTATGTTGGCGAAAACGGAACTGATATATTTCCTAGAGCGAACCCATTGATTCTACCGGAGAGTAAGAGGTTCAATAATAATATATCTAAATTAGCAAATCCTTTAGCGATATCTAATGCAGAGATGATTGGGATGAATAGGACGTTTGATTGTAAGAATACTATATTTCTTTTCACTACTGATAAAATTGATACTGTACTAGAGGAGTACTCCAAACTTATTTTATCAACATTCACAGACGAAGAATTGAAAAAATACCAGTTAGACGGCTGTCATGGGATTGGTATGGTTCATATAAAGAAAGAAGAGACCAAGCCTGAGCAGCTCCCAAAAGGCATTTTTGACTATTGGCACGATTATAATCACAAGTCAATCTCTATAAATACAGCTCCAGAGTATTTAGTTGAATATTTTATGTTAGGTAGAAATGAACTGGATCTAACTGGCGAAGCGTATCTTCAAGTAGAATGGGTATTAAAAGGATTAAGAATTTTAATCAATAAGGTTGCTAATACGACTATTATTGAAAATAAAACTTCATTGATCAATTCATTTTTAAATAAGCTAGATAATGAGAAACAAAATATTTTTAGAGAAAAATTATTGTTGATATTGAATAAAACTTCTTTTCTAGAAACTGAATGGGTAGAAATAAAAAGTGTAATCTCCTCAATTTTAAGTCTTTTTGATGTAGACTATGGAAATTCTGACTTTATGGAATGGAGTAATAATATCAATATTACAACTTCTAATGATAGTGACGGATTGTGTCCTAAAAATGTATTTAGGTATTCAGATGAAAGTGGCAGAAGTGTAGATATTACTTTAGGAAGTATCCACTCCGTTAAAGGCCAAACTCATTTATCCACTTTAGTTTTAGAGACGTTCTCATATAACCATAACATTACCTCTATACTGCCTTTCATATTTGGTACTCCTCCTAAAAAGAAACCGGGTGTGCGTGATATAGCTAGACTAAAGTGCCATTATGTAGCTATGACAAGAGCGCGAGGGTTATTGTGTATAGCCATTCCAAAAGATAAAGTTGACAAAGATTCCATCACAAATCTTGAATTGTTAGGATGGAATGTATGTGTTATTGAATAACGAAAGAATGAAACCGATACACATTATCTGTTGCTAAATAAAAAGCACATTAGTTATAAAATATTAGAGGTGGGAGATTTGTGCTCTGGTTATTAGGGTTAATACCCATATAGAGACGAAAAATTAAATAATACGGAACACATCATGGAAAATTGAAAAGAAAAACATTAGATATGTTTAAATTGTCAACTTCTGTAAATGCAATAAGTATACCAAACGGATAAAATAGATTCACCCATTCCTAAAAAGACCTTCAATACTGAAAATCATCTTCATATTATTTTTTTAAAGTATGGTTATTAAAGAGGTGTTAATCTAGGTCATCTGGCATTTAACATATATTATTTAGGGCACCTCTAAAAACGTATGAAAAGAGGTATAATAGATTAAAAATAAGCTAACGAGGTATTGAAGATGAATTTATTTGGAGATAGCGACTATCTTGAAAAATTAAGTTTAAAAGGAGACCCTCTTGAGCGGCTAGAAAAAGTGGTTGATTTCGAGTGTTTTCGCCCAACTCTTAGTGGTAGACCGCCCTATGACCTTGTTTTAATGTTGAAAATTCTAATTTTACAACGCTTATACAATCTATCTGATGATGCAATGGAATATCAAATGATTGACCGGATTTCGTTTAGAAGATTCCTTAAGATTGATGACAAGGTACCAGACGCAAAGACTATCTGGAACTTTAGAAATCAGCTATCAAAATCTAATAGAGGAAACTGGCTTTTTTCTGCCTTTCAAGAAAAACTTGAATCACAAGGGATGATCGCTCATAAAGGACAGATTGTTGATGCAACATTCATAGAGGCGCCTAAACAACGTAATCCAAAAGACGAAAATGAATTGATTAAAGCAAATAGGGTACCAGTGAATTGGACGAAGAACAAAAGAGCACAGAAGGATACAGCTGCTCGCTGGACAATTAAAGGTAATGAGAGACACTATGGCTACAAAAATCATATTGCTATAGATACCAAATCAAAATTCGTAAAGAATTATCAAACAACGCCTGCAAATGTGCATGATTCTCAAGTAATAGGCGTTCTTGTTGATCCCGATGAGATCACCTTAGCAGACTCAGCTTATCAAAATCAAGCTACACCTAAAGGTGCTGAACTTTTTACCTGTCTTAAAAACACACGTTCTAAATCTCTTAAGGCAGACGATAAAATGTTTAATAAAATCATTTCGAAAATACGTGTCCGTATTGAACATGTATTTGGCTTTGTTGAAAATTCAATGCATGGTTCTAGTTTACGTTCTATTGGATTCGATCGAGCTGTTTTAAATACTGACCTTACAAATCTGACTTATAACTTATTGAGGTACGAACAAGTTAAACGTTTAAATCTCAAAACATGGAGGTAATCTGTCTAAAATAAGAATAAACAGTCAAGTGGCGTCTGTAAAATAAAGAAAAACACAGTAGACTATGCTTAGTTTTCTGTGTTTTTTTCTAATTTCATTTAGAGGTGAATTAATTGGTAGTTATTAGAGGTGCCCTATAATATATCTATGATCAAAACACAAAGATGGGCTGCGCAAACCCACGATTTTTGAGGTACTCTACTATTTTGTCCTCTCACTTTTACTAAATGCGATTGGCAATGGGCTCACGGTCGCAGCTAACATGGGCTCAAGGGTTCTGTTGCAAAGTTTTAAATAAAGAATAAAATCCCTTACGGTATCTA
>JBQELZ010000042.1:0-8906 GCA_052104115.1 Vagococcus sp. | reverse complement strand
GATATTTAGATATTTTTACCAGAGTGGCTAACTTAATGTTGCAATTTAGAAAAATTATTTAATAAAATAATTTGGTTTTCATATAAAGTTAGGTATACTATGTAACGTACCACTAAATTTTTTTTAAAATGAAAGGAATATTCTACATGGATTTTGTTAATATGTTAAAAGTAATATTTTTAGGTATTGTTGAAGGTATCACAGAATGGTTGCCTATAAGTAGCACGGGGCATCTAATACTTGTTGATGAATTTTTAAAACTTGATGCTAGTTCAGCCTTCAAAGAAATGTTTAATGTCGTCATCCAATTGGGAGCTATTATGGCGGTAGTTGTTTTATATTTCAATAAACTTAACCCATTCGCCCCAAGTAAAACAAAAATCGAAAAAAATGATACTTGGACGCTATGGTTCAAAGTTGTGGTTGCCTGCTTACCTGCCGCACTACTAGGTCCTTTTTTAGATGATTTCTTAGAGCTACATTTTCATAAATTTTTACCTGTGGCACTCATGTTAATTATTTATGGTATTTTATTTATTATCATAGAGAATCGAAATAAAAATATGATACCTAAAACTAAAAATCTAAATGACTTAACGTACAAAACAGCCTTTATTATTGGGCTATTTCAGGTCTTGTCTCTTATACCAGGAACATCACGTTCAGGGGCAACTATCCTCGGTGCGATTATTATAGGTTGTTCCCGTTTTGTTGCTGCAGAATTTACCTTTTTCTTAGGAATTCCTGTGATGTTTGGTGCAAGTGCATTAAAAATATACAAATTCATTAGCGATGGTAACAGCTTTGATACCACTCAGGTGATGTTACTATCGATTGGTAGCCTAGTTGCCTTTATTGTATCTATCTTAACAATTAAATTCTTGATGGGCTACATCAAGAAAAATGATTTCAAAGTGTTTGGTTGGTATAGAATTATCTTAGGTTCTATTTTAATTCTATACTGGTTACTTGTTATGTAAGAAGCTTATATGAGCTTCTTTTTTTTGCTCATATCCTATTGATAATGAGTATCATTCCTATCTAGATTATAATAGTTACAATCTGAATGTTGTTATGCTATACTCATTTTGTAGGAGGGAAAATCATGAAAAAAATAATTGAAAAAAGTAGTATGATTGCTACTATCCTTTGTGGAACGTTAATGATCAGTGGCTTAATCAATCAAAACATTGGAGGGGCACTGTATCCGTATATCTACATTATTGGAATGATTATCGGTGGATTCCATCAAACTAAGGACGGTATTATTGACACTATAGAAGACAAACATTTAAATGTGGATTTACTCATGGCCTTAGCTGCTATCGGTGCCTGCTCGATTCAGTATTACTTTGAAGGTATTATGCTAACGTTTATTTTTTCTCTTAGTGGTTCGTTAGAAGAGTTCACCACGAATAAAAGTAAAAAAGAAATTGAGAGTTTGATGGAGATTCAGCCTGAGAATGCATTCCTTCTAAATGAGAATGGAGATTCAATAGAGGTTGCTGTAAAGGATCTAAAAATTGGTGATGTTCTATTAGTTCCTAAAGGAGCAAGTATCCCAATCGATGGTCATTTAACAACCGAGTTTTGTACAATTGATGAAGCTGCCATAACAGGAGAGTCTCTTCCAGTAGATAAACGTAGACAAGAAGAATTGTATGCAGGAACAATTAACGTTGGTAATGCATTTCAAATGACTGTTTCTAAAGAATCAAAAGACACACTCTTCAGTAAAATCATTCAACTCGTTGATGAAGCTCAAAATACTCCCTCAAAAACAGCAAGTTTTTTAAATAATTTTGAAAACAAATACGTGAAAGCCGTTTTAATTATTGTTCCTTTGTCCATTTTTATTCCTTATTTATTTATGGGGTGGTCATGGAGTGAAAGTTTCTATAGGGGGATGGTCTTACTTGTTGTTGCATCACCTTGTGCACTTGTCGCATCAGCCACACCTGCCACTTTAGCTGCCATCTCCTATGGTGCTAAAAATGGTATCTTATTTAAAGGTGGTATCTATTTAGAAGCATTATCAGATTTAAAAGCCGTAACATTTGATAAAACAGGAACACTCACTAAAGGTGTACCTGTTGTCACGGATGAATTCTTTGTGACATCTCATAAAAATGATGCCATAAATGCGCTCGTTGCAATTGAAATCACTTCAACCCACCCCTTAGCCAATGCCATCGTCATTAAGTTTCAGTCTGTAGTAACTGAAAAAATGCTGGATATGGATGTTCATGATGTCACTGGTTCTGGGATGAAAGGGTATCAAGACACGCATGAATGGCGAGTTGGTAATAGCGAGTTCGCCTCAACAAATCCTTTAACAACTGATATTTTAGTTCAAACTGAATTATTACAAAATGAAGGTAAAACAGTCGTCTATCTTTCCAAAGACAATCAAATAGTTGGTTACTTTGGTTTACTAGATGTACCTAAGCCAGAAGCGATTGAAACCATTCATTATTTCAATGACCAAGGCATTAAAACCACTATGCTAACAGGTGATCATTCTAAAACGGCTGAAGCTGTTGCCAAAATGATTCATATTGATACGGTGTATGCTGATTGTTTACCTGAGGATAAAACCAATTTCATCAAACATCAAAAAGAGACATTGGGTACAAATGCGATGATTGGTGATGGCGTCAATGATGCACCTGCTTTAGCTAACGCATCAATTGGTATCGCCATGGGACAAGGAACTGATATAGCAATTGACGTAGCTGATATCGTGTTAATGCAAGATAATTTAGAAAAATTAGCCATTAGTCACGAGCTATCGTTAAAACTCAAAAAAATTGTGACACAAAATATTGTGTTCTCTCTATCTGTTATTGCTCTACTTATTATTTCCAATTTCATGAAAGTCATCAACCTTCCTCTTGGCGTCATTGGTCATGAAGGCAGTACAATACTGGTCATACTTAATGGTCTTCGTATGTTAAAAACTTTACCCGGAGAGAAAAAAAGAAAGAAATCATAGATTCAAATGATTTCTTTTTTTTGTGTTATCCAACATTATGTGATATAGTTTTAAAAACTAGATATACTTTTTAAGGAGATTATGTAGATGACTAAACACACTCAAATCACCCATTGGAAGACAGATTTATTAAACACAACTTTGCCAAGATGGGATGACTTGCCAGATATAGATATCTATATGGATCAACTTGTGACATTAATTGACCGATACACTGAACCACTACAACTAGATGCTATTAAAGGAAAAGCTATTACCCCTTCTATGGTAAACAATTATGTCAAACATCAGTTGATCCCAAAACCTGTCAAAAAAAAATATGGTAACCAACATTTAGCTAGATTGATGGTTATCACGATATTAAAACAGGCGTTTGAAATACCATCCATTAAAACGGGTGTCGAGTTTCAAATTAACTTGACTAATTCAAAAGATGCTTATAATTTATTTTGCCAACATATGGAAACAACCATTCATTATTTTATCAATGAACACAATGAAACCATAACCATTGAGCAAATCAAACATGATTTTGCACCGATACAAATGGCTTGTACCACCCTCATTGCTAAGTTAATGACAGAAAAAGAATTAATCGATCTTTTGACCAATCAAACTACCTTAGGAGATGACACAATTGACAGATAAAATTGCATTACTAGTAGACTCAGGAATGGATGTACCTACTGTTTCTATTCAGTCCGGAGGCATTTTTGTATTGCCTCTAAATATTATGTACAAAGAAAACACGTATATGGATAAAATAGAAATTTCTGCGCAAGAAATATATGATAGATTGGATGACGAAATTCCAAAAACATCTTTGCCTTCTATTCCTTATACGCACGATATCATCAACACTATTAAGCAGCAAGGCTATACACATATTATCGCAATCACTATTTCAAGCGGTTTGAGTGGAACTCATAATTCAATTCGATTAAGCTTATTAGAACATCCTGAGATAACAAGTTATCTTGTTGATACAAAAAGTATTGGTATCGGTGGTGGTATACAAGCTGCTTATGTCAAAGAACTCATTGATGCAGGTATGTCTTATGATGATATTACCAAAAATTTAAACGTTCTTCCAAGTCAAGGAAACATCTACTTTAGTATTCCAACTTTAGAGTACTTAAAAAAAGGTGGTCGTATTGGCCTTGTCTCATCCATTATTGGCACTGCTTTAAATTTAAATCCAGTTATTTCCTGTAATGAAGACGGGATTTACTATACCGTGACAAAAGCACGAGGTAGAAAAAGAAGTCTTGCAAAAATGGTCGATACCATAGAAAAGCGTATTGGTCACCATAAGCATTATAATCTTGGCGTTGCATATGGGACTTGTAAGGATGAAGCGATGGAAGTGATGGATGCTTTAAAAGACAAATTTCCAAATGTGAAGCATCTTTATTTCGATGAAGTAAGTCCTGTTTTAGGTGCTCATACTGGTCCTGGCGTCATTGGTGTAGGTTTACTCTTATTAAATGACTAAACATTAATAAAAATTATTGCAAACTAACTAACATTTCTGTATAATGAGAATGTTGATTATATTTGAATCTTCAAGTATAAACTCTATGTCGGAGGTGAATTTAATGCCAAATATCGAATCTGCAATCAAACGCGTTCGTATTAACGAAAAAGCTGGTGAAGCAAACTCTGCTAAAATGAGCAAAATGCGTACTGCAATGAAAAAATTTGAACAAGCTGTAGAAGCAAATGCTGATAACGCACAAGAGTTATTAGTTGAAGCGACTAGACAAATTGATATAGTTTCTGCAAAGGGACTTATTCATCAAAACAAAGCTAACCGTGAAAAATCTCGTTTAGCAAAAAAATTAGCTAAATAATAAAAACTTGATGGGCTGAAATCTTACATTTCATGTCATCAAGTTTTTTTATTATCTCTCTTTGAGTAAAAATAGTTCGAACAATAAATTTTTATCCATTTGTCCCGTTTTAATTTTATAATCATTTTCAACTAATTCATCAAAAATGGCCCCTAACGTTGATACCTTCATGGTTCTGACCTGTTCCATTCCTAATTTAACTCTATAAGGATGGATTTTTAACACGTCTACCATATTACTTTGCTGATAATTAATACCCTGTAATAACTTTATTTGCAACAGCAATCGAAATTGGCTAATCAGAATAGCATTTATTTTTATAGCATCCTCACCTTGTAACAATAAATCATAAAATAATGTTAGAGCCTCATTCTTTTTATTGCTTGTTACAAAATTGATCAAATCAAATATATTGTGTTCTAATGATTTCGATATTAATTGTTCCACATCACATAATGTTATCTGTTTTGTCTCACTACAATATAAAAAAAGCTTATTTAATTCATTCATCATTCGAGACAGTTTCATATCGGTCAAATAAGTAAACTTAGAAAAAGCTTCTCTATCAATTTTATAGCCTTCATTCTCAATATAGTCTTTAATATAAGGTTGTACCTGTTTTTCTGGCATGGAAGAAACATCTACCATAGTAGCATTTTTCTTAAGTAGTTTGACTACTTTTTTACGTTCATCTAACTTTTCATAAGCAGCCACAATAACGAGCACTGTTGTGGGACTAGGATTTTCCAAATACCTATTCAATGTGTTCACATCATGCTCCACATCATTTTTTACTTTTTCACTGGTTAAAAAGATAGGTTTTTCTAAAAAAATGAGTTTAGTGTCCCCGAAAAAAGGAACCGTCTCTGCTTCTTCAATAGCTAGACTTAGATTGGTCTCTTCCATGTCGAATTGAATCAGATTAAAATCCTCTTCTCCCTCTTCTAATGCCTGCTTTTTTATTTCTTTTTTAAATAGTTCAATTAAATAGGTTTCTGTTCCCTTTAAAACATAAACCGGAGCAAATTTCTTTTGCTTGATTTTTTCTAGTTCATTTTGTAATGACATATTAAACTCCTACCAATTCTAGTTTCTCATATATACCCATTCTAACAGACTTTAAGTTTTTATTGTGTGTATTTCTCTTAACTCTTTATCAAAAAAATACCATTTTAAATAAACCATTCCATTAATATCTGTTCTATATACTTCTGTCTCTACTTCATTTAAGTTTTCTAAAGTTTCATCTGACGGATGCCCATAGCGATTGTTTTTTCCACAGGAAATAACAGCTGTCTTTGGTGATAGGTGTTCTAAAAATTCAATATGGCTCGATGTTTTACTACCATGATGCCCTACTTTTAATATGTCTATATCTAATTTATCAGGATGCGTCTGTAACAATTCTCGCTCACCTTCTAACTCCAAATCACCTGTTAGCAAAATATTAGTCCCTTTAATCTTTGTTAACAATACTAAGGAATCATCATTTTGTCCATCTCCATCATGATTTGGGTATAGACTTTCAAAAGAGACACTATCTTTTTGCCAAAGAGTATCTGTGTAAATCGGGCTTTGTATGGTTTCAGGTTTCATCTGTTCTAACGCTTTTAAAAAGTTTGGTTGTTTTTCTGTCCCTTCAGTATAGTGAAGGGATTTTATTGGGATTTCCTCATTAAGTCTTGCTAAATCACCAAAATGATCTTCATGAGCATGAGTGATAAACAAGTGATCTATCTGACCTACTCCTCTACTTTTTAAAAATGGTATCAACGTGTAATCTGCTCCTGGTCTACTTTTTTTTCGTTCTCTCCATTCTTCTTCTTGATGAAATCCTAGGGTTCCCCCTGTATCTATTAAATAATTTCCTCGATGAAAAGGAAGTTGAATAAATATCGAATCACCTTGCCCTACATCAATAAAAGCAATCATTCCTGATGGGTCTATATACTTTTTTAAAGAGACAGCGAAAGTGAAAACAAGATAAATCATCACCTTTTTTGTCCATTTACACGATGAGCGTTCTAATTCTATCAATAAAAGTATATGAGTTATACAGACAAAACAGACCAAAACGATGGATATTTTCCCAACAGATTGATGAAACCAGTCAATTGTCGCAAGTTTCATTCCACTCCTTTGAAAATATATTAAACCTTTTTCTAGTAGAACGAATCGACATTGTTGACAAATAAATGAGAGAAGAAAACACCCTAATAGCAACGGCATGATGAGACAAAAAATAACTGGACCTAGCACTAAATTGAGAATGAACGAAAAAAGATTCCATTCGTAAAAATAATACCAAATAAATGGCAATGAGAATAATGATAATAAACAATTAAAGACAACACCAGATAAGATGTTTGATTCTAGTGAAGACACTATAGGATACACGTATAAAATCATAAAGGTTAAATAATATGATAGTTGTCCACCAATCGTTAATAAGACAAAAGGATTCAATAGCGTATTCACAAAAAGAGCCAATGACCAACAATCTAATCGACTAAAGTGCCATGTCCGTTTTTTGTTGATACGAAAAATAATGGTTTGTAAGCCCGCTCGAATCATACCTGTTCCAAATCCTGTTATCAACATCAATCCAACAATGTAAAATAATTCAAGGTAGTAGTATGTTTCTTTCGTTATGCCTATTCGAAGTATCACATATTTAAAAAATGCTAGAAAGAAAACAATGTGCATTCCAGACAAGCTAAATATATGCATCATTCCTAATCTTTTCCAGGCTTCTTGAAAAGCATCAGGGCCTTTTTCTCTAAAACCAAATAGGAGTGATTTCATATACGATGCTGTCATTGGTAAAAAATGACAGTCAATATAATTAGCAATTTTTTTACGCATATCTCTAAACTGTAATAAAATATCTTTCCAGTTTTTGTGATAAATAACAACACTATCCACCGTTTGAAAGTTAAATTTACCAGTTTGTTGATTGATGTCTAAATAATGTGCGTAATCAAAACCGTTTAAGTTTCGTTTTGATTCCACAGGAGTATATAGGCTCATTCCTTGTATCTCCATAGTGGTATTTATTTTTTCAATCTGTTCTTTTTCTGTTTCTGAGGTTAATTTATATCGAGCAAGAATATGTTCCTTAGTATGTTTATTTCGACCTTCAAAGGAAACCATGTCCCCATCAACATAAATAGTATCTGAATATACAAGTAACTCTAATCTGACATTTTCCCCCTCTTCGTAATTGACATGCTTTGTTGCCTTATAGCCAATGTTGTAAAAAAATACGGATAGAATCGCCATAAAGACACAAATAAAGGTTAATTCTTGTTGCCGAAAACATATTAATTTTACACTGATAAAGACCAGTCCTACTAAGCATAAGTAAAAATGACCATAGAGCCATAAATATATAAAACTAAAGGTCATTACAGGGAAAAATAACAAACCTTTAATCTTATACAATTTAGCTATCTACTTCTTCTCCAAATTGAAGTTCAGCGAAATACTTCTTAGAAAGCGTGACCTGATGCACAGATGCCCCTGCCTGTTCAATTAACTTGATGGCATAATCATCGTTTCGATAATCTTTCATATAATGAATTTTCTTGATACCTGCTTGTAAAATCATTTTCGTACATTGTAAGCATGGAAAATGTGTCACATAAATTTCTGCATCTGCTGTTTCAACACCAAATTTTGCACATTGTAAAATCGCATTCATTTCTGCATGAATGGTTCTTACACAATGTCCATCCACTAAGTAGCATCCTTCATCAATGCAGTGAACATCTCCACTAACTGATCCATTGTAGCCACCAGCAATCATTCTTTTATCCCGAACAATTGTCGCACCTACTGCTAATCTAGTACACGTACTTCTTAATGACAATAATAAACTTTGTCCCATAAAATATTCGTCCCATGGTATTCTCTCGATTTCCATCATGTTGCCCCTTTCCTTGATACTCACTCATAGTATCTATATTGTAATGGATTCTTTTAAACTTTCATATGTTTTTTCACGCTTAGTTGTAGAATCAAGTTAGTCACCCTAAAATAATAAAAAAACACCATGG
>JBQELZ010000041.1:0-9489 GCA_052104115.1 Vagococcus sp. | reverse complement strand
GATATTTAGATATTTTTACCAGAGTGGCTAACTTAATGTTGCAATTTAGAAAAAATGTTTTCTTATTAAAATCCTCGGAAATTAATTTTTTTTGAGCATCTGTTACGTTCACCTTTTCAAAATAGCTTGTATTATCCGCATGTGAGGAACCTAACCACCCAATTTTTTCAGCTTCGTAAGTACGTGACTCAATCACTGGTTGTACAGAGGTCGAATAATTTTTGATTTTTCCTCCTATTAAAAGTGATGTTTTTTGTGTACCAAAATCTAAAGGTGTTCCTACGGTATTGGCATTTTCAGCAAACATAGCTGCATAGCTGTATGTTTCTAAATTTTTACCAAAACTCGAGTCTTTTTTTACAGCAAGTGGGCCTTCTATATCCGCAGAATCTGCTGAATGATAACCTGTTAGGAACACGTTATAATCATTCAAATTATTGGATATCCTATGTTCAACTTCCGATGCCTGTACAAATCGTGCCCCAAACACGATACTTTGGACTACTACTACCACCATTAATAATAGCCAGATACCTTTTTTGATACTATCTCGTTTCATTTAATCCCTACTCTCCCCATAATTTATTTTTTATATTTACCAATATTGTATCATTAAACAGTTCTTTTTTGGTTTTTTTCGGCAATTCGCTCATTAAAATATAAATACAAATTATATAACGATCGTTATTAATATTGATCTGTCTTTTAGTCTAATAAGAATCCTTTTTTAAAGGCTTTTATAAATAACCTATCTTATTCAATATATCCACCTATTTTTTTATTAAATTTTAATTTAAAAAAAGATTAAGTCATACTGTAACTTAATCTTTACTATTAATTAAAAATTAATTTTCTCTTACAATATATCTAAAATAAACTTCACTGCTTTTTCAGGATTTCTTGTTAAACTGATATACTCTGCTCCTTTTGTTGCCACCACCTTCACGTCTAGTTTTTCTGCATCTTTCGTAATGTCTTCTAAATAAGAATTAACTTGTGGTGCTAAAACGATTAAATCGAAGTTTTTCATTATATCATAGTGAGATCCGTATGCTCCTGCTTTGGCAGAAATATTATTTCCAGTTGCTTTCGCTCCCTCTTCAAGTGCATTTGCAAGCATAGCACTTGTACCAGCACCTGCACATAGCACCAAGACGCGTTTTTCTTCTGAAATAATTTTGTTTAAAGATACATCTGTTTGACTTTCTTTACTATCTTCTGTTACTTTCACGTCTGATTGATTGGATAATTCTAACTCGCACAATTCTGCGTCATATGCTTTAATAAATGGTAAATAGATAATAGAATCGACCACAATTAAAATGATTGCTAGTATAACCGCAAGTAAACTAATGCCAGTACCTAGTATCAACCCTATTGGCGCCGGTGTTGCCCATGGTAAAACGTACATAAAACTATTCATTTTAAAAACATCCACAAAAAATTTAAAAATCCACACGTTAATAATTGGAGCTGTTAAAAATGGAATAAAGAAATATGGGTTTAAAATAATAGGTGTTGCAAATAATACTGGTTCATTCACTGCAAACATAACTGGAACAAATGAGGCTTTTCCCACTGCTTTTAATTGTTTTGATTTTGCAAACATCATAAATAAGAATGGAACAACTAAAGTAGCACCAGTACCACCCATCGTACCAACGAAGTTACCTAACCCTACAGTTAACACTTTAGATGCTTGTGCGCCATCTTGAAATAACTGTAAATTTGCTTCAACATTTGCATAGATAATGGCTGCAATAGCTGGTTCAACAATCGATGGCCCATGAACCCCTACAAACCAAAATAGTGCCATTGCTCCCCAAATAATAGCAATTCCTAAATAACCATCTGCTGCGGTAAACAAAGGTTGTAGCGCTGTAATAATCGTCTCTGCAAATGAAATAGAAAATATATTTCTAAATAAAACATCAATAATAATGGCAATGAATACTGAGAATGAAAACGGGATAATGTCCCTAAACATTTGAGATATGGTACCAGGCACTTCTTTTGGCATTTTAATAGTGATATCTCTTACCACACAAAACTTGTAAATGTTGACTGTTAAAAAGGCTGCTACAAAAGAAGCTAGTAATCCTTTTGTTCCCATAAAATCAGTAGCGATGCCACCTTCAATTTGATTCACACTCAACATCATAAAACTAGTAATAGATGCTAGCATGACAGATACTTCATTTATTGATTTATCTCCACTCAATTTCCTATTGAACGAGACAGATAAACACCTTGCTGTCGTAGCAGATACAAGCAAGCCAACAATCCCCATTGAGTAAGCATAAATTTTCCATAACCATGTTGAAAATGCTGGTGGTAAAGTAATTCCTAATACTTCTGGTACTGCTGCAATCATAATAAAAATACTTGAAAATAATATCACAGGCATAGCCGTTAAAAATCCATCTCTAATTGCTCCCAGATAAATATTACGCGATACTTTTTCAAAAAATGGTTTACCTTTTTCAATCTGCTTAATTACTTTATTCATTACTTATCACCCTTTATTTTTTATTAAACTGATTTTTATATAATTCAATAAAATCTTGAAGCAAATCTCTTAATAAAATCGATGTCATTAAATGATCTTGACCATGGATAAAAATAAAACCAATATCAAGCTCTTCTCCAGAAGCTTCTTGTGACAAAACACTCGTTTGAGCATTATGTGCTAATTTTAGACTTTCATCAATTTCAGCTAATTTAGTGTCTACATTATCAAACTGCCCTTGTCTTACTTCACTTAATAAAGTCATCATAGTACTTCTTGCATCCCCAGAATATGCAACAATTTCAAATCCTAACATTTGTAACTCTTTTTTATCCATAATATGTCACTCCTATAATCTAAATGATATTTTTAGTCTCACTTACTGTTTTATACCAATACGCGGATTCTTTTGGATAGCGTTTTTGTGTGTCAAAATCAACAAAAAACAAACCATATCTTTTAGTGTATCCATTAACCCATGAAAAAACGTCCATTAGCGACCAAATAAAATACCCTTTTACATTAACCCCTTCTTCAATAGCATCTGCTATAGCATTAAAATGCTCTCTTAAATAATCAATTCTTTGTCCATCAAAAATAAGTCCATCATCAAATGAATCTTTAAATCCTAACCCATTTTCAGTAATATAAATTTTATGATAATTAGGATAGTTATCTTTTACGTATATAAATAAGTCTGATAGTCCTTTTGGATAAATAATCCAATCCCAATCTGTCTTCGGCAAGTCCTCTCTTACAATACGTTCACCGATACCTTTGATTCGATAAACTTGAGTACCCTTTTCCCCAGTAGTATTGTAATGAAGCGTACTTTCTCCTTTATATTCTTTAACCCAATGAGAACCATAATTATTAATCCCCAAAAAATCATTTCTATTTGCGGCTTTTTTCATTTCAATATAGTCTGACTCATCAAAACAAACAGACTGATTATTCGCTTCTAATATTTCTTTTATGTCTTTCTTCGTATCTTCGCTATAATACCCCAAATACGTTGCATCTAATAAAAATCGTATGGATAAAGCTTCGTCTAGTTTAGCTGCATGAATGTCTTCAGGTTTATCACTTGCAGGGTATTTCATCTCAAGAGAGTGAACAACTCCAATTTCACCGTCATAACTTCCTTCTTTAAAAATATTCACCGCTTTTGCATGTGCATACATCATATTGTGTAAACAAATCACCGTTTTTTCTAAGTCAAATTGAACTTCTGGGGGAAATGACCCTAACAAATACTGATTTGATGCTACCGGATATATTTCATTGAACGTGCTCCAGAATTTAACCTCTTTAAATTCCTTAAAACAAAATTCAGCGTAACTCACAAAATGTTCAACATTATCTCTATTTAGAAAGTCTCCGTTATCAAACAATGTTTTAGGAGTATCAAAGTGATGCAATGTGACAAATGGAGTTACCCCATTTTTAGTACATTCTGCAAACACATTATGATAAAATTCAATGCCAAATGGATTTGGCTCACCATATCCATTTGGAAATAGTCGGCTCCAAGATATTGACATTCTAATGCTATCTATTTTAAATTTTTTACACAATTCAATATCAACTGGGTATTGATGGTAAAAATCAGAAGCTGGATTAGCAGTATATCTTCCTTTTTCTACTAAAAAGTCATCCCATGCTACTTTTCCTTTACCATCACCTTCAGTAGCACCCTCACATTGATAAGCAGCCGTAGCTCCTCCTAAAATAAAATCTTTTGGTAGTTTTTTCATGGTTATTCTCTCCTTTAAAATAGTCTTTGTAAGTGTATTGTAAAATAAACTTTTTCACTCGTATTCAACTGTAAACCGGTTTCATTTTTAATCACATTATATATGTCTTCGGCTATTCTATAAGCTTTAGGATAAGATTTTATAAGTTCCTGTTCCATCCTAATAGCAAATTCATCTTCTTTAATCGGCTCAGTCCTATCTAATGTATACCTTAGATGTATCATTAATCTGTCATAGAAATTTTGATTGTTCGTATTTCTATAAATCTGTTGTTCTTTTAATATATTCTCAACCTTGCTGTATACAATTTGAAGACTATCAAAAACAATGTGTTTGTTTTCATGATCGCCAATTTTAGCCTGTGCATTTACAAAATGAAGACTTATATTTTTTATTTCATCTATTGGAAACGTTACTCCTAATCGACTATTTATTATCATCAATGCATCTTTAGCAATTTGATACTCGGTTGGATACTGTTCGCTTATTTCCGGAAGCAAACTCTTAATGTATTCACCTTTCTCTAATCGTTTATAATTCCAATAGATATGGTCTGTTAATGTCACATAAATATAATCTTGAACGGAGTATCCATACTCGTTGATTGCATTTTCAATAATCTCATGAGTCGTTGTAATAAAATCTAGCGGAACGTCTTTCAATAATAGCGAAAAATTCTTTTTAGATTCTTCATCTTTTACAACAAATAATCTTTGTATATCAGATGCTTGTAAAATATCTCCTTTTTTCTTTTGAAAGACAATCCCCTTCCCCATAGCAATCTCTTGCTTACCATCTTTTTTCACAATAGCTACATTGTTGTTGAGCACTTGTACAATGCGATACACTATGCTTCCTCCTCTTGATAAATTTTACCAACACTTTTTTATTTTAAGTCACATCATTCACTCCAATCAATATAAACATAAAAAAAACCGCAAACGACTGCTAAACAGTCATTCGCGGTTTTTGCCTAATCAAATAGTAACAATCCACTCATATAATATTGTAAACTTATATTAGCATTTTTATTTATTTTTGTAAACCTTCTCTTTTATCTTTTAAAAAGAACGGCTATTTATTACACAAATAAATTTATGGTATGTTAACCACCACTTTATAGAAAAATAAACCTTTATTTTAAACAAAGTAAGACAGTGATTTCTCTCCTTAATCCTTGATTCAGCTAATCTCCCGTCGCTTTAGATAAAATAAAAAAGACAACTATCTCTTTAATAGCTGTCTTTTTTCAGATAATTAAAATGTCATCTCTGTTAATGAGTCTTTGTAAATCGTTGTTACATCTGCAATTGATAATGGAACATACGCATCAGTACTTATCTTACTATGACTAACTGCTTGGGATGCCATTTCCTCTAATAACGTATCATCAATTCCAACTTCTCCAAGTGTCATTGGAACTCCCCATGATTTAAATGTGTCATATGTGTGTTGAATTGCTTCTTTCGCTGCAATCATCACGTCATCTCTTCTTGGCAAGTCGAACACACGGTGACCAAATTCTGCAAAACGTGTAGCTGTGTCTTCATTTAAGACATGCATCATCCATCTAGGTGTAATGATAGCTAATCCAATACCATGTGTAATATCATAATAAGCACTCAGTTCATGTTCCATGGCATGACATGACCAAACACCAGCTTTCCCTGATCCTGTTAGCCCATTTAAAGCTAAAGAACTTGCCCACATTAAATTAGCTCTTGCCGCATAATTTTCTGGGTCTTTTAAGGCAATCGGTGTGTAATGCAACACCGTGCGCATTAATCCTTCAGAAATACCATCTTGAACCATTGTATCTGGTGTACTATTGAAATAACTTTCGAACAAATGACTCAAAATATCCGATGACCCTGCCATAGTTTGATAGGTAGGAACTGTATACGTGTACGTCGGATCTAAAATAGCTACTTTAGGAACAAGTAAACGACTATGGAAACTCAATTTTTCCTTAGTCTCTACATTTGTAATAACTGACCCACCATTCATTTCAGATCCAGTTGCTGCCAATGTTAAGATGGAAATAATTGGTAATGCTTGTTTAACTAATCGACTATCACCAGTAAAATCCCATGCGTCTCCATCATAAAACGTTGCTGCAGCAATTGCTTTTGAACAATCCGTTGTTGAACCTCCCCCGACAGATAAAATCACATCGATATCATGATCACGACATAATTTTGCACCTTTTCGGACTGTTTCAATCCTCGGATTAGGTTCCACTCCTGACAATTCAATAATATTAAATGAATCCCCTAAACGTTCTTGAATTGCATCGTATAAGCCATTACGCTTAATACTTCCTCCACCATATGTTAGCAAAACATTTTTTCCATATACTGATAGTTTTTCAGGTAAATGATTAATTTGTCCTTCCCCAAATAAAATATTTGTTGCTGCTTGAAAATCAAAATGTCTCATGAATCATTCTCCTTTTTAATGTATTGCTTTAATTCATCACCTTAATTCTTACTCTTTTAAAACTAGATGTCAATAAAAAAACAAGGTAAATTTTAATGTGTCTTCTCTTTATCGTAAAATGCCATTAACATATTACTAAACAATTCCATTGAATACGTCATTTGTTTGTTTCGATGGTGAATCAATTGAACATTTATATGAGAAGATGGGACATCATAAGGAATCATTTTAATGTTTGCCAAATGACTGCTATTCTCTACTACAAATTTTGGTAAAAAAGATAGTCCAAATCCTTTATTCAATAATTGTAAAATCGTTTCTGGATTTGAAATTTCTAATCTAGGTGTGACCGTTAAAGCTTCAACTGCCAACATCATTTCTAGTTCTTTGCGATAACTCGCGCCTCCTTGAGTCAATATAAATGGTTGTGACATAATATCTTTTAGGGTCGGGGTAACGGGTAATTTTTCGATACTTTTTATGGACCCTACAAATACACTTTCTTCTTCCTTTTCTAATAACTTTATCCATTCTGTCCCATAAATTGGATAATCTAATGTTAGCAATAAATCAATATCATGATTTTTTAATTTTTTTTGAAGTTCTAGCGTGGTCCCATTTGTTACAATTGTGGTTACTTTCGGGTATAACTGATGAAATTCTAACAACACAGACGGTAAAACAATGGTCGATAACGACTCGACCGTCCCAATTCTCAACAGTCCGGATGGGTCCTCTGGTTCTTTCAGTCTTAATTTCGCACTTTCGACACGGCCCAACACGTCAATCGCATCTTTTAAAAAAAGTTCACCTGCACCGGATAAGTATACTTTTCGTCCGATGCGTTCAAACAACGCGACCTCTAATTCTTTTTCCAATTGCTGAACATGTACCGTAACAGCTGATTGAGAATAGCCTAATTCCTCAGCAGCATTCGAAAAACTTAATAATTGTGCCACTTTAATAAATGTTTTTAATTGATGTAATTCTATTTTTATCACTTCTTTTATGTATTAATATTTTTAATAGATATCATAAAAATATTGATTTTTTTTAATCTCATTTCAATGCTACACTATTTAATAGAAAGATTCAAACACATTATTGGGGGATACAAACACATTATTGGGGGATACAAACATGGAAATAAAAGATATAATGACTAAATTTATTGACGATTACTACAAAGAGGACATGAATTATTCTGATACACCAGTTGTTCAACTAGTTGATCAAGAGATGTTTTCAAATCTATCCTCTATTGATATTCCTGAAAATGGAAAACCTCTAGAAGACATGGTTCAAGTACTTAGGCAGGATATTTATGCTAATCGTAGTATTGGAGAACATCCTAGAAACTTCGCATTTATACCTGCACCTATAGAAGATGTTTCTAAATTAGGTGATTTAATTAATCTATTCTACAACCCAAATGCATGCGGATGGTATCCTAGTTCTGGTACAGCTTGTATCGAACATTCTCTAATAAATTGGTTATGTGAACAAGCTGGCTATTCCAATGATTCTAGTGGTATTTTTGTATCTGGTGGATCTACTGCCAATCTAACTGCTGCCATCGCTGCTCGAGACAGTAAATTAAATGCTGATGATATCGCAAAAGGCGTTGCTTATATTTCAAATCAAGCACATCACAGTGTCAATAAAGCATTGCACGTCATTGGAATACCCGATAGTAGGATTCATAAAATTGACACAACAGATGACCTAAAAATCGATCCAATTGACCTATCTCATCAAATTAATTTAGACAAACAAAACGGATTAAAACCTTTTCTAATTATTGCCTCAGCAGGCACAACAAACGCTGGTGTCATTGATCCTCTACATGAGTTATCTGCCATAGCCAAAGAACATGATTTATGGTTCCACGTTGACGGAGCTTTTGGTGCATCAGTCCTGTTATCAAACAAGAATCGTCATCTCGTTGACGGAATTGAAGAAGCCGATAGTATCACATGGGATGCACATAAATGGCTATTTCAAACGTATTCATGTGCCATGTTACTCGTAAAACATGCGTCGTCTCTTTTACATAGTTTTAGCGAACGTCCTGAATATTTAGAAGACGCTCACCAGGCAGATCACACGGATTTTTGGGATTTAGGGATTGAATTATCACGTCCGGCACGAGGGATGAAGTTATGGTTGACCTTACAAGCATTAGGGACAAAAAAAATCGGTGACCAAATTGATTACGGCATTAACATGGCCGAGTACACACAATCTCAAATCGAACGATACTCTCATTGGGAAATCGTGACTCCCGCTCAAACTGCTGTTGTTAATTTCCGCTATATCAATGACTCTTTGGATGAGGATGAATTAGATAAAATCAATGGCCACCTATCAGAAACTATGACATCTACTGGTTATGCACAAGTTCTAACCACAAAACTTTTTGACAAGACTGTGTTGAGAATGTGTACGTTATCACCTCTAACCACACATAAAGATATCGAAACAACAATTGAAACATTAAACCAATTTGTTGAGAAATTATCCTGTTAACAATAAAGAAGGCTCGAATAATGAAAATAGGTATTAGTCTATCGCTAGACTAATACCTATAATTTTTTGATAAGCTTTATTTAATCATATATCCATATACAACCATTTCCTAGCCACTAAAAGTAGCTTTCCAATTTTTTTACTATTGCCAATATGTAGTTATCTTATCCCTATATAAATTATATTTATAAACTTCCAAAAAGGTTGCGTCAAGAATTATGTGTAAATGGAAAAAACCATTCTGTCGGTTAAGTT
>JBQELZ010000040.1:0-11061 GCA_052104115.1 Vagococcus sp. | reverse complement strand
ATGGTGTTTTTTTATTATTTTAGGGTGACTAACTTGATTCTACAACTAAGCATCATTTTGTTTATTGATTTTAATTAAAAATAAAATATGGTTTTAAAAACCGTTTAGGTATAATTATATACATTATAAAATTTAAAACGCTTAGAATCGTCCTCTGACACACACACTCCTAAATCATACTCTATTCTATTACATCTCGATAAAAGTGACTTTGAGTTCACTATAATGTTAGAAATAGTGAACTCATACTATTGATATATCAACGTTTTAAGATGATGTTTTTTTAAGTTCCTTAATGTGGTATTATAGGACAGTAATAGTGAACTCATTTTTTAAGTACTGGAGGTGCCGTTTTGGCATATAATGTTCAACCGCTTAGAACTCAAACAGAGATAGATGATTTTTTGTTTTGGCTTAGACGAACCAATAATCCTAAAAGAGATACGTTCCTTTTTATTTTCGGTATAAATAACGGCCTACGTATGTCAGATATTGTGAAATTGAGGGTTAAAGATGTCAAATTTGATAGTCGGCCACTTATTGTTGAAAAAAAGACTGGAAAGAAAAAAATCTTGTATTTGGATAATTTACAAGATTTACTATCAGACTATATAGCCAACATGGCTGATGATGATTGGTTATTTCCTAGCCGGCAACAAGGTGGACATATCAAAGTCAACACTGTTTATAAACAGTATCAATTGATAGCATCAAAATTGGACCGTCGTGATATTGGTACGCATACATTAAGAAAAACATTTGGGTATCATTATTACCGAAAAACCAGGGATATCGCTACACTAATGGAGATATTTAATCACAGTTCTGAAAAGGTAACTAAACGTTATATTGGTATTACTACAGATGAAATTGGTAGTAGCTTAATTGATTTTAAATTAGGGTTTTAAAAAAGGGTGTCATTTCATGTGAATGACACCCTTTTTTAGATAACTATTTTATAGATGTTAACGCGTTGATTGTTAACAGATTGGCTACTATACAAAATACCGTTATTCGCCAAAATAACTTGTTTAGATGCGTCATTCGATTCTTTGCACGTTAGTAAAACAGAATGAAAGAGCTTTGAATGATACGTATTCAGGACTAATGAGAGTGATTCTTTGGCGTACCCCTTCCCCCGTTCGCTTTTGCGGATAGAATAGCTAATATGACCACCTTCTTTTTCAAGATAAGGTGTTAGTCTTTGCCTGGCATCAATAAAACCAACAATAGTCTTCGATTCATCCACGATTAAATATTGACGTGTCGGAACCATATGCTTCGGTACTTTATCTGTATCACTTAAACACTTAACATGTTGTAGCCATTTATTTAAATTCTTACTAGTACTTAATCCATTTGCCCCATGAATAGGTTCCTTATTCATCCAAAATTCATATTGGCAATCTTTGATTGCTGGTAGCCAACTAGTAGATGGCTTTACTAACGAAATCGTCACGATTCTTTCACCTCAACTTAAGAAAATTGATATTAAGACAATGATTAAATAGTAATATGGTTCCAATGAAAAAAACTTGGTAGATTGGAATAAATGTATCGGTTTTACTCGTGTCAAAATAAATTTAGACAGTATTTTGTAAAACAACCAACCAATCATGGCACCCAATGTATTGGTTATAATGTCGTTCATATCTGTTGCACGGTAACGAGTAAATAATTGAGCGATTTCAATGGTTAATGAAATGCTAAGTGCATACCGAAACGTTGATCTAAAGCTATCAAATTTTTTCCACATTAAAGGAATCATAAAACCAAGCGGCATAAATAACAAGATGTTCAAATAATCTGAATACAAGATACCATTTTCAAAAGGTATCAAACTGATATTAGGATCAAAGATAGCCCCTTGAACAGCTAGAACTCTACGCCAGTCGGAAATACTAGGAAACCCTACTATTTCTTTAAATGTTATATAAAGATAGATGAGAAAGCAATAGCCAATAAAATAATGTGTATTACTTGATTCTCCCATCAATGATTCATACCATTTTTTATGTTTGTAATTATATATAGTTATACCAGATAATGCTAACAATAGACTAATCATTTTATACCTCACTATTCGTATTCATGTTTCTATTATAAAGGAATACATCACAATACACATCAGACTTTAGAACTAAACTAGGTTTACATAATAAAATTATGCAAACCTAGTTTAGCAGTTTGTTTTCTTATATGGTTAAACGATTAGTCATTCATCTCTATTTACATAATACTAAATGGACTTGCTTTTGATCGTATAATGTTATTGAGTATTTTGGGTGTTAAGTTATTAATAGTTTCGATTATTTTCCACTACGATTAGACGTTTTCTTTGCAGACTAAATGTTGTTTACTTTCTGGGGTGAGTGATACCAGATAAACAAATCTGAGCTGTTGGTAAGTCATTGAGTTGAGAGAAAAAAATTTTGATAATAGCTGTTAGCCCATCAACTTGTACATTAAAATTCGTTTCTTCTAAAAATTCTCTAACCACAGCTTCATTTGTGCTTTCATCAGGTTTAATCGCTCCGCCAGTTAGAATCATTGATCTATCTAACTCACGTGACACTAACTTTGTCTTTATCTATTAATAGATTGCCCAATACGATTCATGGTATGTCTCAATCCTCGAATCGTTAATGATAGTTGATAGATGGTATCAACAGAGGGTAAACCGTTATAAAATTCATCACTTACATGGTGGATATCAATCCCACATTGTTTGTTCTTTAGTGATAGTTCTTTAATGTCTTGAATTGTCTGACATTTATTGAAGCAAACCATGGATAGAACATCAAGCTGGTTACAAATATCGGCAGCTAATTTTAGGTCATTTTCGTGAGTATTTGTCGACGTTCCTATGCTAGGCAATAACACAATGTCGGTTCCGTTATTGATGAATGAACGCACTAATTCAGGATTAGCACCATCTCTATGATACGGGATTCCTGCCATAATCAATCCATAAAAATACTTATTTGCCAGCGAAATTGCTTGATTAATAGCTAAAATATCGTTATTCGAGTGATTAGAAAGAGTTAAGCAAATAAAATTTTGTGCTTCAATCAAAGTTTCCTTCGAACAAATCTGTCCCTGTGAACTATCTAAAGAAGGTGAATATCCTGATACAATGTTAAGATGAATGCCTACAGCTTTCCCTGTTAAATAGTTTAATTCTTTAATTGGATTTTTTTTAAACAGTAAAGGATCATTAAGATTATCGAGTAAGTCCTCTAAATTTGATGTTCCTGGAAGACCTACTATGACTGGATTAAACACATCAAACCCATTTAATAAAAGCAAATCTGATCCGTATCCTGCAGCAATTTCTGCATTTGTAATATCTCCTGCAATAGACTGTGATAACGCAATATGTTCTGTACAAATAATGCGACCGTTTGATGCGTTAACAGCATCTTTTAAGTCCAATGTTGTCATTTTTTTAATATCACTTGTCGTACAATTTAGAAGTTTTTTTGTCATTTAATAATCAACCTCCTTGGTATTGAATCAATTATACCACAGAGTGTCCATGTTTATAGTTAAAAAAATGTGAGTATCTCTTGTAATGTTAAGGCCTTTTTCTCCTCTTGGTTTAAATCAACCTCAATCTGTCCATTTTTAAGAACAATCAATCGATTGCCGTAAACCAATGCATCTTCCATTCGATGAGTAATCATGAGACATGTTAGCTGTTGTTCTTCAATAATCGTATTGGTAAGACTCATGAGTTGTTTTGCTGTTTTCGGATCAAGTGCGGCTGTATGCTCATCTAGGAGTAACAATTCAGGCTTCTGAATGGTTGCCATAATTAAACTCAAGGCTTGCCGTTGCCCTCCCGAAAGATTTCCTGCTGGTGTATCTAAATGATTTTCTAGTCCATTGCCAATTTGCGCGCATCTTTTAAAAAATTCTTCTTTATGCTGTTTCAACTCTCGCTTTTTGAGTCCTCTTTTTTTTCCACGTAGACTAGCAAGTAATAAATTTTCTGCTACTGTCATTCTTGGAGCTGTTCCCTGTTTTGGATCTTGAAATACCCTAGAGATATGGCGTGCTCTCTTTTCTTCAGACAGTGTGGTGATAGTTTGTCCACTTTGTTTAATCACACCACTTGTTAAAGGCATGGTACCACTGATGGAATTAAATAAAGTCGATTTTCCAGCCCCGTTTCCCCCTAAGATGGTAATAAAGTCCCCTTTATTAATCTTTAGGTCTAAGTGGTTCATAATAGTTAATCCACTTTCTGTTATCTTTGTCCCTTGTTGAATGTCTATTATAGCTTGTGTCATACCCTCAGCCCTTTCTACTTCCTAGTAATCTTTGTTTCATTTGTGGAATCATTAGACAAATCGCTAAAATCACTGACGAATAAATTTTTAAATAAGTTGTGTCTAATTTTAGTTTAATCACTGCCAATATAAGTAGCTGGTAGCCGATACTTCCTAAAACAATCGCAATCAATCGTTCTGGTAAGGTTAGTTCACCAAATAGTAACTCTCCCAAAATAATTGAAGCCAATCCAATGACGATAACACCAATCCCTTTATTCACATCTGCATACCCTTCACTTTGAGCGATTAATGCACCTGATAAAGAAATAATTCCGTTAGATACAACTAATCCGAGTATTTTCATTCGGTCCGTATGGATACCAAAAGATTTTGCCATTGTTTCATTATCTCCAGTAGCAATATAAGCCTGACCTAAGTCTGTATATAGGAAAAATAAGATAGAGCAAATAACTAGTATGACGAAAATAAGACCAATAAGTACGGTATCGTAATTTGGTGGGATAGGTAAACTATTAAATACATCCGTTAATTTTTTCTGATTTAATAAGGAAAGATTAGGTGATTTCATCACAAACAGCATAACGGAATTCAAACCACTCATGACTAGAATCCCAGATAAGATAATGGGTATCTTTCCTTTTGTATAAAGTAAACCCGTTGTCAGACCAGCAAGCATTCCAGCCATTACCCCTAAAAGAGTGGCCAGCAGTGGGGATATTCCATGTGTTATAGCAGTCACACATACTGCTCCACCTAACGGAAAGCTACCTTCTGTTGTCAGGTCAGGAAAATCTAAAATTCGAAATGTTAAAAATATACCTAGTCCTAAAATGGCCCATAATAACCCTTGTCCGATTGTTGATATTAACATAATGATTACTCCTTTTCTATTGCTTTATCTAAAATTGAATCAGGAATCGTAATATTTAACGCGTTGGCTTGCTCTTTATTAACCACGATATCGCCTGTTTTAAACGTATAGATAGGTGTCGTACTAGGACTGCTTTTCCCTGTTAAAATATCTGCTACCATTTTTCCTGTTTGAATGCCTAAGTCATATTGATTGATGCCAACCGTTGCTATACCACCTTGTTCTACCATCGTATCCACAGAGGGAAAAATAGGGGTTTTATGTTGGTTCGCGATGTTCACAATACTTTGCATCGCATTTGCAATGGTGTTGTCTGTAGGCAAATAAATAAAATCGACTTCTTCAGTCATGACTTGAACCATCTGTGAAATTTCATTTGTAGAAGGAACAGAATACGCCGTTACGTTAAAGCCATTTTTCTTGGCAATTTCTGTTATTTTTTTTGTCTGATAATCCGAGTTATCTTCTGCTGAAGAATAAAGAATGCCCATTTTTTTCTTTGTTGGCAATATAGTGTTAATTAAGTCGAGTTGAGCTTGCACAGGAGATTGATCACTTACTCCAGTAATATTTCCTCCAGGGTTTTCATTGCTTGCGACAAGTCCAGCACTTTTCGGATCACTGATGGCTCCTAGGACGATAGGTATAGTCTGAGTTTGATTGGCTAAAGCCTGAGCTGCTGGCGTTGCGATTCCAACAAGAACATCTGATTTGTCTGAAATCAATTGTTGACTCATACTTGTTAATTTGCTTTGATCGGCTTGACCATTCTGCCGTTTTATATGAACCGTCTCCCCGTCTTTAAATCCTTCTTTTTCTAACTGATCAACGATTCCTTTATAAATATCGTCAAGAGCGGGATGACTAACGTATTGGAGTACCCCTACCGTTGGAATATCCTTGTTTTGTTCTACAGTTGTGTGTTGCATATCATAGATGAAACTACCTAGTACAAATAGTGCCAAGCCAATTACTGTTATCATTATTTTTTTATTGTTCATTGATTTTCCTCCTAAAAAAAGACAACACCCTATACATATAATGGGTGTTGTCTTTTTGCATTGTATTAAAAACAAACCCCACATAAATCTATAATGATCTATGCGGGGCACACGTGTTCCTAACATAGATACGCAATTTAGAAAAACTCTAAATGTTGTATCTATGCTCAAAGAAAGCCTAAATACAACTATCTACGCCAAGTTTGCCATGAAAAAGTAACGCTTAATTTAGTTAATGGATTTAAATGTGTTTTCATGACAATTCCTCGTTTCTTTTATAAGTTAAAATCATACTACAGTTTATGTGCCCACTTGTCAACTAATTGTCAAAAATTATTTCACTCGTCTGAGTTTCTTCTTTTGGTTCGCTATCGAAGTTTATCGGATCTTTTTCGACTCGTATTGGTTTCCTTTGCTGAATTTTTGGATTTAGCATTAGGTTTAATTGATTGAAAAGTTCCTCTTCACCAGTCTTCAATGTGTCAAAACTAAATCTACCTTGCTCTTTTCCATCGCTAATATGAATAAAAGTATTTTTATTTGTTAAATGATACTGTTTACTCAGATTTTTAACATCATATATAGGTTGGTACATATATATGGTTTCAGTGAATTGTTCAAACCCTTTACTGTTATTAAACATTTTTCGTAGTTCTTTGTAACTGGGATTGTCTTTTTTATCAATAAGTGCCACAAATGTATCTGCTTCTTTCTTTAAGTAAGAAGAGAGTTGCTCTTCATTTATCGAGACAACTTGCTTATTCTTGACGGTCTCTAAGGCAACGGATTGCATCTCTTGTTCTCTAATACTGGGACGAACAGCAGTAACCACTATATTTAAAATAATAAAACTTAGAATGACACCAACAATTAATCCGATTATTTTTTTATTTTTCATAAGACTCTCTACATTGATACGTTGAATTGCCATTTGACAATCTTTGAGTACCTTTTGAATGAATGAACGCATTGAGAATAACCACCTTAAACTATTATTACCCGTATTATAACCTAAATGAACCCAATTGAGAATACTAGTCTTCTTTCATCGGCTTTTTAATTGTATTTAAGCGGATACTACTATATTTTTTTGCAATAATGGTATATAATTAGTAAATTGTAGAGTAATATAAAAATTTTTAGGAGAGAATTCATTTGACTAAACAGATAAAAAAATGTCCAAATTGCGGTCACATCTTCAAAGATGGTGAAGAATACTGCCCTAATTGCGATTTATTTATTCCGATAGATCAACAAAAGAATAACAGTGACACACCTACTTTTAATGATGAACCTGTGAAAAAACACGTAACAGCATCAACTGAATCGTATCATAATGAACCAACATTTAAACACAGAGGAAAAACTGTGGAGCAATTAAAGGAAGAACAATTAAAGGCTGATGATGATTTTGATGCATCTACTGAAGAAGACGTCCCATCAATCATAGATTCTACTGATGAACAAGATGTTTCTATTAGTATTACTGAGGATCAAACTGATTTAGAGTCCGATTCTGACGTAGAGGAGTCTAATGAAACAGAACATGACCCTATTATAGATACTGAGATGTCCATCCCCTCACCCACTAAGGAAAATGAGTTAACAAATAATAAAACGCCGAAAAAAACATCAAAAAAAGGCGTTGTTGGTTTAGTTGTCGCATTAGTTGTTATAGTAGGAGGTCTCTTCTATTTTAACTACCATCAAAAACAAGTTGAAGCGGACAAGATAGCTGAGTTAACGTCTACAGCAGAATTTGATTTAAATTCTCTGTATTCTAATTCTGACCATGTGTTCTTAAAAGAAAATATTAGTCAGTCTGACATCGATAAAGCCAAAAAATCTGTTGACGCATTAAAAGGAAAAGCTGAATTTGATGACTTGAAGAAAAAAATGGACGAAATTGAGACACAGTATAATCGCTTAGTCTCAATCAATAAGCTATTTAAAACACCTATTATTTCAGGTGAACACCTTGACAATAAAGCTTATTTAAAAGCACAAGAAAAAGTCTCTTTAACTAAATCAGATCCAGAAGAAAATGGGTTTGATATTTTGTTTAACAAAGCATTGCTAGAGGCATCGTCTCAATATGACATAAATGAAAAAGCAATTGTGGCACTAAACACTGTTTATAAAGACAATAAAGTTGAGCAAAGTGTTACAAAAGAGCAATATGCTGCAGCTGAAAAAGCTGTGACAGCTGTAAAAGACCCAGAATTAAAGCAACAGCAACAAGATATATTAGATAAAGTGAAAAGCTATTTAGATGAAAAGGCAAAAAAAGAAGCCGAAGTAGCGGAAAAAGAAAAACAACAGCAAGCAGAACTAGCACAACAAGCAAAGGATAACACACCAAAACTTCCAGCTACCCCTTCAACTGGTTCAAATCAAACAGGGCGCTGGGGAAATCGCCAAGATGCCACAATTGACTTATCTAGTGACGCATGGTCTTGGAGTGCTGGAGTACAAGACAAAGTCATCAATGAAGTCATTAATCGTGGTTATGTCGCACCTGGTGGATATACACTAGTGCCTAAATATGTAGAAAACGGTGAAGGATTCTATGATTTATATGCGACAACCAATTCAAAAATCTTCCCTAAGAGTAAGCCAGAGGAATTTCCACTATATGTGGTAACCATAAACTGTAAAACAGGTTGGTTCAAAGGAAATGGCCCTAATTAGCAGATAAGTGATAGGAAGCGACAATAAAAGTTGTTGTTTCCTATTTTTTTGTTTACAATTAATAGATAAGTATTAGTAGAGATTAGGAGGAATAGTATGTCATATGATGGTATGTTTACACATTTAATGGTAGATGAATTAAACGAAGCAATTAGAGATGGTAGAATCTCTAAAATACATCAACCATACGACAATGAATTAATGATAATCATTAGAAATAAGGGGGAAAACCACACCTTATTATTATCAGCACACCCTTCCTATGCTCGTGTTCAATTGACAAATATTGCGTATAAAAATCCGCAGACTCCACCTGATTTTTGTATGGTTCTAAGAAAGTATTTAGAAGGAAGTATCTTGTTATCTATAGAGCAAATGGAAAACGATAGAGTGATACAATTTGCTTTTTCAAGTAGAAATGAACTTGGGGATTTGGAACACATCTTATTAATTGTTGAGTTAATGGGACGCCATAGTAATATCATCTTATTAAATCAAGAAACAAACAAAATTATTGATGTGGTCAAACATGTTGGAGCAAGTCAAAACAGTTACCGACTCCTCTTACCAGGTGTCGCTTACATTGCTCCGCCTTCTCAGGATAAAGTAAATCCCTGGAATGTAACAACAACAAAACTGTTTGATTTATTAAATACAACAGATAATCTATCTGCATCATTCATCCAAGATAAATTTCAAGGTTTTGGCAAGGATACAGCTGGGGAATTAGAACAACGATTAAACCGAACAAAGCATGACACACTGTCAGAATGGCAGTCATTTATGACTCAGTTAACTACAGGTCTCTCCCCTACGTTTAGTCGCTGGAAGAATAAGGAATTTTTCACTCCCATTCCTTTTGTTACGTTGGGTGATGACATATCTTCCTTTGACACGTTAAGCACATTGCTTGATGCTTATTATGAAGGGAAAGCTGAACGTGACAGAGTGAAGCAACAAGCTGGGGAACTGATTAGGAAAGTAAAAAATGATCAATCCAAGATTAAAAATAAGATAAAAAAATTACAACGATCACTAGATGACGCTGATAATGCAGAAATCTTTAGAATCAAAGGAGAGTTATTAACGACGTTTATCCATCAAATTCCTAGGGGAGCAAAAAATATTACTCTTGATAACTACTATGAAGACAACGCCCCTATTACCATTTCATTAAATGAGGCACTTAGTCCGAGCCAAAATGCACAAAAATATTTTCAACGTTATCAAAAGTTAAAAAATGGCGTTAACGTTGTAAAGGAACAATTAGAAAAATCACGTTACGAACTACTCTATTTGGAATCTGTTGCATCTCAGTTAGAACTAGCTAGTCCTAAAGATGTTGAACTAATTCGTGAAGAATTGATATCAGAAAGATATATCAAGCCTAAAATGAATCGTAAAAAGAAAAAACAACCAAAACTGAGCAAACCAGAATCATTTTTATCCACGAATGGCACGACCATTTTAGTAGGTAAAAATAATCTACAAAATGATGCCTTAACATTGAAAACGGCTCAAAAAACAGATGTTTGGTTGCATGCTAAAAATATACCGGGTTCTCATGTCATTATCAAAGACAGTCATCCTAGTGACGATACCTTATATGAAGCAGCGATCTTAGCGGCATACTATTCTAAGTATCGTTTATCTAGTCAAGTCCCAGTTGATTACGTTCAAGTGAGACATGTCAAAAAACCGAATGGTGCAAAACCTGGTTATGTTATCTATGAAAACCAACAAACACTCTTTGTCACACCAGATAAAGAGATGGTTGATGCGCTACATAAAAACAGACAAGATTAATTCTTGTCTGTTTTTTTTGGTTTTTTTATAAGAATACCTTCAGACACTAATAACCCCAATATTGCTAAACTAGATCCTATTACTAAGGCTACACTAATAGGTTCGTCTAAAATGATCGCTGAAGTTATTATGGTAAAGACGGGCATCACATAGATATAGGCACTTGTTTTGATGGGACCTATTAAGGCAACTGATTTATTCCATAATAAAAAACAAAGTGCTGAAGCGCCTAACCCAAGAAATAATAAATTTGATAAATTAAGAGGAACGAATACCATCGACCAATTTAAGTCGAATCCCATGAAACCAGCTACAATAAACATGCCGATTAAGCCATAAAAAAATATTTTCTAAATTGCAACATTAAGTTAGCCACTCTGGTAAAAATATCTAA
>JBQELZ010000039.1:0-11198 GCA_052104115.1 Vagococcus sp. | reverse complement strand
TGTTTTTTTATTATTTTAGGGTGACTAACTTGATTCTACAACTAAGCAATTAAAAAAGATGCAGTATTAGAAACAAATGAGACAGGTATTCCTAACACGGCTGAGTTAGATTTCAACAATAATCACGGCTCATTTACTAAACCCGTAAGGCCTGAAGATCCAACTGAACCACCATATGACCCACCAAAACCTCCAGTTGTAACTGTTGATCCAACAGAGGGTGGACTAAAAGTATTAAAAGTAGACAAAAATGATCATTCTAAAAAGCTTGAAAACGCAGAATTTAAATTGACAACAGATGTTGAAGGAAAAAACGTTGTTGATACAAAAGGAACTGTTATCAAAGTAAATGGTGTTGCAACAGAAGGTAAGCTAGAAAAATTATTAACGAGTGAAGAAGGAGAAATCAGCATTACAGGTCTGACTCCAGGAACTTATTACCTACATGAAACAAAAGCACCGACTTTTACAAATGATAAAGGTGAGCTAAAACCTTACCGTCTATTAACGAAACCATTAAAAGTTGACGTTCAAAATAAAGTGAATGATAAAGAAGTTGTTGTAGAAAACTCTCAATCTGGATGGGATTTACCAACAACAGGTGGCTTAGGAACTATTCTATTCACATTATTTGGGTCATTATTTATGTTAGCTGGTTTGGTATTATTAGTACGTAGGGATAAAAAAGTAGCATAAACGATAAAGAATTCTAATCCGATGGGTTAGGATTCTTTTCTACTTGTTGTAAGGAGTGAGAATGTGAAAAAAAACGGATTAATTCTATTATTTCTTTTAGTAGGATTCTCCATCTTTTCTTATCCAATCATTGCTAATTATGTGTCAACAACAGGACATGTGAAAGAGATTGAAGGATACGAAGAAAAAATGGCACAATTAAGTAGTGAGACGAAAAAAAAAGCAGAAAAAAAAGCAAAGGAACACAATGATAAAATAAAAAAAGAAGAGCAAACCTTTGTTGATCCTTTTTCAAATGGTACAGATAAAGCTGGGACGAAGAGTTATTACGATGCTTTAAATATTGGAAAGGCAATGGGTGTATTAGATATTCCTAAACTGGATATGATGTTGCCTATTTATCATGGTTCAAATGAAAAAGTATTGAGTAGAGGAGTTGGACACTTAGAAAATTCAGCGTTGCCAATTGGAGAAAAAGGCACTCATAGTGTGTTGACAGCACATCGAGGCTTGCCATCTGCTAAATTATTTAGGCATTTAGATGATTTGGAGTTAGGAGATATTTTTTATGTCTCAGTTCTTAATGAAAAACATGCCTATGAAGTATTTGATACAAAAGTCGTCTTACCGGATGAAACGGATTGGCTTATTCAAGATGATACGAAAGAAATTGTCACGTTATTGACGTGTGATCCATACATGTTAAATACGCATCGTTTACTCGTATTTGGGAAAAGAATTCCGTATGTTGAAGCCCAAAAAAATACCAAACATCATACATCTAAACTATCATGGAAACTAGTAACAATAGGTATTGGTAGTCTTATTATTGTACTTATTCTTATTTTTTTATGGTACTGGACAAAACGTCAATCAAAAAGGAGAAAGTAAATGAAACGAAAAACGATTGTCAGTATATTGTTTACTATAGGTGCATGCTTATTGCTATTTCCGTATAGTATTAGGTATTATCATAACCTTGAAAATCAAAAAAGTTATGACATGTTGAAACGTGATTCAAACAAGCTATCAGATGATGAGTCAAAAGAGTTAAAAGCAAAAGTAACTCATTGTAACGAAACATCGCGAGTCAACACAGGTGAAGTAGTTGATCCTTTTTCTTCAAACAAAGAGAACCTAACCAATATGAAAAATTGTCTAGGTATGGATCAAGACAATGTATTTGCTATTTTGGAAATTCCAGCATTGGATTTAGTGGTCCCTATTTATTTAAGTGCGTCTGAAGAGTTTTTATCGAAAGGTATTGGCCTAGTTGATGGGTCGTCACTACCGATTGGTGGAAATAGTACTCATACTGTATTAGCAGGCCATCGTGGCTTGTGGACCCAAGAAATGTTGATGCATGCTGATAAAATACAGATGGGTAACTTTTTTTACATTCATACTTTAATTGAAACGTTGGAATACCGAGTGTATGACAAACAAGTGATTTATCCTGAAGATACAGGTGCACTAGAAGTACAAGAAGGTAAAGACTTAGCAACGATTATTACCTGTCATCCATTTGGATCAAATGCGAAACGCTTGTTGATACATGGTGAGAGAGTATAATGTAAGTTTGCACTTTGTTAAAGAATTCGTTATACTATTTTCATTATGAAATGAAAGGGGTGAGTATATGACCACCTATGAATGGATAAAGGTCATGATCCCACCATTTCCCTGGACAGGATGTTTTTTCGTCAGATTATTAGATATAGGAGTTTAAATAATGAGAAAAAACATCGAAAAAAAACCAGGAATCTTACTATTGATTACACTAGTGGGTTTTCCTCAAATTAGTGAAACTATTTTCACCCCTTCATTACCCCAAATAGCTGAGGGGTATCAAACTACGATGAGTCATGCGCAATTAACATTAAGTATTTATTTCTTTGCGTTTGCATGTGGTGTGTTTTTATGGGGCTGGCTGTCGGATATTATTGGCCGTAGGGGCGCAATGAATTTAGGGATTATTGTCTATGGGATAGGTAGCGTTATGTGTTACTTATCTCAAACTATGTCACTGTTACTAGTCGCTCGATTTATTCAAGCTATTGGAGCAAGTACCGGGTCTATAACGACCCAAACGATATTAAGAGAGAGTTTTGAAGGGCAAGAACGCCATCGTTTATTTGCTCAAATATCGGCAGCATTAGCCTTTACCCCAGCTATCGGACCGTTAATTGGTGGATTTACAGGTGAGTATTACGGTTATCGAGCTGTGTTTTTTGTGTTAGTGATGATGAGTCTTTTGGTATTTATTTATAGCTACACAGCGTTACCAGAAACGTTTCAACCTGAATTTAGGCAAACTATTTCAGTACTATCAGTAGGAAAACGCCTTTTAAAGGATACTCGAGTTGTAACGTTTTGTGTCCTGATTGGTATTATAAATGGTGTGATTTTTAGTTACTATGCTGAAGCTCCCTCTGTGTTCATAGAGGGATATGGTATGAATCAATCAACCTATGGATTTTTAGGTATCGTTATTGCCTTAGCAGCTGTGATAGGGGCTATGGTGTCAAAAAAATTATTAGACATTACCTCAGCTGAATCTATTTGTCATATAGGTTTAGCCGTGTCCATTTTAGGTAGTATATCTTTACTTGCTGTGGTTATTCTTATGCCACCATACGAGATAAGTCAATTGATTGGCTATATTCTATCGTTATTTATCCTGTTGTTAGGCACAGGAATGTGTTTACCGAATTGTTTAAGTCTTGCTTTAATTGACTTTGGAGATGTGGTTGGAACCGCAGGAGCATTATTGAGCTTAGGTTATTACTTAATCGTGAGCTTAATGACATTTGGAATGAGTTATTTTCATAATGGGACACTGACCGTACTACCACTATATTTTTTAATCCTTTTAGTAAGTAGTTATATTTTGAGCAAACGATATATTAGATAGTAGGAATGAATCCTTCACTTATTGTGAGGGATTTTTTTGATATCCTATTGTTTTGACCTGTAGAAAAGGCTATTATATTAATTAAATAACAATTGTTAAGGAGTGTTTAACTTGAGTGAATATAGTTATATATTGTCACTATATGATAAACAACAGCATTATACAAAACGTGTGGCGGGTCTGACTATCAGTGTCCTTCTAATAATCAGTTTGATTGTATCTATGGACATAGTAAAAACGAATCCATTTCTTATATATATGGTAGGAATGATGGGAGTTATTATTTATGCGATGAAAACAGCTGTTACTGGTAAGTATCATGATGAGCTGCGTTTGTTTTTACAAGACACAGAAGTGGCCGACGTAGAAGATGATTTATTTGTCTTTTTTATTGATTATCAGTTAGCTAATTATTTTGAGTTAGAGGCAGATAAATCGTTCGAGGCACTAAAAGGGCATTCTAGAAGAAAGTATAACAAGGCCGAAAAAGACTTAACGGCTATGATCCAAGAAATTAGTGATTACTATGATTATTTACATGTAGAAACAGATAATCAAGACATGGCTATTTCTCTTGACTGGTATAAAAGTTCGTTTGATAAGCATAAAAAAGATAGTGTTTAAAAGGAGTCAATGATGAAACTAAAAAGAGATATTTTAGGAGTTATATTATCTTTCACGCTAACTGGCATCATCGGGACCAATGTAGATGCTAAAGCGTATGAACAAGTATATAAAGAACACAACAAGCAAGAACAACGCATGAAGAAAGCCATTCAATCTGAATTTATTTCTAATAATGATAAGAAAGAATTAGAACAAGGATTAGACGAACTATATGGTGTTAAAGAAACAGGGACAAGACGAACGATTCGCAAAGTAATTGAGGCTGAAACAAAAGAATTATCAACTATAGATAATCGGTTGAAAAAAGCAGAGAAAAAAGTTGCTAAAGCAGAATTTATTGTCTTAAAAAACGATATAAATCAATTGCAAAAAAAAGCAGATGAAGTATATGTGGTAAAAACAGATATAGAAAATATTAAAAAATTGACGGCTGATTGGACGTTGTTGCCAAATGCTGAGAAGGTCGGTCTGATTAGACTTCTGACTAAAAAAACAAGCAAAGTTTATGACCAAACACAAAAAAATCAAGAAGAATTAACTGGACTAATAAAAGAATTAGAACAGGTAAATAAGTTGACCCAGGAATTATCGAAGAAGAAATATGTTTTATCACAAGAAACAAAAGAATTGAGAGATGTTCAAGCGATTAATTCCACTTTTATTGATAATGCTGACAGTATTGATGCGACCAAGACACAATTAGATCTCGCTAAAAAAGCGTATCAAACCATTAACGATAATCAAATGAAAACAGAACAGGATTTTAGAGATTTTAAGGATAAAAGTGATGTACTAGTGGATGCTTCTAATTCCTTAATACGTCAAGGTTTGTTAACATTGGAAGATAAGTCTGAACTTGAGGATAAGCAACAAAAATTAGTTAATTCATTAAATTTAACTGATTATCTGCCAGGTGATTTAGAAAAATCGTTTCAATCGCTCCAACCAACTTATGATGATTTAATAGTTAAAAACAATCAGAAAAAATTAGAAGAATCTAGAACTAATAGTCATAAAATGGATACATCTAATCAACAATCATCACCTACATTGTTAGGAGACTGGTATCAAGCCCCACCTGGTTGTAAGTTTTTAAAGTCAGATAGTGGTAAAACGTATGGACAAGTGAAAAATCCTAATAATTTTACTTTAATTACTACTGAAGAAGCTAGTAATTATACACCAGGTCGTGGAAATGGCTCAGCAAAACAATAATACGGTCAACTAGTATGAAGCTAGTTTTTTACGATCGTTATGTGAAACGGAAAGGTTAGGTGGTAGAGATGGCAGATAATCAAGCGCAGGAATGTACATCAGTAGGTGGATGGAGTATACCGAATAATGAGTTAGATCGTTATGTAGAAGAACGTAATGATATGATAGATTATTTGACTCAAACACTTAGAATTTTATACGATCACGTTGAGTTGGGTGGAGAGCATTCTGAAGATGGTGAGTATATTTTTGCTCAGAATGGAAAAAATGCAGATGTGTTGATTCATTTTGATCCAGTAGAAGTTGAAGCTTTTCACTCATTTCAAGATAAGATGGACTACTTGAACATGAAATGGTTTGTCTGTCATTTAGAAGGCTCTTTTTTTGATGATGACACCAAGGGAGTAGAAGAAAACGTTGATGCTTGGTATCAGTTTGTGGCATCAGAGTATGAGAAAAAGATGAACAGAAAATACCCATTGCCATACTAATAGACTAGGCAAAAATCTTTCACTTATTTAAAGTAAGTGTTATTGTAGACTTACAATATAAATGAAAGAAGGCAATCACATGACTGTACACATACCAAAATTTCAATTGAAAGATACCACAACGTTAGGATTTGTGTCATTAAAAGTAGCGAATTTGACCACGATGACGTCGTTTTATCATGAGGTGATCGGATTAACAGTGATTGAACAAAATGACGCTGTCGCCACACTTGGAAATGCGAGAAACGACGTGTTATTAGTGCTAAATAAGATAGACAAACCAGCTCCAAATATGAGACGAACAGGTTTGTTTCATGTAGCTTTTTTGCTACCAAACAGAGCAGAACTAGGGGATGCTTTACGTCATTATCTAACAATAAAAGCACCATTAGAAGGTGCTTCTGACCATGGGTATAGTGAGGCACTTTATTTATCTGATCCAGAAGGAAATGGTATCGAAGTGTATCGAGATAAACCAAAATCTGAGTGGGATGTTAGAGAAGATGGGGAAGTTGTCGGAATAACTATAGAGATGGATGCTGAAGGTGTTTTACGTGATGCAACTGGAGACTGGCGTGGCTTTTCTGAAGATGTTAGCATAGGTCATGTTCATTTAAAGGTAAGTGATTTAAGTGAGACAGAAGCGTTTTATACAGAAGGCTTGGGTCTATCGTTAAAGACTAATCTTGGTGATCAAGCGAAATTTTTTGCTATTGGTGATTACCATCACCATCTAGGCACCAATGTTTGGATGGGAAGGAATGTTCCTCCTATGGAAAAACATGATTTGGGATTGAATTATTACACATTTAATTTGGCTACACAAGGTGAATTAAAGGAACTAAGGGACCATTTAACGGATCGTCATATCAGTGTGACTGAGCTAGGCTCTAAGAAAATTGAAGTGAAAGATCCAAATGGTATACGGGTTCAATTTAAAGTATCTGAACACAGAATGTAATTATTCTGTGTTTTTTTTATTTGTTTGGGGACGAATGTAATAAAAATAAACATTTTATAGAAAAAATCACTTTAATTTTGAAAAATTTGTTATAATATGTCAGAGAATGGAAGGTGGAAATCATGATAATAACACATAATGATCGATTAACTAGATTGAGATATGCTTTAGATATAAAAGATACTGATATGATAGAACTATTTCGTCTTGGCGGTGTAGAGGTAACGATGGAAGATTATCGGGCTATGCTAAAACGAAAAGATGAAGAAACATATGAATTAGAATTAGACAATGAACGATTTGAGCGTTTTTTAAATGGAATTATCGTCTCGCAAAGAGGTCCAAAAGAAGGGCCAGAAGCCGAGCTTGAGTTACATCAAGGAAATGCCAATAATATCTTATTGAAAAAATTAAAAATTGCCTTGTCTTTAACAACCGAAGATATGCTGGAAATTTTAGATGAAGCTGGGGTAGAGGTAACAAAGAGTCAGTTAAGTGCCTTTTTAAGAAAAGAAGGTCATCGTAACTATAAAACATGTGGCGACAATTATACGCGTCACTTTTTAAAAGGTATCATGTTACGCTATAGAGGATAATGGAGATGAGTGAATGCGTTTTGTCATAGATGGAGACGGATGTCCAGTAAAAAATGAAGTGATCCAAGTGGGCAAACAGTACGATATACCAATTTTAATTGTGACAAGTGTCGATCATTTTACAACGAAAGAATATTCTGAGAATATTACCTTTATTTATGTAGATAAAGGAGCGGACGGGGCAGATTATCGCATAGTTAAAGAAATAGATAATCATGATATTGTCATCACACAAGATTATGGTTTAGCTTCCTTGTTGCTAGGTAAAAAAGTTCGTATTTTTCACCATAATGGGAAAGAGTATTTACCTGAAACGATAGATACGTTGCTTACGCAGCGGTACATTGGAGGACAAATGCGTAAAGCAGGGAAACGAACGAAAGGACCAAAGCCATTTACTCATGAGGATAGACAATTGTTTACTCGTTTGTTGCGTGAGGTAGTTGAACAGGAGAAGAATCAGAGTAGCCACAAAAACAGCCATTAACCTGTTTTTGTTGCTACTCTTTTGTCGATTGCACGGGTTAAATTGTGTATAATGAGAGTAATGGGGAGTGATAGGATGATGATATCTAGTATTTTTTATGACAATGCGGGGACATTTCAATGGGGAGTAGTGACAACAATCGTATCGGTGTTAGTGTTATTTGCACAAGTCGCTCAATTTTTTACACAACAAAAAGCGGCAAAATTAATAAAAAGAAATGATGCTATCACAACATTCAGAATGAAAGATTTGACGAAGTTAAAGAGCTACATCATAGAATACGATGAGTTTATTGCCAAAGAGATTATTTCTCCAACTGGCATCCCACTTGAAAATACGGAGTACATTAATGTATTGTTAAATATAGACAATGAGTACTGTACAAAGCTTCGAAAGAGTTTGACAGATTACGGAGTATTTTTAACGAACTGTCAATACAATCGAATAACAGAGGATGAAAAAATGCTTGAGCTTGTGACTCATTCTAGTCGTTTGATTGATACGTATAAATCATACGAACACTATGAAATTACGAAAATGGAAGCAAACTGGTAGAGCGTAAAGAAAAAACGTTAAATACGTGTATTTAACGTTTTTTTATGTGAAAATAGGTATAATCGCAATGGAAGAGGGTTGATGATGAAAAGATATATTACACAATTATTAGAAGAAAAATTTGGGTATCAAACCTTTAGAACAGGTCAGGAAGCCATCATTAATCGAATTATCGAGGGACAGGATGTTTTAGGAATCATGCCAACAGGTGGTGGAAAATCAATTTGTTATCAATTACCAGCACTTATGTTAGAGGGATTAACCTTAGTTGTATCCCCATTAATCTCGTTGATGAAGGACCAAGTAGATGGGCTAAATGATATGGGAATTCCTGCAACGTATATTAATAGCACACTGACTTATCCAGAAATTCAGCAACGACTGGGTATGGCAGCGAGAGATGAGATAAAATTGTTATATGTAGCTCCTGAAAGATTAGGAACAGCTGATTTTTTAGAATTGATGAGGCATGTTCAAGTTGACTTAATCGCAATTGATGAAGCACATTGTATTTCACATTGGGGACATGATTTTAGGCCTAGTTATTTAAATCTGGCTAATACGATTCGGTCATTTTCGTCAAGACCAACGATTGTTGCATTAACAGCTACAGCGACGCCTGAGGTAGCAGAAGATATTTGTCAATTATTGTCTATTCCCATTGATCATCAAATTAAAACAGGATTTGCTAGAGAAAATTTAGCTTTTCAAGTCATTAAAGACCAAAAGGATGTTTACTTATTGGAATATTTAAAAATGAATCAGGGACAATCTGGCATTATTTATGCGAGTACGAGAAAAGAAGTAGAGCGTATTTACCGATTGATTCAACACAATGATGTTAAAGTTGGTATGTATCATGGCGGTTTGGCAGAAATTGAACGGACAAAGAGTCAAGATAATTTCACGTTTGATAGAATACAAGTAATGGTTGCAACAAATGCATTTGGAATGGGGATTGATAAGAGCAATGTGAGATTTGTTATTCATGCTCAGATGCCAGGGAATTTAGAATCTTATTACCAAGAAGCAGGCCGTGCTGGACGAGATGGGTTACCAAGTGAGGCAGTATTGTTATATGGCGCTCAAGACAGTCAGATTCATCAATATTTTATTGAACAGTCAGATGCTGAATTGACGTATCAACAAAATGAGTATTTAAAATTAAGAGAGATGAATCAGTATGCACATACACAAATGTGTTTGCAATGTTTTATTTTGCGTTACTTTGGTGAAACAGGGCATGATTGTGGGAAATGTAGTAATTGTCTAGATGAACGTGAATCAGTAGACATTACGGTAGAGGCACAAAAAGTATTATCTTGTGTGAAACGTATGGGTGAGACATTTGGTAAGTCACTTGTAGGAAAAGTGTTAACAGGATCAAAAGACCAAAAAATATCACAGTGGAAATTTGACCGGCTATCGACGTATGGGTTGCTAAGTACATGGACTCAAAAGGAAGTAGTCCAATTAATTGATTACTTAACAGCTGAGCAATATTTAATCCCTTCAAAAGGTCAGTATCCTTTATTGTCATTATCACCATTAGGAATAGATGTTTTATTAGGAAAACAAAAAGTGTTTAGAAAGCAATTAGTCGTTAGACAGTTAGTTGTAGATGATGAGCTATTATCAAAGATGAAAGAACTTCGCTACGATTTAGCAGATGAACAAAACTTGCCACCTTATGTGGTATTTTCAGATAAAACACTTCAAGAATTTGCTGAAAAACTTCCTCAAACATCCTTAGAATTTTTACAAATTAAAGGAGTTGGGCAAAACAAGCTAGATAAGTATGGCGAGGCATTTATGACATTGATTAAAGAGAGTGGACAATAAGAAGAATGTGATGAATTCAATATTAAAGGAATTAAGGATAAGTTGACATCTATCCTTAATTCCTTTTTATTATAATATGTCATGATATTGGCAGTACTTAAAATAGCTTATAGTTTTTTTTGAAAGATATATAAATTAGTGACATCATCTTCTTTGATATTTTCAATAATCTCATATCCTAGTGATTCATATAAACGATTTGCGGATGTATTTGTTGTGTCAGCTTTTAAAATGATGGACTTAAATTGTTTTGTACGCGCTGTTTCTTCAATTGCAGTTATCAAAGATTTCGCAAAACCTTTGCCTCTAGCTTCTTTAGAAATTGCTAACATATTAATATAATATGATTCGTTAAAAGTTAATTGTTGATTGGCTTCGACATTTAAATCTTCTTTTTCATATTCTTGTATTAAATTTAATACTGGTTTAAACAGTAATTGATCGTTTTTATAAGGATAATGAGAAATCATACCAACTACCTGTTCGTCATCTGTTAATACGGAAACAACATTGTAACTAACTGCACTATTGTTTTTTTTTATTAATTCAACTAATTTTTTATATAGTTGTTTTTTTGCTTCTCTATCTTCAATGTAATAAAATACAATATTTCCTACTAATAGAGCAATCGCTTGTGCATCTTCTTTTTTAGCTTTCCTTATAATGACCATCTTAATACTCCCTTTATTTAGATATACAATAGTTTAACATAAAATACACGTATTTTAATATTAATTTTTATAACGATTATTTTTTGGAGATAGCGTAAAATATTTTGTGTAAATAGAAATTTTAGGTAGATAAAAAGAAAGTC
>JBQELZ010000038.1:0-12584 GCA_052104115.1 Vagococcus sp. | reverse complement strand
ACTGATATTTAGATATTTTTACCAGAGTGGCTAACTTAATGTTGCAATTTAGAAACTTTAAATACCCTGAGCCAACAAAAATAATTGATGAAACAGAAGGCGAATTTGGTCAAGTTTTTAATTATACTGCAACTATCGATATTCCTTTAGATGTCAAAACATATAAAACGTTTGATGTTAAAGATATCTTTAATGAAAATTTGGAATTGTTAGATGGAGCTAATGGTGTTAAAGCAGAGTTAGTTGGGAAAAATGGTGAAGAAGGACCTGAATTGAAATCAAAAGCAACTACTATTACAAATGGTTTTGAAATTAAATTCTTTGATAGTGTACCAGATAAAGCAGCCATCCAAGCAAATCCTGGTGGAAAAATTAAATTAACATACGAGATGAGAATTAAAGACAATGGCTCTGGTGTTGTGGATACAGATTTACAAAATGATTTTAATTTTAATCCAGAGTTGATTGTTGAAACAACGACAAAACCTAAAATTCCAAATGCTAATGTTAAAGTAAAAACGCATGGTAAAAAGTTTGTAAAAGTTGATATTCATCAAACTGACAAAAAACTTGAAGGCGCTGAATTTTTAGTATTAAAAGGTCAAGACGATGCAACTCAGTACCGTACATATAATAATGATACTAAATTATATGGTTGGACTGACAATAAAGAAGATGCGAATCGTTTAGTGTTAACATCTGATGAAAATGGTGAGTTTGAAATAAGAGGACTAAAAACAGGTACATATTATTTAGAAGAAATCACAGCACCTGAAGGATATCATGTGCCTGATAATCCAATTTTTGAATTTGAAGTGACTAAAACTAGTTATTCTGAGCCAAAACAAATTTTAGAAATCGGCAATAGTGAAGATGGTATCTTGCCAAGTACCGGTGGTAAAGGAATTTATATGATCTTAGCTGCTGGACTTGCATTAATTGGTGGTGGAGGTTTCTACTTCTACAAACGCTCTAGCTTCGCAAATTAAATAGCGTGAAGGAATCCTAAAAGGGTTCCTTTCGTTTTATATGGGGATAAGAGATGAGTAAAACAAACAATAAACGAAAAAAAAAATCAACCAATAAGATTAAAAAAATAACAATAGTAGATGCTATTTTTTTAATCGGGATATTATGCGGGGTTATGTTACTTTTTTATCCATTTGTTAGCGATTCGTTGAATCGTCACATTAATCAAAGATCCATTCAAAGTTATCAGAAAAAAAGTTTAAAAGAAAACAAACAAGCATTTGAGAAGTTGAATAAAGAACTCAATAATAAAAAAGCCGAAACAAGCAAGTTTAAAGATCCGTTTGATGTAAGCAAACCGAAGTCTGTACCAACAAGAAAATCAGAGACTTTTTATCAGAAAAATACACTAGGTATTATCTATATACCAAAAATACATGTCACATTGCCTATTTATAAATCGACAGAAGAAGTGTTTCTCCAAAGAGGTGCTGGGCTTTTAGAAGGGACTTCAGCACCAGATGGAGGAGAAGGGAATCATTCTGTCATTACAGGACATAGAGGGTTGTCTAAAGCTAAATTGTTTACAGATTTACCTAAGTTAGTTTCTGGAGATAAGTTTTACATTGATATTAACGGAGAACGTTTGGCTTATGAAGTTTTTGAAGAAAATGTTGTAGAACCTACTGAAACCAAGCATTTAAAAATAAAAGACGATCAAGATTTAGTGACGTTACTGACTTGTACACCGTACATGATCAATTCTCATCGATTACTTGTGACAGGAAAACGAGTCCCTTTAGACAAGTCTAGTGCTCAGAAAGAGATAAATCAATCAAATCGTTGGAATCAATTTATGTTATATTTATGGCTACTTGTCATTATTTTATTGATTGTCTTAGTTTTGACTGTTATTTATAAGAAAAAAAAGAAGAGAGAAAAAGAACATCGATTAAAGAAATCAAAAAGAAAAAGAAGCAGACGTACTACTAATAAAAACTAGCTACCTAATTTCAAAAGGTAGCTAGTTTTTTAGGTTTAAATTGTGTCAATAATACGTTGTAATGTTTGTTTAGCTTCAATAGGAAGAGCATTGTATCCATCTAATTGATGCTCTTGTTGCTCGATAAAATCTAAACGATGTTTTAAACGTTCTTTCATGGTTGATTTATATCTATCATTATTAAAGTCTGGAATATGACCTGCTACGGGTAGATAAGATATGTCATCTATAAATGCAAAAGATTTCAAATGATGTGTCTGTGTCACAATACTTTCTATACTAGATAAGGTTTGTTTTGGTGTGACTTTGTTTTTATTAAAAAAGCCAGTATTTAGTACATAACACGATACACCACTCTCAAATAAATCATAAAAACTGTCATAATCTTCAGATAGAGGGTAGCATCTAAAAGGATTAGCAAATGGTTCGATGACTAATTTATGGTCACTGTGTTCTGTACCAATGACGTTTTCTGCAGTAGAACGTTTTGTAGCTAATGTGGCACCAAAGATAGAAGCTAAAACAGGATTGTTTATTTTAATCAGAGGAGGAAAACTATCATCCTTCATAATCCAAAACACGCTATCGATGGGAGTTGATAATGAATTGACACGATTAGGAATGACATATCTAGATTTAACGGTTCGTCCGTTTCCGTTACGGATATCTTCAGTAACTAGAACTTTATGATTGGTTTCATTTAATGTCACGCCTACATTTTGACACGTCAAGAAGTAATTCACCGCCTCGTTTGTCATAGGATAATCTTGTGTTTTATCAAAATAGCTAGGTTCTAAAGAAATAGATTTACCATTTGTTTTATCAATGATAAAGGCATCATCGTGTAACACACGGATATCGAATTTATGGTTGTGGTTAGCAAGAGTTAAGGTAGACTTTCCAGAACCAGATAGTCCAAAAAATGCTGCAGTATGAGTATGGTCATCTATTCGAAATTGTTTTGCTCCTCCGTGGCATGGTATATAGCGATGGCGATTGGACATTGCCCAAGCTAATGACAAGGTTGCTTTTTTAAATTCACCAAAATATCTAAGGCCTAAAATGGCTGCAACATTATCCTTTGGTGACAAAATAGCTAGGCCATTTGGGAAATCTGGATGAGTCCAGTCTGGATCACCATAGATGTAAATATCTCCTTCCTCATAATGCTTTGATTTTTGGTATATAGAGGTAAACTGACTATCTAGGTATTGAAAATTAAGTAGGTAAGAATAAAGGTTGTTTTCATAGCCATTTGGTAATAAAATATGTGTTTTGACCATAAAATCTTCATCTAAACCAACGACTGCTTGTCCATGATAATAGTGCTTCTGTCTACTGTTAAATATGGCTTCTCTAAGCAATCCATTAAAATAATTTGCGTCAACATTTGGCTGTCCGATAATTTTTCTTGCGGCAGCAGTACGTCCGACAACTTTTCCGTCATTAAATACTAATACCTTTGTATCATCAGGTAACCCAAGTTCAGAGGTATGCATGACGGACAGATCAGTAACAATAGTTCCTGGAGATGTTTTTGCTAGTTGATACGCTTCGGATAAAGAGTTTATTGTGTCAACGTTGTTACCAAAAAATGTGGTTTCTATCAGTGTTCTAAAACTGGTAAATAGTGTGTTTGAGGCTGAAATTGTGTGAGTATCATGATTACTATAAGTGCTCATTTTATCTTCTCCTTATCATATAGTCTAATTATGTTTAGTTTATCATAGTAGATACAAAGTGATGTGGTTTTATATTGTTCTTTTAAGCAAGACTTTCATTTTAATAATGAATAAATTAATGATATAATTGAATAGAATAAAGTATGATAGGTATAGTTAGGAAGGGTCGTAATATATGGATCAATATCATTTATCAAAAAGGTTAGATGCTGTAGGACGTTATATCGAAGAGGGAGCAATTTTAGCAGATATCGGATCAGATCACGCGTATCTACCAGCATATTTATTGTTGAATAAAAAAATCACATCTGCTATTGCAGGGGAGGTTGTAATAGGACCGTATGAATCAGCTAAAAAATTGGTTGAAGAAGCTGATTTAAAAAACGTTATCTCTGTTAGATTAGGAGACGGTCTAGATGTCATTAACCCGGAAATGGACGAATTAACTTCTATTAGTATCTGTGGTATGGGCGGTTCTTTAATCAAAGACATTTTAGATAGAGGGTACAAGGCAAACAAATTAACTGGAAAAGAACAACTTGTGTTACAGCCAAATGTAGGGGAAAAAACTTTGAGAAACTGGCTAATCGAACATGATTATGTCATTGAGGCAGAAACTATTTTAGAAGAAAACAATAAAAAATATGAAATTATTGTTGCTAGAAAAGGACGTTTTTCTCAGACGTTATCGGAAAGAGAATTACTCTTTGGTCCATTTTTATTGAAAGAAAAATCTCCTGTTTTTATCAAAAAATGGGAACATGAATTAGCACAATTACATCATATTTTAAAGCAATTAAAAGAATCTGATAATAAACACGAACAAAAAATCATAGAAATTGAAAAAAAGATTACATCTATAAAAGAGGTGATATAATTGCTAGAGGCTAAAACGTTTATTCAGCGGTTAGAAGCTTACTGTCCCAAAGAATTGGCTGAGCCAGGAGATCCAGTAGGATTACATATTGGTACCCTAAACAAGACGGTACAAAAAGTTATGATGACACTCGATGTGCGTCCTGACGTCGTGAAAGAAGCGATTGAAAAGGATATTGATTTAATCATTGCTAAACATCCACCGATTTTCAGGCCAATCAAGAGGCTTGTAACAGATGATTTTCAAACAAAAATGTTTGAGGATTTGTTAAAACATGATATTGCTGTGTATGCTGCCCATACTAATATGGATATTATAGAACCCGGATTAAATGATTGGTTTTGTGACATGTTAGGTGTGACTCCGGTGAATTTTTTAAGACCAACTCATACTCTTGATTATAAAAAACTTGTTATTTACACACCATTAAACTCTGCAGAAAAAATTAGAAAAGAGCTAGCTTTATTGGGTGTTGGGGAGTATTCTAGTAAGTATGATAGTTGTAGTTTTTCTTCAATAGGAACAGGTCGATTTAGACCATTAGCCCAAGCCAATCCGACAATCGGTTCAATTAATCACGTTGAAGAAGTTCAAGAAGAGCGGATTGAGTGCTTGTTTAAAGCACACATGGAAGAGGCTGTGATAGCATGTATCCATGACTGTCACCCATATGAAGAGCCAGTTTTCGATGTGATGACAGTAGATAATATGAAAGACGAATATGGTATCGGACGTATTGGAAAATTAGAAGTACCTATGTCCCTTATGGATTTTGTTAATCATGTGAAAAAAACGTTTCAATTAGAAGGGCTAAGACTGATTACAGATAACACAGATAAACTGGTACAAACCATTGCAATTTGTGGTGGTAGCGGAGAGAAGTTTTATAAAGATGCTCTTAGTAAGGGAGCGGATGTGTATATTACGGGTGATGTCTATTATCATACGGCGCATGACATGGTAGAAGAAAAACTATCAGTGATTGATCCTGGTCATTATATTGAAGAGGTTTGCAAACAACAATTCGTTAACATGTTTAACGATTGGAAAGAGGAGTATAAATGGGATGTTGAGTTTTTAGTGAGTGAAACCAACACCAATCCATTTATGTTTATATAAAAAAGGAGAGATTTATATGTATTCAAATTTAGTGCCACGCTTTATCAAATATGTTCAGACAGAAACACGTTCAGATCCTGAGAGCAACACCACTCCATCTACACACACACAAGTTGAGTTCGCTCATGAATTGAAACGTGAATTAGAAGAGATTGGTATGTCTGATGTGTTTTATAATGAAAGCAATGGATTTGTAATTGCAACGTTACCAAGTAACACAGACAAAGACGTTCGAAGTATGGGCTTTATTGCACATATGGACACAGCTGATTTTAATTCTGTAGGTGTGAATCCACAATTTGTTGAAAATTATGATGGAAAATCAGATATACCTTTAGATAAAGAAGGAAAATTTAAGTTAACTGTCAAAGATTTTCCTAACCTATTAAATTATGAAGGTCAAACACTAATTACAACTGATGGGTCAACGTTATTAGGCTCTGATGATAAGTCAGGTATTGCTGAAATTATGACAGCCATGGAATATTTAGTGGCACACCCTGAAGTAAAACATGGGAAAGTAATGGTTGCTTTTGGACCAGATGAAGAAATCGGTATTGGTGCAGATAAATTTGATGTAGATGAATTTAACGTTGATTTTGCCTATACCATGGATGGTGGACCAGTAGGCGAATTACAATTTGAAACATTCAGCGCAGCTCAAGCTGAGATTAGTATCGAAGGGAAAAATGTGCATCCTGGTACTGCTAAAGATACTATGATTAACGCATTACAAGTAGGAATTGACTTGCACAATGCGTTACCAGCTGACGAGGTACCTGAGAAGACTGATGGTTATGAAGGGTTCTTCCATTTATTACAATTAGATGGTATTCCTGATGAAGCAACTATGACTTACATTATCCGTGATCACAACCGAGAAAAATTTGAAGCTAGAAAAGCATTAATTCAAAAAATAGTTTCGGATATGAATACTGAATTTGGTCAAGAACGAATCAAAATGAATGTATTCGATCAATATTATAATATGCGTGAAGTGATTGAAAAAGACATGAGCATTGTTGATTTAGTTGATGAAGCAATGCATAATCTAAATATTGAACCAAATAAAGAACCTGTTCGTGGTGGAACAGATGGCTCTAAAATTTCTTATTTAGGCCTACCAACGCCAAATATTTTTGCAGGTGGCGAAAACATGCATGGTCGCTTTGAATTTGTTGCTGTTGAAAGTATGGAAAAAGCGACGTCATTAATTATTGAAATTGCAAGATTAAATGAAGCAAAAAACTAAGATAAGCTAGAGTGACGCAAGAGGGACAGATAATCTCTCTTGCGTTTTCAATTATTCGCATAAAGAACATATATATCTTTATTTATCAATATATCTATTATAGAATAGGATACGTATTATTTTTTTAGATTGGAGTATGGCATATGACAAAATTAATCTCAATTATTGTACCGTGTTACAATGAACAAGATACCATTAATATATTCTATAATGAAATGGAAAAAGTAAAACCTTTATTATCAGGTGTTCGATTTGAGTATATTTTTGTAAATGATGGGTCGAGTGATGAGACGCTAGGCGTCTTACAAAAACTGTCAGAAAACGATAAGGAGCACGTTAAGTATTTGTCTTTTTCAAGAAATTTTGGAAAAGAAGCAGCCCTATATGCGGGATTAGAGCATAGTACTGGTGAATACATTACTGTAATGGACGTAGATTTACAAGATCCACCGAGCTTATTGCCCAAAATGTATGGGATGATTCAAGATGGATTATATGACTGTATAGGGACTAGACGTGTTAGTAGAGAAGGTGAACCAAAGTTAAGATCTTTTTTTGCTAAGTCTTTTTATCAAATCATTAACAAAATTTCAGATGTAAACATTGTAGATGGGGCAAGAGATTATAGGCTAATGACACGCCAAATGGTAGACGCTGTTTTGGAATTAAAAGAGTATAATCGATTTTCAAAAGGTCTATTTAGCTGGGTTGGTTTTAACACATACTACCTAGAATATGAAAATATTGAACGTTCTGAAGGAGAAACATCTTGGTCATTCTGGCAATTGTTGTCCTATTCAATGGATGGAATTATTGCATTTTCTGAGACCCCTCTTCTTTTGTCATCCATTATTGGAATGGTATCGTTTATCGGAGCAATCATTGCGTTAATCTTTATTGTGATTCGAGCGCTTATATTTGGTGATCCAACATCTGGTTGGCCATCGACAATTACTATTATGTTAGCTATAGGAGGATTACAATTATTTTGCTTGGGAATTGTTGGTCAATATCTAGGAAAAACATTTTTAGAAACAAAGAAAAGACCATTGTATTTACTGAAAGAATCAAGTGAAAATGTTAAGAAAAAAGGATAGTTAACTATCCTTTTTTTGTTGTAAAGTGAGCTTATTCTTTGACCAAATTTGACCAATGGTGTATGATAATTATGTAAGCAAAAGGAGGAATATAAATGAATATTGAAAAAATGACAACCACTTTACAACAGGCAATAGCAGAGGCTCAACAAGTTGCTATGACACGTAAACATCAGGATATTGACATTGTTCATTTGTGGAAAATATTTCTACAGCCAAATCATTTTGCAAGGAATTTATATGCAGATAGTGGCTTGGATGTTGACTCCTTTGACCAATTTATTCAATCAGAATTGGATAAATTACCAACTATTACAGGGGGTAATGTTCAGTATGGTCAAAACTTAAGTCAAAATTTATTTAATCTATTAAGTGAAGCAGATAAAATTAGAACGACCTTTCAAGATGATTATTTATCAACGGAGGTGGTTGTACTAGCGTTAATGATGTTAAAAAATTATTCATTGACGAAGTATTTAGAAGCACATCATGTCAGTAAACAGGTATTAGAAAAAAGAATAAAAGAAATTAGAGGAGGAGATAGAGTGACCTCACAAAATCAGGAAGAACAATATGAAGCATTAGAAAAATATGGGACAGATTTAGTTGAAGCAGTCAAGAGCGGGAAACAAGACCCAATCATTGGACGGGATGAAGAAATCCGTGACGTAATTCGTATTTTATCAAGAAAAACAAAAAACAACCCTGTGTTGATTGGTGAACCAGGCGTTGGTAAAACTGCCATTATTGAAGGCTTAGCACAGCGTATTGTAAAGAAAGATGTACCCGAAAATTTAAAAGATAAAACAATCTTTTCATTAGATATGGGCGCATTGATTGCAGGTGCTAAATACCGTGGAGAGTTTGAAGAGCGTTTAAAAGCTGTATTAAAAGAAGTAAAAAACAGTGATGGACGAATCATATTGTTTATTGATGAAATTCATACAATTGTTGGTGCAGGAAAAACAGAAGGAAGCATGGATGCTGGGAATTTATTAAAACCAATGTTAGCACGTGGTGAATTGCATTGTATTGGAGCAACTACTTTAGACGAGTACCGTGAATACATGGAGACAGATAAAGCGCTAGAACGTCGTTTTCAAAAAGTGCTTGTAAAAGAGCCAACAGTTGAGGATACAATTAGTATTTTACGTGGGCTAAAAGAGAGATTTGAAATTCATCACCGCGTAAATATCCATGACAATGCGTTAGTTGCGGCAACAGCTTTGTCAAACCGTTACATCACAGATAGGTATTTACCCGATAAAGCGATTGATTTAGTTGATGAAGCTTGTGCTACGATACGAGTAGAGATGAATTCGATGCCAACTGAGTTGGACCAAGTGACTCGTCGCTTGATGCAACTTGAAATTGAAGAAGCTGCACTCAAAAAAGAAGATGATGATGCAAGCAAGAAACGTTTAATTATTTTGCAAAAAGAATTGTCAGAATTAAGAGAAGAAGCTAATTCATTAAAAATGCAATGGGAAACTGAAAAAGAAGAAGTAAACCGTATCAATGATAAACGTTCTGAAATTGATCAAGCTAAAACACAATTAGAAAATGCTGAAAGTAATTATGATTTAGAAGAAGCCGCAGTACTTAGACATGGCACGATACCAAAACTACAAAAGGAATTGAAAGAACTAGAACTGACAGAACAAAACGCAACAGGTCGCTTGGTTCAAGAAGCTGTGACAGATAAAGAAATTGCGATTGTGGTTGGTCGATTGACGGGTATTCCTGTGTCAAAATTAGAAGAAGGAGAACGTGAAAAAATTCTTCGCTTGAATGAAACGTTGCATAACCGTGTTATTGGTCAAGATGAGGCAGTAAATGCGGTCTCAGATGCTGTCATTCGATCAAGAGCTGGATTACAAGATCCTAATAGACCGCTTGGATCTTTCCTATTTTTAGGACCAACAGGTGTAGGTAAAACAGAATTAGCAAAATCTTTAGCTGAAAATTTATTTGATTCAGAAGAACACATGGTTCGTATTGATATGAGTGAGTACATGGAAAAACACAGCGTTTCACGATTAGTGGGAGCTCCTCCAGGTTATGTGGGATATGAAGAAGGTGGACAATTAACTGAAGCAGTGAGAAGAAGTCCATATACGATTGTCTTGCTGGATGAAATTGAAAAAGCTCACCCTGATGTGTTTAATATTTTATTACAAGTATTAGATGATGGCCGTTTAACTGATTCTAAAGGTAGAGTAGTTGATTTTAAAAACACTGTATTAATCATGACAAGTAATATAGGATCACAATTGTTGCTTGAGGGTGTGAGTGAAGATGGTTCTGTGACAGAAGCAACGAACGAGGCAGTGATGAGTATGTTGAAATCTCATTTCAAACCTGAGTTTTTAAATCGTATTGATGATACGATACTCTTTACACCGTTGGGTATTGATGATGTGAAAGAAATTATCGTTAAAATGACAGAGCAATTAGCCAAACGATTAGAACAACAAGATATTTATTTAACAATCTCTGAAGAAGCTAAAACATGGATTGCTGAACAAGCGTATGACCCAATCTATGGAGCACGACCAATTAAACGATTCTTGACACGAGAAGTGGAAACGCCATTAGCGAAAGAAATTGTAGCAGGGCATATCATGCCAAAAACAAAAGTGATTATCACTTTAGTTGAAAATAAGTTATCTTTTGAAACAATTTTAATCAAAGATTAATAAATAAAAAAAGATTAAAAAAGATTATTAGCGAACACTAATAGTCTTTTTTTTTATTTTGAATGATAGTTTTGTAATATTGGTTAATACGAATAAAAATCGTCTATCTATAAACGGAGCATTTGTAAAAAAGGGGAGTAAAATGTTATTAAAATAACGATTCAAATGTAAGAGTTATCATTGACAAAATGTTAAAAATTCGACTATACTGAGAACACTAGTTATTAATATTTGAATAGAATTGAAAATAATAAAAGTTTGAAAAAAGGTGAAATCCCTTTGCAGCCCCTTGCTACTGTAAAATATCAACGGATATTGAGTCAGGTATTACTTTTATTAGTTGGTAACATATCTCAGGGTGCTTTGTTATCAATTGAACACAATGACTTCAAAGTCGCTTTTTAGTTACAGATACCAATTAAAAAGGAAAACAACACCCCATTTGGCGTGTTGTTTTTTTATTTTGTTAGGAGGAAAGAAGAATTGAAAAAAGTTTATAGTTTTGTTGTGTTAAGTTTGTTGCTATCGTCAACATTTCCAAGTTTTGTTGTGGCACATGAGAGTCAAAAAGATAGTGGAGAGACGTCCACAGAAACGACGACAAGTGAGGAAGAACAGGGCGTTATTGTTACTAGTAGTAGGGAAGAGTCGTCAGCATCGAGTGATATGTCATCAGATGTGTCACTAGATACAACAAACTCTAATATTGATTCAAGTGCTACTTTGACAAGTGGAACAACAACGGAAATGACTGAAGAAACAACAACAAGCTCGTCAAGTTCAGTGCAGTATGAGTCTACTACGTCAACTAAGGATAAAACAACAATATCGTCTAGTAAAAAGAAAGAGAAACCAAAGAAAAAACCAGTCAAAAAGACAAGTGTAAAAAAGAAAAAAGCAGTCAAAAAGAATCAGGTATCTAAAGTAACAAAACCTAAACAGATGCAAGGACCTACGTTATCTAATCAAGCTATCTTTAAAACGACAGCCAATGAAACGAATCAACAATTTATCATGAAAATTGGTAATCAAGCGCGTAAAATTGCTCATAAGAACGATTTATATGCCTCTATCATGATTGCTCAAGCGTGTTTAGAATCAAACTACGGGAAAAGTACATTAGCATCTGAACCTAATTATAATTTGTTTGGTATTAAAGGTAGTTACAAAGGAAAATCAATAAACATGTTAACACAAGAGGATACGTCAAAAGGATTTGTCTCATTAACAAGTAATTTTAGAAAGTATTCATCTTATGAAGAATCTCTTAAAGACTATGTGGTGTTAATGAAACAAGGGACGACAGGTAATTCTCAGTTGTATCATAGTGTTTTCAAAAAAAATAGTAAAAAGTATGAAGATGCAACACAAGCATTAACAGGTGTTTATGCGACAGATAGGCAATATGATACGAAATTAAATGCGATTATTGACGCATATGAGCTAACCCGTTTTGATAAATCATTGACTGAAAAAATAGAGTATAAAGTTAAAAATAATGACACTTTAGCATCTATTGCGACGGCAAACAAAACAGAGATTGAGGATATCAAGCGATTAAATCCTTCCATAAAATCGGACAAAGAGTTAAAGGAAGATTTAATTCTCGATCTTGAAAAAGATATTTTGTTTGCAAAGCCATTAAATGGTGCTTACCAGGTCTCGAGTGATTTTGGATCAAGAGGTAGTGACCATCATAACGGCATAGACTTAGCTATAAAAGCGAACTCCCCCGTATTTGCAACTGGTGAGGGAATTGTCGAGCAAATTGGAACGGATCCAAGCGCTGGGAATTATATCATCATTAAGCATAACTATGGTTTGTATTCGAGTTCTAAATTGCAACATTAAGTTAGCCACTCTGGTAAAAATATCTAAATATCAGT
>JBQELZ010000037.1:0-15820 GCA_052104115.1 Vagococcus sp. | reverse complement strand
TGTGCTTCATTTAACCAATTAGTTGGTGATTCAGTAGCGCTTATATTTTCTTCAAACATTTCTCTATATGCGTATGTGTTAGCAAATTCTAATATAGTTTTAATATCTTTAGAACTTTGGTTAATAGCTTTTAATATTTTGCTTGTATTTTCAGCTACATCATTATTACCTTTACCTAATAATTCATCTTTTAACTTAATGTTTTCATCTAATATATGTTCTATTGCTTCTCCATTAGTTTGAAGATTATTTTCCTTTTTTACATTTTCAAGATGCTCTAAATAATCAGGATTTATTCTAAATCTTTTTTGAATTCTATGTGATGACATATAATCAAACCTTTCCTATTATTCTTCTTTTTCATAAGATTTATCAAATTCATAGTGATATTGATTAATATTTCTTTCCTTTTGAAAGTCATTTCTTAATGCTCTTTGTGTATTATATAATGTACTGTTTAATGCGTACCCAATTTGCATTTTATTGTTTACTTTAGGATTAATATTTAAAGGGTTTTTATTATCTTGTTTATTGATTTCTTTAAACTTAATATTATTATATTCTTCATTAAATGACTTGATTTGTTTTAAAACTGTATTACCTGCACGTGAATATAAATCGTTCATTTTAGTTTCTTCATACTTTTTGTAATCTGATTTATCCCCGTATGTTTCTTTATATAATTTAGACTGTTTTTTTAGGTCTTGCTTGAATTCGTCGAATTCTTTACCATGATTATTTTTTATATACATTAAAGTAAATTTATCTATTTCTGGGCGAGCTTGCTTCATAATATTGTTATTATATTGCCATTCCTTTTTGGGTATATCTTTAATTTCTTCATGTATTTTTTTTAGTTGTAACTTCATTTGTTTATCGTAATCTGGTTCGTTTTGTTCTTTTATACCTTTAACTATTCTATCTCTTATGAAGTTATTAATTTTAGTTCGTTCACCACTCATATCAAACAATTCATTTGCAAATGATGATTTCATTTCTTTAATCGTTGAATACTTTCTTTTGCCACGTTCTCTTGTAACATCTTTTTCAACTGCTGCTACATGTACATGTATGTTATCCGTATTGTAATGTATAGATGATGACCATACTAAATTATTTTCTAGACCTTCTTTTTTCTCAAATTTTTGCATAGCTTTTCTTGTTGCTTGTCTCATTTTTTGTTCATCTAAATACTTACATTCTGGATCAAATATACCAGCTTCTTTTAAAGATTCATTATCGAATGAAATTACATCTTTCCACATAATTCCGTTGTTTTTTTGTGCCTCATTAAACTTAGACTTAGTATATTTAATTTCATCTTCACTCATATAATTAGAATTATCGTTGAACATGGAATTACTTTTTTGTTCATCAAACATATAATGTGTGTAGACATCATATTGAAATTCTTTATGTTCATTTTTCTTTGCTTCATCTCTATCAACGTAATCAACATACTTGCTAAATTTCGTTTTATTTTTTGATTGTTCAAATTCAGACATTGTAACTATTTTAGGCATACAATCATTCCTTTATATTAGTAATCAACTGATTCTAAAATGTTTAATATTTTATCTTGCTTACTTGCTACTTCTTTTAAAACTTTAGTATTTTGTGCTTGTTGATGTGTTTGTTCTTCATATAATTTTTTATATTGTTCTAAAGGATCATTTTCTTCTAAAAGTTTGAGTATATATTCATTCATACTATAACCTTTTTCTTTTGCTTCTTGTTTAATTCTTAAATGCAAACCCTTATCTAAATTCCTAATATATAGCGATACAGTTTCCATTATATCGTTACCACCTTTCAATATTTCTATATTATAACAGTATGTGAGTTAAGAGCATAAGGGGAATATGCTATCATTTAAAATGATAGGTCTGGCGAAGCCAGACATTCCAACAATTCAAGTCAATTTTTAAATGATATCTTAAATCCCCTTTTGCCTCACCTTTGTGACACTGTATATAGTGTGTGTCTCACCTTTGTGACACTGTATATAGTTTACGTCTCACTATTGTCTCACCACTTTACTGTGTATATTTTTTTGTATCATTGTATTTTTGTTTTAATAATTTTACTTTTTCATCACTTTGTTTTATTTGTTCTTTGTAGTCATCAATTTCAGTATTATATGAATCAATATCTGTTTTTTTAGATTCAATTTTACTGTCTGTTTCTGTTTTTTCTGTTCCAGTTTGATATGACTTTTCTGATTCTAATTCATTAATTTCATTTTTAGTTTTCGATATTTTCTTCTCAGTTTTTTCTTCAGATTCTTCTAAATCTTTTTTAGAATTTAACGTATCATCAATATCATTTTGTACAAATTCTAGTTGGTAATCTTCTTTACTCATATCTTTAGAAGAATCATTTGTTTTAACTTTCTTTTCATTACCGAGTAACTTAGTTATTTCTTCACCTTTACCTGACTCTGAACCAGAATTCTCAAATACTTTAACTACCATTACTTCAAAACCTTTTTTAACATCATAAATTCTAATTGCTTGTTTGTTATCAGTTTTTGCAATAACTTTATAATCTACTGTTTGGTTTGGTGTTGTATTTGGTATCATTTCATAACTTCTTTTTATGTCTTTACTTTGGTTAATATCATCATGATATTGTAAAACTAAATCCATCGTATGATTACTTTTATTCCATTCCCATTTATCTATTTTTACTTTTCCTGATGCTGATAAATCATTCCACTTTCCTACTTCTGTATTTGCATTTGTTACCTCATCTTCTGTATAAAAATGACCAAAAAGTAAAAGGAGTGATGCTAAAACAACAAAGGCAGTTAGTCCATAAAATAACCAACTGCCTTTTCCTTTTATCGAGGTCTTATCACTTCTAAATGCTGTGAATAATTCTTTCATATTCTCACCTCTTAGTCTTTATCTTCATCTTTGTATTCATTTTTTTGGTCGTCAAATTGTTTAAATTTAACTACTTTCCAGTCATTACTTTTCTCTTGTTTTAACGTCATTTCTGATGCTACATCTCTTGAAGAAACTATCTTCCCATTATTATCTTTTATAGCTTGGGTTAAAGTTAAATACATATGATAATCTGATTTCTTAGGTGAGTATCTTTCTGAATATATATTTACATTTTCTATTTCTGTTTTATATTTAATTGGTGATTTTCTTTTATCACCATAATATTGATCTGCTAAAGATTTATCCATTACTTTCTTTGCATTTTCATATCGCTTTTTATCGTCCATTTGTGGGTCAGTTACATATAATACTTTTACAAACTCTTTAGCTTTTTTTCTTATTTCTTCTTCTTCTTTATTTACGTTTTTAGCATCTAATCTATTTATTAAATCTTCTTTTTTATCATTATCTTTTTGTAGTTCATTGACTGTTCTTTTTAAAGATTCGTTTTCTGAATTTGTATCATTTTGTGAGCTATACACGAAATATATAATTGTACCGATTAATACTAGCAGTACAATTATATACCCAAATATTTTAGTAGAATTTGATTTTTTATTTTTATTCTCGCTCTCATTATTTGTCATATTTTTCACCTCATTGATTAATATATGAACGTTAAATCTTTCTTAGGTTTAAATGTTCTTTCACCATATTCAAAAGGTTTAATGTTATATTCACTTACTCTGATTTCCCCATTCTTTTTGACTTCTTCAACAAACGCTATATGACCATATTCAGTTGAACCAAAATCTTCTGAATTGTAAGGCCACGATACCATTGCCCCAACTTTTGGTTCTTTTCCTGTCTTATAACCTTGTTGTTTTGCTTTCTCTGGCCAATCTCCACCATTACCAAATAATAATGTAACTGGTAATCCTAATTCTTTACGTCTGTTATATACATACCAAGTACATTGGTTATATGCGTAAGTATTAGGTTCAAATTTCTTACCACTATATTTAGGTAATTTTCCATCATGTTTTTTTAGAACTTTGTCTAATTTTTTGATTGATTTACCAGCTGGTACATCAGAATCACAACTTACTTTTGCTTCACCTTTGCCATCACCTAACGAACTCATAATTGATTTCACTGTTGGAATCCAACTATTATTCATACCTGTTGGATCATTAGTAGCTCCTTCTGTTGGTGCATATTTTGGCCCTATTTTTTCTGGTGTTGTTAAACCTTTACTTATATATAATTCATCTAAATTTTTTGCCCCTGCTTCTAAACCTTTTTCAATAGTATCAAATTTTGCATGGTCAGAATGAATTGTACCTGCACCCATTACAGACAATGGATTTTTTTGTTTTGTAGCATTTACACCTTTACCCCATTGAGATTCACTAGCAATTATTGCCATGAATAATTTAGGTGGAACATTATGTTTTTTAGCTATTTTTTGAATTTGTTCTGACTTACCCTCTAAAGCGCCACCTTTAGCATTTTTCTCAAAAACTGATATTCCTTTGTCGTTAACGCTACCTCCTGAAACTTGGCAACCACCATCGCCACCACTTACTTGTTCTTTCTGTTTATCTTCTTCTATTTTGACGGCTGTAATAATTGTTCCAAATATTACTATAATTAATAGTATGACTGCGATAATACCTATTACCCACGCCCATACATACCATAATGAAATATTAAGTTTTGTAGCAATGGCTTTTGCGGCCATTTTTACAGCTTTTTTAGAGGCTCCTTTTACCATATTACGTTTACGCAATATTAAGCACCTCCTCCAAACAGTTCATCTTCTTCTTCTGTCGTTTCAATTTTAAATTTCACATTTCGTAGTCCTGCTATATTTAGTATTGCTTCACCTGTACCCAATTGTGGTATTACTCCTAATTCAGAATCACTTAATTCTTGTGAGAAAATACTTCCTAGTTTTTCTACATTTGAAGTATCTTGTCGCATGATGAATCTATATGTTGTTTGTGAAAATAAAGTTTTTACTTTCGCTATATTTTTCTGTTGAGAATCTTCTGGAATAAAGTCTTTAATATCTTGTGAAGCAAATATAAATCCTCCAAAATACTTTCTATCTTCACGTATGAATTTCTCACATTTATCTACAACAGGTGCATCTGTTTCATTCGCTGAAATTAAATTATGTGCTTCATCAAATATCAGTCTATATCTTACTGCATCTTCTAATTCTAGTTCTTTTCTGTTATATGCTTGGAATTGTGGTGATCCAAAATAAACCATTTCATCAAATAATAAATTCATAACATTAAATAATTGAGACTTTTTAACTTCGTCACCCATTGAATTTAATTGTCTTATAGAAAAATTGATGATTTGATGTTCTTTAAAGTTTTCAATTGTTGTATGACCATCAAACATACGACCATTTGAAGATATAATATCTAATAAAGTTAATTCGATTGCTTGATATTGTTGTACTCTTTCTTCTGATATATTATCTCTAACTGTTGTAAACTTATCATCGCTATATAATGTTTCTCTTAGGTAATGAAGTAATTCAGAAAACGTTGGATATTCACTGGATTTTAAATTAGTGATATTAGTTTGTTCATCAGGATTAGAACTCCATAATCCTTTGTACTTATAGAATTGGTCAACGATTATTCTAAATAACTGCTTATCTTTTTCAGCTGCATCAGGATTCATCAAACCATAAAATGTACTTAATTTTTGCTTATGTTGGTTAAAAGAAGTGACTTCATCTACTTCTTGAATGTTTTGCCCTAAATCATCTGTTTTCTCTCTTACTGCTACTGCATTTACTTCTAATGGATTAATCATTCCGTCTGTACCGTCTAGTGAAATTGTTTTGCCACCTAATACATTAACTAAATGTACAAATTCACCTGTCGAATCAATCGTTCTAACACGATTTCCTTGTATAGATTCTTCAAGTAAGATCTTTTTAAGTGTATGTGATTTTCCTGCACCTTTTGTACCAACTAATACACCATCATATGATGTACGTCTATTATCTTTATGGAACAAGTCGAGTATTATATTGCCTCCAGTATCTGAAACGCCAAAATAAACGCCTCTAGGGTCGTTTAAAGACACCGAATGGAAAGGTACACCTGTTGCAATTGTTTGTGCAGGTATATCCTTTTTAATACGAGGTAAAATTGCATCTTGTTGCGTTAAGCTCATTGTTAGTGCTTGGCTTTCAAATTTTTGCTCATTAAGGTATATCGTACCTTTAAAATCCATTGAATTTAAGAAGATTAGTATTTCATTTATCTTTTCATCGACTTCATCATGTGTGCGTCCACTTACATACATTCTTAGTACAACTTCTTTGATAGATTCCCCACCGTTACGAATATCTCTTAGTAAACTATCTAATTCATAATAGGATTCTTGTGCTTCACTTCTTGCTACAATATCTCTATCATTGTTCATTCTGTCTAAATACTCTGTCATACCAGTTTTCAAGTCATTTTTAATTTCTTCTCTAGTTTTTGTTTTCATATCCATTGTTACGATAGTATTATCCATCGTCATAAGTTGACCTAACCAAAAATCTTCAACATCAGTAGGTGTTTCATAAATAGTAATACAGGTTTCGTAACCAGTGCCTTTTTTTACATAAAAATCATTTTTATAATTTACGCCACCTCTAGGCTGAATCTTTGCAAGTAAGTCTAAATTGTAATCAGACACTGACATATCGCCACTGTTCAAGTTTTTCTTTGTCTGATTTTTTTCTTTCATTTTAGTGTATAAACTCATATAATCCCTCCTATTTAATTTCTTCGCATTGGTTGTTCAATTTATAAAGTATCTTAATTTCTTGTTCTTCATTCAACATTTTAATTGGGAATCCACCAGACATAGCATTTTTATATGTTTGTAGATTTATTCTTAATTCTTGTGGCGTTGTACCAAATACCATAGCTAAAAATGAACGTTCCATACGTGATGACTGTTCAAGATATTCAAATTTTTCTATTCGTTTTTCTAAAAAGTATTTATGAATATCATTTTCTCTAGTGTCATGCTTTTTAATTAAATTAGTGCGTTGTTGTTCTGTATCTATCGGCATGTTCAAAGCTAGTATTTTGTTATCTTTGTTATATGCTTTTAGCATATTTAGCAAAACACCCATATCATATAACTGTTCGTTTGAATTTCGGCTCATAATGTCTTTGGGGTGTACTTGAAAGAATTTCATATAAGTTCCATCTCTTAGAATAAACAAACCTCCTGATGCTTCATCTGTTCGATCTATAATATTTGTTATATCAAGAAATGTTTTTTTAGGTTTATGTTTCTTAAATTGAATTAAGGGTTTGTCTTTTTTCTTAATACGAGGTCTATTTTTAATTTTAAATTTCTTTTTTTCTATATTTGGTGATTCAAATAATGTTTTAGAATTATTACTTTCATCTTCATTTCGTTCTTCTGATTGCTTTGTTTGTGTACTAAATAATGGCTTCTTACCTGACTTATCACTATTTTTAGTAGGTTCTGTTTTTACAGTGTTCTTATTTGAATTACTATGCTTCCCAAACAAAGAAGAAGTGCTATCTTCTTTAAATAGCACTTCTTGATTCTCTGTATTACTTTTGTTTTTCGAGGAAGTCTTTGTAGCTTGATTGCTTTCGAATAATGGCATTTTTTTTGCCCTCCTTAGTCTTGCTAATAATACTGTATGGTATTTCTTCATAAGTGTTTCTATCTTTGGTCATTGTTAACATAAACACTCTTAAACTTCGTCTTGTGGGATTCGTACCAAATGGTCTAATCAATAATACTGCTGCTATAAAAACCTCTAATACATATAAGTAGATTGTTAATTGAGCAGGTACTATATTTAGTGCTTGAAGAAAGTACCCTATAACAAAGACAGTGAAAATAACAACAACGTCTTTCATATATAACCATCGAGTTAATTTGGCCTCTACACTGGTGCTTTCTGGAATTCTATTTGCCATTATTTACACTCCTAACGTTTTGGATTTATTCTTTGTTTATTTACCGGTCTATTGGGTGTCGGTTTAGAAGATCTATTTGAACTACCATTAGATGGTCTAGCACTTCTATTTGAGCCACTGTTAGTTGATTTAACTGAATTCACTTGCTTAGGTTGATTTACAGTTTTATTACTATTAGATGGTTTATTCACATGTGTTCTATTACTTTGTGTTGAACCTGTGTTACCTCTATTAATAGATGCCTTTTGTGATGGCGTTCTATTTTGACCATTATTTCTATTTGCACTCATAGGACTTTTCGGTCTGTGATACTGTGAATTCCCTTTATTTTGATTGCTAGATAGTGGTTTTTGGTTTTCTCTTTGTTGCGTAAATCCATTTGCTTGTTTTGGTGTGTTTTGTGGTTCACGATTGGTTGCTTCTGATGATAATGGTGTATTTCTGGATTGAGCGTTACCAGTAGTTCCATTATTTATAGATTCAGCTGATGTTGGTGTGTTTGTAGTCGTGTTACTTAAAGAACCACCATTATTTATAGATTCAGCTGACGTTGGTGTGTTTGTAGTCGTGTTACTTGAAGAACCACCATTATTTATAGATTCAGCTGACGTTGGCGTGTTTGTAGTCGTGTTACTTGAAGAACCACCATTATTTATTTGTTTTTCAACATTTTGAAGGTTTTCTTCTGACATTAAGCTAGATGAACCACTTGCTGGTTTATTTGCCCATAATGCACTATGGCCTGCTCCCACACCTTTAAAGTCATTAGTACCATGACCTGATTCTTTCATTTCTTGATCTAACGTTTGATGTGTATTGCTAGATTGTGAGTTGGCTGATTGTCTATTATTAACATCTTGTGTTTCACTATTTTGTTTTTCTTGTGCTTCTTGATTAGTTCTACTGTTGGTTTCATTACCTACATTCGTAGTTGCTGTTTGTTGTTCATTTAGGTTCCGTTCACCATTTGACCTTGTATTACTTTCTTGATTGTTTTTAGAATTACTTGATTGTTGATTAAGAGCTTCTGAACGACTGTTTGTTTCGTTGTTAGATTTTTCGTTTGAATTACTATTTGTTTTATTTGAATTTGAATGTGATTGTTTAATTTTGTCACTTGCCTTGCCTATTCCTGAACCTGCAACGCCTGCACCTGCTTTAGCTGCACCATACATAGCAAGTGCTGAACGCCATGGTGATGAAAGACCTGCATCATAACCAAATTTTCGTTCAATAACTTTTGGCCCATCTATCATAAAGAATGTTGCTGCTATTAAACCAATAAACCATACGCCTAATGGCTTATCATTCAAGAAACCTACTACTTCTTTAAAGATAAACAGACATACAAATATAAGTACAATACTTATAAATCCATTAATAATGTCTACTATTGTTGATTTTAATTTTTCGCCTTGTAATGCATAAGAGAAGCCTACTGCAATGATTTTTGTAACTACTAACTCTAAAATTATGCTTGCTACTCTTAATGCAGCTAAAAAATGGCCTAAAGCTAAGCAAATAAGACCGACGATTGCTGTAAACCATTTAACTTGGAATCTATAGTATTGTTCTTCGCCAATACCAAACATTCCATTACTTAACTTAACTAACTTTGTTTTACCATTTTCATCAACTGATATTTTTTTACCTAAAACTTTTTTCGCATTTTTACTTTTCACATCACCTGCATCAATACCCTCATTAATATCAATGTATTTCGCAGTTTTAGCAGTTAATTTGTTATATTCGCTATTATTTCTAGTCGTTTTTAGTTTTGGGAAATCCTTTTCTGCCATATATTGAATATCTATTATATTCTTCTTTAATAAAGATGATCCTGCTTTTGAACCATCATCACTTTGTGTACTACTATCAGGGTCAAAATTTTCTACTGCTTTACTCGACTCTTTTGCTAATTCTGAACCGGTTTGTATTGTTGAATTTAAACTACCTAAAAAGATAATAGCAACAATAATTGCCGTAAATATATTCGCTTTATTGACCTGTCTACCAGTCATCATTTTAAAACCAATATACATAATTGATAAAGCCAGTATTGAAATCAATACTGGCTTAGCTTCGATTAATAACTTTGTGATACTATCTTGACTTAATAATCCAAATAAAGTTAGTACATTAATTGCTAAATTGGAAACTAAATCCGTTATCCATACAAGGAATTGCACAAAGTACCAACCAATTGTTCTAAACATGCTAGTCACAATATTTGTAATTTCTAGACTATCAGCATAATCATTAAATATACCTAGAATGTCTTTATCTGATAGTTTAGAAGAACTAGCAACGTGATTATTAATTTGTTCTGTATTTGCTGGGTCTAAACCGGGATTTCCCATATTACTCATATCGCCTAAAATAAAGTTCATTCTTTAATCACTCCTTTTGAGCATACTTGAATAGCTCGTCTAGTTCTTCGACAGCACTATCAGTGTCTTTCCAATCTAAAGTATCAAAAGATACCATTTTCATTTTTGAAGGTTTCTTACCTTTTTCAGAATAAAATAACATTGATGTCTCACCTTTATAAGAATTATAATCTTCATTATCATGTGCATTGTATTCTGCATAATATATCGTTCTCTCATGTTTCTTTGCTGATTCTCTCAACATTTTTTTTAAATATTTAACATATTCATCTCTACCATTATCTGGTGTCGCATCTATAACTGATACAAATTCATCTTTTGGGTGATTCATTTTATCCTTTACTTCTTTGAGGGATATTTTTTCTATTTTGGGTTCTTCTTTTTTACCACAACTTGTTAATACAATTGATGTTAAAATTGCAACAGTCATAAATATTATTAAAACCTTTAATTTCTTCATTTAGCCTTTGCCTCCTCAATAAGCTGTTTAACATAGTTTATACTCTTATTTTTTTGTTCTTCTGTAATATCATTGTTTCTTACTCTTAGTTTCAAGTATTGTTTTAATTTGTATAACGTCAGTCTATCTACATTATTTCCATCTTTTTCATACATTCTAATTGTTTTTGTAAATCTTCTTGTAAGCCTATCAAATTCTTCTGCTGATAATTGGGCTTTTAATGTTAAAACTTTCTTTTGCCTAGTGACTGGTTTTTTATTGTTTTCTTCTTTATATACTTCGGGGTTATTAGCATTTGCTTTTTCACCCATAGATTTATTTAATGATTGAGTTAAATCATCAATATCATTATTACTATCATTTTCAATGCCTGCTTGCATATTTTCTATTATTTTTTCCCAATCAACTAAAGTTGTTTCTAGTTGTAAATGTCTATGTTCACAACGTTCTTTTAGCAAAGGTCTGAAATGAATAATACTTTTACCTGTATCCATTAAATCTGCTAAATATTGATAACGATATTTCATAGCGTATTTTCCACTGTTAAAGATTGGATATGACATAACTTTTCTACGCTTGTTATCTTGTCTTTTTAGATTTCTAACAACCACTGTTTCCCCCTCTTGTAAGTGGGCTAATTCGTCGGCTCTTAATAGTGGTCTTTCTTCTTGATTTTCAGTGATACTTGATTTCAATGAATCAGTTTCACCAGACCGACTACGGACAGTAATTTGTTGACTACCAATCATATCGCTAAAGTCTTTCAACGTTTGTTCTTGTGTGGCCATAATAAATACTTTGTTTTGACAAGCGTCCATGATTGCATCATACGCATCACCATAAGTATCTTTTATTTGTGAAAAGGCTTGTACAAAGAAGTTAAATCTTAATCCACGTGATAACGATACGTTAACCTTTTGAGAAAGATTCGGAATTTGAGGCATATTGCCTGCCTCGTCCAAATGGAAGATTACTCGTCTATGTGTAGATTGCTTTTCTGTATATAGTTGTGAGTTCTTCGATAATTCAAATACAATTTGATTAACTAAAATAGAAGCTATACCATGATTGGCACTATTATAGTCTGGAACAACCATAAAAATCGCTATCGGTTTAGCGAAACTATTAAACTTTCTAATTGTTACATTAGATGAATAAATATCACCTTTTGCCTCAAATGTTACTTGGCCTTTTTTATCAATGCTTGTAACATAAAAATAATATTTCACTTCTTCATTGAATTCATCAGTTTCTACAATCTCAATCCGGTCATCAATATTTAAAACTGTCTTGAATGGGTATTGCCAATATCCATATTCATTAACGCCAATGTTGATGCCTTCTACTTCATCATATTTAGTACCTATATTGGTTTCTCTTTTAACTTGTACATTTAATTCAAATTTACTATCTGGTTCTGAAAAACCATCAATAATACTTGGGAATCCTAATTTATTTAAGTCTAATGATGAATGACTTGTTAGTTTAGCAATAGTATCAGTTGTGAAAGGCTGTAAGGCTTTTAATGCTGTACCGATAATAGAGGAACGCATTTTATCTGGTGCGGCTTCTACTGTTGCATACTGTGTTTTAGCAGGGCTATGAGATGGGAATTTTTCCATATATTCATCTAATGCTGATGTTTCAATTACTTTAACTTGATTACCTATTTGAATTTGCTTATAGAATTTTTTTACACTTAATGTCTGTAACATATTTGAAACGCTATATAGTGTTACTTTTTCAGGGTGTTCAGGAAGCGCTTCTTCACATAGTGCTAAGATCATCGCATTAATCAGTGCAGCCGACATCAAGTTCCACTCATTATCCTCAACTCCCTCATTATTTGTAAGTGTATGCGTGATTTGTTTTGTCATTTCTTGTGCCTCACCCAAATCACCTTTTTGATATTCTTCTATAACAAGTTGTAATAAGTTGAAACTCATTGTTGATTCCATCGGTTGATCTAAATTAAATACTTCTGTATGATAATTTCTATTTTCTAATGTTTCATTTGATGCCGAATATAGTTCGCCTTTCATATCACCAACAACTAATGACGGTTGATGTGACGACCTTGAATAATTTTCAATCATAGATAAAACAAACACTTCACCTTTACCAGAACGGGAAGTACCAACAAATATATTGTTAGTTGGTGATTCATCAATGAATGTAAATTCTCTTTTAAGGAAAAATGTACTAACAAATTCTTTGTTAATTTGACCTAATTTATCTTTCTTCATATTATATTTTTCATCTTGTGTTAAATCTGGCATTGAATTTATTTCTGTTTTTGCTGTTTTTCTCTGTTCTAAATATTGCTTCGTTTTAGTAGCGAAATCATATACACCAAACATAGCAACAGGTAGTCCACCCTCACCCTCAAATTGCTTCTCTCTTTGAGCTATGGCCTTGTATTGTTGTTTAATTTCTTTCTTAGTAGAAAAACGACCTGATGCTTTCTCTTGATTGTCTAATGATTTAAATTTCTGTCGTATTTGATATACTTTTTTCCCCCATAACACAGTAAGCAATACAAAGAATGGAATATAAAACAATGCTAAATCAAATCTCACTTTAAAAAAGTAATTCGTCCATTCATTATTAATTTTTTTCATGTTATCGAATATATCCCCACCAGCAAATATGAGATTATTCAACATGTTTATAAAGAAATTGGCTGCCAACATGATAAAAATAAAGCCCACCACTAATAGTGCTAATAATCCTATTGGGTGAGCTAATAAATGTTTATTTTGTGAAAAGGAAGCCTTTTTTCTATGATATCCATGATTATGTTTACTTCTAAATGGAATCATTTAACTACCTCCTAAATTAAAATGGTAAATCTTCATCTTGAAAACCATTAGCTTTTTGTTTTTCATAAGTTGATATTTTTTCTCGTTCAGATTCATCTTGCTTTTTATCGCTATTCTCAAATACATCTTTTAGGTTTTCTGTATCTGGATTTTCTGCATTTTGATCTTCTTTACTTTTTTTATGATTCAAATAACTGATATTATTTGCAACAATATTTTCATAGAATTTAACTTCGCCATTTTTCTCTATTTTTTTGGTACTGATATAACCATCTACGAATATCAAATCGCCTTTATTGTTATATTTAACAAGATTAGTGGCTTTCTTACCAAATACAGTTATTCTTGGAAAATCTGTACTATAGGCTGTTTCTATCGCTAATGAAAATGTACATCGTTTTTGGTCATCGTCATAAGTAATTAATTCTAAATCATTTGCTATACGGCCAATAAATCTGATTTCATTTAGCATACATTCACACCTCTTTATTTGTTATCATTTTTAAATTCTTCTAGCTTATCTTTGGCATTATCTAACGCCTCTTTTTTATCCTTAGCTTCTTTTTTCTTCTTCTTATCATCTTTCACTTTGTCATACTCTTTTTGTTTATCTTCAACTTCTTTTTCAAGTGATTGCTGTTTATCTCTTTGCTTATCATCAATCATTTTAGTAACTTCTTCGTCATCAGTACTAGCTGCTAGCTTTTTAGCTTTATCTAATTGGTCAGATTCTATATATGCTATTGCTAATGCTTTTTTTCTTTCAGGTGTTTTATCTATATCATCTACTAATTGAGTAGCATCTTCATATTTTTCATTATGAATCGCTAAATCAAATTGACCATTTTTAGTTGAATGTTTGTTTTCAAATTTTTCTAGTGAATCAAATTTGCCTTTGCTATATAACTGATTCTCTACATATTTTTCACTTTTAAAGTCTACTGCTTTATCAAAATCACCTTTATCTATAAGTAAATTTGCATAAATAGATTTATCATTTTTAGTCATTTCTTCTTTCGGTAATTTTTCATAATTCTTAATCGCTTTGTCCTCATGACCTAATAATGCTTGTTGGTATATATCTTCTTTTTCAACATTATCTTTTTTTTGGTCTTTATTAGGGTCTGTAGCAATAAATAAATAACAAATACCAATAACCAATAATACTAATAACAAAGCACCTATACCCTTTTTACCTTTAAGTTGTGAAACAATACTTTCTTTATTATTGTTCTCTCTGTTTTGCTTTTTGGCATTGTAAGACGTACTTTTAGGGGTGTTGTTAATTTCTTTTTTGTTTGGTTGTTTTTGAGATTTATAATTTTGTGCTACTTCATCTAATTCTTTTAAATATTGACGCTTAACAGACTTCATATCTTCTGATTCTACTTGAACATTTTTAAGTAACTCTTTGGTGTGTTCATAAATATTTCTATAACCGTCATTTAATATATAAGTAGCTTCTATGATATCTATATCTTTGTCCGCATCATACAAAATGTAATCAAAAGATTCTGGAATGTTATTGAATTCTTTAGCTTCCATTTTTTCTGTATAACTCATCATTTCTTGTAATGAAAAGTCACGTCTATTTCCTATTTCAAAATCGGGTGTTCTAATTTTCAGCACGATGTCGGCTCCTTTCTATAATAAAAAGACTAATCATTAATGATTAGCCTTTAAATAGTTATTACATAAATATTGATTGTAAATTTGATACAACTGCTAATTTAAAGTCTGGTGTAACTGGGGCAATTGTACTTACATTAATTACTTTTTGAAAAGCACGAGCGTATACTAAAGCGCCTCCTGCGATAGCTGCACCTACAAGTGACCATAGTATAGTTTGTTTAGCCCATCTACGCCCTGTATCACCAAACATCATTGTTAAACCTGCTGCTAGTAATGATAGTGCTAGTAAAGTAATGATAAGGGGTTGTGCATCTTGAATAAAGTTAATTATGGCCTGATTGGCTCTTTCAAACATATGAAATCCTCCTATCCAATTGTATTTTCTTGATTATTATTTGAAGCTGTATTACTATTTTGCTTTTCTGAAAGTTCTTTCAACGCTTTAGTAATAACATCTGTGTTATCACTTAAATAGTTTTGGTACTGTTCATATAACCATGTATTATGGTCAACACCATTAATTTTCATGATTTGTTGTACTTGTTTCTTTAAACGATTGATATCATTTTGTGTAGCTTTCATAAAACCACTTATCCTTTCTACAATTATGATTTATAATAAAAAAAGGACT
>JBQELZ010000036.1:0-16070 GCA_052104115.1 Vagococcus sp. | reverse complement strand
TAAATTGCTTTGTGCCGTCTAGTTTGTCCATTTCTTTTAATATGTGCGCTAAATCATTTCTACCAACCATTGCATTAGCTACTTGAAATAAATGGTATTGATTATTAGGTTTTATAACTTGATTCACAGTGTGATGAAGTTTTATATATTCTTGTATTCTCATTTCTTTAAAAGTTTGCCATGCGTCTTTATACTCTCTATCTTTCATCGTCTGCACCCTCCTTAACTTACATGTTTCCATGACCGTTTCATTTTTACATCTCTGATAGCTTGCTTTGAAACATTAAACATTAATGATAGTTCTCTGATTGTTTTTGAACTCTCTCTTATAAATTTAACTTTACCAACAGTTAATTTAGCTGAACGTTGTCTTTCTCCTCTAGCAACATTAGTTAATCCATTTTCATGTGCATGAATAGAATTCTCTGTAGGTGTAGACCATTCTAAATTTTCTAAATTTGAGTTTTGTTTATTACCATCTATATGATTTACATATGCTTTATTTAGTGGATTAGAAAGAAACGCTTTTGCTACAATTCTATGAACTGAATATCGTTTGCACTCTCCATTTATACACAAACCAACCATTGGATAACCAGTATTCCCAATGTATTGCGACATCGTCTTGCCTTTCAATTCCATTACACTTGTACTGCGTTCTATTTTTCTATCTACACTCTTAATGTTTCCTAAATTACTTACTTGATAAAGCCCTTCATATCCTTTTATATCTTTCCAATACTCATACGCCATCTACTCACCCTCCTTTATCCCAATACCATTCAACTTCGCTCTAAAATACTTATACGTGCTGCTCGATGGTTTTCCGCCGATGTGTTGTGAGATTTCGGATAGTAGGTTATGTTTATTTTCAAAATCTTTTTCTAGTTGTATGATTTCATCTTGTAATTCTTCAGTACGTAATAAATCTTGTTTCAGTTGTTCTTTCTCATCTTCCAACCTACTAACCTTTGCTTTATACCAAGATAGATCGTCGATAAGGCTGTTTCGTTCTTCCAGCATCTTGTTATATTGTTCCGATAGCTTTTCATAATCTTTAACTGTGCGTATCATTGCCATCACTCCTTATAATGTATTACTGTTCTTAGCATATTTCTCAACCTCTCCTACAGTAATGTAAATAACCTTTCTATATCACTCGGTTTATGCCCGTCCCACACTGGAGCATAAGTCAATTCTTTAACTTTAAAATATTTCCAGTAATCTTTATGGTAGTGGTAGCTATATTCACCTTGTTCAGTAGTTACTCCTACGACAAAATAATCTTCGAACATCGTTCCATCATCATGCTTCCAAGATTTCCACGATTGGTTCTTATATGTGTTACAAATAATTGAAAATAATATTGCTCTATGGTGATACAGTTCTTCAAATGTATGTGATCCATCACTTATCTTAGATTTATCTTCTAATAATTCTATTTCTTTATTTATTTCGATAACGTTCATTCGTCATCACTCCTTTACATAGTTGTCCACATTATCAATAGTATGATTGCCAGTATGATTACAACTGCTAACCAAACTGTGAATTGTTTCATTCGGTATCACCTTCTAGTAAATGTGGGTATTCGTATTTATTGCCCACAATTATTACTTTTTTAGCTAAAATAATTTCTATTAATGGAACCAAACCAACGTCAAATCCCCAACCATCTAAAACATCTTTAATACCAAATATTCCATCCTCAAAAACAACTTCACCATTTAATGTTTCGGTATATATAGCGACAGGGATTTCCAATACATCCCCCTCATATATCTCCACACCGTTCTTATCTTTAAGTCCGGTGGATTGCATGAGTACGAAATTATCTATATCCATACAAGATGAACTGAATGTTGTATGGTCAATTACATCTACACCGTTATCAGAGAAATATACAACTAAATCTTTATCTGTATAGTGCATAGCTTTACGATCTGTTTCATACACTCTAAACTTAATCATCTACTCCACCAGCCCTTTTTCATGAGTCCAGATTAATTTATATTCACCATCTATATATGCGTGTACTTCTTCGGTACCTAGATCTATTAAATATCTAAGTTTAAAAAAATCCGTTGAATAATGTTCGCCATCTTGTGTGACTTTTATTAAATGTTTGAAAAATGTATCTTCCGTTATTTCTTCCTCGATTTCAATTTCGAAAATGTCGTTTTTTCTAAAAAGCATATAATCATCAAATTCAATGTTGGAATCTTCGTTAACCCAAACATACTCAAATGGACCTCTATTCAATCGTCTGAAACACTCATTTTTTATGTCGTTATCCCAAATGTAATCAATCAACTGTGATAAGTTTAGTTGTTTCTTAGTTTTAATTTTCATTCCTAATCTCCTCCATTATCTTCCTGTTCGTTACTCCTCGTTACTCTTCATTACTCTTCATTACTCTTCATTACTTTCTTGTTATGTGCTTTATCCTCTGGCAACACTGCTACGATTACATTTCTACCATTCGAATATATTACGAATCCCTTAACACCTTTATCACGTAGTAACTTTGCAATTTCATGTGTCTGTAGCCCACATGTATTTAATTTATACTTAATTTTTATAGTATCTGATAGGATCATGACTGTAATTCCGATATTCTTTGTTGTATTCGTACAATGTTGATACCAGTCTTAGTAACTTCTGCATCACTATTAATTAACTTTTGATGCCCTAACCTAGCTAACTCACCACGTTTTATTAATGCCAAATTGTCCATATCGTCATTCAATCGATTACCATCTAAGAATACTAAGTTATGACCATGTGGTACTTCACCGTTAATTTTTTCCCACATTACTTTATGCTTCAATTTCCATCTGTGGTTATATCCACCTTCGTCTGAAACTTTAATTATTCTATATCCATCTTTATTTATACGTTCAGTGCCGATTGGTAAATAGTTAGCGGGTTTATGGCCTTCTTTGAATTGTGTTCGTTCACACTTTTCATTGTAAATAGGTATTCCTTTGTTCCATGTGATGTGACCCTTTTTAAATTGAGTTGCTACACCACATCTTAATTTCATACGCTTAACCGTTCCTCTCACTTGTCCATATTTCATTTCAGTTTTGAAGTGTTCATTGAACATTTCAGTTAGTTTGTGAATTGGTGTACCTTCTACGTTTTGTCTTAGAAACTCTTTTTCTTCGTCTGTCCATCTATGCGCCATATTAAGCACCACCGTTTAATAGTTTTGGTATTTCTCCGTTAGCGTCTAATTGGTCATCAGCAAACTTCTGCGCTTGTAATACTAGATTGCCATTATCAATAATCCCTTTAGCAATATTAGCTACTGCTTTTGAGCGTTCGATTTCTTCTTTCAATTCTGTACCTGTTACTTCTTCATCATTCAATCTTTCAAGTTGTGCAAATAAATGATTATTTAAATCTCCCAGTGTATTTTGCATTGTCTTCATCTCCTATCGCTATATCATAAGTATCATCAATGACTTTCGTATACTCTCCCATTTCAACTACTGCTTGTGGTTCTCCATCGTTGTATATCAATTCTTTAACCGTTCCATATTCCGATAAAGTTTTACCTGGCTTAATGAATCAAACAGTATAACCGATGTCCAAATCTCTAATCTTCATATTATTAAACCTCCAATTTCTTTGGTTTTTATGATTTTCAATTCTGGATATACTAGCTTTAAAATATTGTTCGTCAATTTCAAAACCGATGTAATTCCTATTGGTATTGTTAGCAGCGATAGCTAATGAGCCAATACCGATAAACGGATCTAATATCGTGTCGCCCGGTTGACTAGAATTTTCAATTAAAATTTCATTTAACTTTACCGGCTTTTCTGTATCATGTATCGTTTTATTATTTTTATCTTTCATCTTTTTATTTGCTACACTTATCACATCACTGGTGCCACAATAATTTATTTTTTTTATGTTTTCCTTTCCTTAGCATGATGATATATTCAAATTGACTCATATACGTTTGACCCATAATTTTATTATCTTTAACCCATATTAAATTCTTGATAAAATGAAATTTAGTTTCACTTATCTTTTTTAGAAATTCACGTATATTCTTATTATTAGTCATAATGTAACAATGTCCACTTGGCTTTAAGACTCTGTAAAATTCTTCAATGTATTCTTCTATAGTGATTGTGTTATGTTTGAACACACCTCCAGTGTTTACAATTCCTTTTTGAAACATACCACCTGAATTACCACCACTACCTCTTGACGTAATCTTGTAAGGTGGGTCTGTTACTATCAAATCTATACTGTCATCCAGAACGCCTTCCATTCCTACAAGACAATCTTCGTTATAAATTTTGTTCACTTTCATCTACTTCACCACTTTCGGGAATACATCATTCTCTGATAAATGTTCGAACCACTTACTTCTACGCTTAGCATCCTCAATCATCTGCAAACGTTCCTGTTCCTTACGTTGTTTATGTTCTTCCAACTCAACCTTACGTTCAGCACGCTCTCTGTCCTCTGCATTGAGTCTGTCCACACCTTGACGTTGGTCATACTTTCTAATGTAGTTTTTTAAGTGTCGTCTACCTTTCTTCGCATGGTATTTAATTCTCGTGTAATGGATACCAAGTTGCTTAGCTTCCTTGTAATCTTCCACATCTACAAACACTTCTTCGTTATCATCTATCATCACGAAACATAAGTTACCTTTATCATCTTTAGCTCTGCTTAAATTGATGTTCATTATTTGTCCTCCTAGAATCCTCTATCTATAATTGTCGGTTCTTCAAATCTAATCACTTTTGCGTCAGTATATTCATCTTCTTTAGTCGGCATTTCATTGTAGATCTGTTCCTCTATCTCACAATCCTCATCATTAGCATTTGCCGGAAAAGTATAAGACTTCTCGTATGTCACGTTGTATCTAATCTTGATTGTTTCTTCATTCATCGGAATCACCTTCTATAATATTTATTGCATCATTAACACTGCGAGCCACACCGTATAAAACAGGTTGTGTTTCAATGAATGTTTTAAACCTTTCTTGTTCAGGTATCAACCTACCTTTTGCAGTTTTAATTTCTATCACAATAAACTTTCCATCTGTTTTACGAAATCCAACTGTATCAGGAAAACCTTTAGGCATTAGTTGTATAACACGATTGTCTTTTGTAACAACTCGACCTGCATTACTTCTCCACAATCTATGACCTCGTTTGTTTATTTCGATTATGATTTCACTTTGTATTGTTTGTTCAGATTTCATATAATATTAAACCCTTTAAAGTTAGGTGATTCCTGTGCATTAACTAAACCTTCTTTTTTTAAAACCATAGGGGCAACATCGCCATTTTCATATAATGCCCACATTTCAATTGGAATAATATCAGTAAGTTCAAATCCATCTTCATCTTTAAAACTAATAAGCACTTTCATTCCTGTATTGTTATTCAATAATTGTTTAATCATTTATTTTTGTCCTCCTAATAATTGTGTGGAGCTTATGTGGTGGATTATGGAACTTACATTCTCGAACCTCCACACCCCTGCGCTTTACTCTCTCTAAGATTTAATATAATAGTGTGGAACTTTGGAACTTCATACTGGTAACTCACTCACTGTAGTTATATATAAGCTATATTAATTTTTATACATACTTTTGTATTTATAAGTTCCACAAGTTCCACAAGGTATATAAAAAGGCTCTATATCAATGCTTTGAAAGGTGGAACTTTGTACTGTTGAAACTCCACCTAACCTCCATTGAAGTTCCACAAAACTTTAAAATAGTTTTTTTATTCCTGGATATTGTGTCTCTTCCTTAGTACTAAAAATATCTAATTCGATTCCGATAAAATAATTTGCGTCTCTGCGTTTATCTTTTATAAAACGTTCTTCCATTTTTTGACTAAAGCTTTTTAGACCTAATACTTTGTTAGTAGTTAAATTTTCTTCTGACCACTTTTGATATTCAGAATGTAACTCACTAACTTTCACTGAATAATCTGGATTCACATTACATTTATCTTCTATAAATTGTCCTAATGTATCCATTTCATTACGGTATTTATTACCAGCTTCCTTTAACTTCTCTGGCATGTTCAATCCTTCTTGCATCCACATGTATGCACCTTCTGTTATCCAATTAAGTATGGCTGGTGCTTCACGTAATAATTTATACTTTAGATCTTTATCTACTTTTTCTTCTGGTATCTGAACTTCAAAGGGAATCAATATCAATCTTCTCCAAATACCATCGTCTGTACCTCTAATGATTGGTTTATGGTTAGTTGAAACCCATATCTTAAACTTAGGTGTATATTCAAATTCTTCAGCATATAAGAATCTAGCTGTAACTTTATCTCCGCCAGTGATTTGTTTAATTAGACCTTCATCAAATCTGAAACCTTCGTTAGGTTCAGAAGATGTAACAAACCTAGCCTTACTTAATCTAGCGATGTCTGTGTTAACATTGTCGTTCTTTTTCACCATTAAGGATTTAGCTTGCATATTGTTTGAGTAATCACCAAGTATCTCTGCTATTGTTTCAACGAATATACTTTTACCGTTCCGACCTTTACCGTGAAGTATGAACATCACTTGCTCTCTCGTACTCCCAGTTAATGAATAACCTAATGCCTTTTGTATATAGCGTATGACTTCTTTATCACCTGCAAATATGTCGTTTAGAAAATCTAACCAAACAGACGGTTGCATTTTTTCTGAATAATCAGTATTCACTTTTTGTGAGAACATTTTATCTATATCGTGTTTGTATAATTCACGACTTGTTAAATCTATATAACCGTTAGATACGTTAAGCAGCATATCGTCTTTATCAAAACTATCTGGTGTAACTGGTCTACGGTGTTTTAATTCATCTGTGATGTTTTTCTTGGATTGAGTACCACGTGTTTTTTTATAAAATTTTTGAAAGAATTCTTTTGCATCTTCTTCTGGAATTTCTTCACTGTGGATTATTTTTTCATTCTTCATACTTTCAATCATTTCATCAATGAGTTTACGTATTGAACCTCTATCGTCTATGGTCCACTTAGTGCCGTCATATATATAGAATTTCTTTTCAACGTAACTGAATTTATATAAGTTACCGTATCTATCAACGAAACGATCTGCATTACCTGTGTCATCATAGCTGCGTATTGGATATTCTAATTCTTTTTCTTTCGTATCGAAGATGTGACTTAATGCATAACGTAATGGTTCTTTTTCTTCTTTAGGTGTATAGATGTTATTTGCTTCATTAATAGCTTTAAATAACGTTTGTTCTCCATATGTTGAGTTCTTTCGTTTCTCATCCCATTTATCACGATATAAATTTGATTGTCTGAATATGCTATCCATTTGTGTGTAATCTTTTGCACACCAGAAAGCTAAGATGTTAGCAAGTGCCATGTCTGCTTCTGAATGAGAATTATAATATGGTTCGTAAGTACCTCTCATTAAGTCATCAAATAGTTTAGATTGCTTTGATTTATATATTTCATTAATTACATCTATCTCCGAAAGATTGTGGATGTTTTGTTGATAGTTATTTTGAGTAGGATATTTCACTGTGTTATCTGGTAAATATTTATCGTATATTGTTTTAAAAACTCTTTCAGATGTTTCTGTAACATCGGTGTACTTACCAATACGTTTACCCGTCATTGTGAAGAAACGTCCACTATCGTACATTTCAATGTTGCCTTTACGTCTACGACTTCCAGGTATCTTACCTTTAACAATAATGTGTAATCCATTGCCACTTGGACTTACTTCTGTGTAGCTTTTAAATGCTTCGTTAAATTCATTTACAATGTTGTCTAGTTTATCTCCGTGTTGATATCTGTGTAGATCATCATCTATATCATCAATATCAATGCCAAGGTAAGGGGGTTCAAAGAAGAACCCTATACCGTCGACACCTTCTGCATTAACTGCTGTTTCATAATTGGACCATGTACTTTTATCATTTGATTTTGCAAATTCACCTGTTTCAGCATTGAAGGGAATTTTAGTTTTTTTACCATTGCGCTCTTGAAATTTCCATACGCACCAGTTTTTTAATTGTTTTAATTCATCTGGGATATTATTATAAGTTGTCATCAATTAAATACATCCTTTATTTAAAATGGTAAATCATCATCTTGAATATCTATAGGTCCATTAGCATTGGCAAATTTATTTTCTGACTGTTCTTTATCTTTTTCTTTCCATTCGTGATTCATTTGTGGGTATTTAGTATTTTTAAAATTCCAAGGTGCTACACGATTGACTGTTTGTTTATTACCTTTGTATTCATTTTCTTCTTGTTTAACAAATACTCTTACTGGCTTACCTCTGAACATAGATAGTAATTGTTCAAAACTTTCTATTGCTGTTCCTTCTGGTACGCCTACACCGTTTAAGTAATGCATGAAGTTATCCATTTTATATTTATATTCTCCATCTATATTACGTTTCCACTCGTCTACAAAAATGTGACGGTTAGCATATTTTCCGTTTTGCTCAGCAAGTTCTGGAACTTTTGTTAAATCGTTACGAACGACTAAAGTTAATTGTGTTTCTTCTTTACCATTCGGTGTAGAACGTTCAGATGCACTCTTGATTACTACTTCGTACTCACCTTCTGGTAGTGGTCCAAAATCTTGATTGTTTTCCTCGATGTTTGAATAGTTAGTTGTAAATAATGTCATAATTAATTTCTCCTTTAATGTTTGTATTTTTCTTTTAATGGTTTAATTTCTGCGTAAAATTGCGGGAAGTTCATTCTTGAACATTTTGGATAATTAAATTTAATCCAAGTTTCTTTATAGTTATTTGCTTTTGCATATAAATAATAATCTTCCAGTGTCTCTAAATCTGATTGTGAGATATTATCTTTGCTATATCTCTTAAGCGTGTAATCAACTTTGAATGGTTTGATATCTGTTAGTTCAGCATTGATTCTTTCTAGTCCTGCTTTAATTACTTCTGTTTCGTTTTCATGTCCACATTCTGGACACCCTGGTTCTGTATTACGATAAACTGCAAAACAGTTGTCACAAGTTTTTAATCCAATATCATTATCTTCTTGCTTACCTTTTTTCTTTTTGAAACCTTTAAAATATTTCTTCCAATTGTGTTTGGTATCTGGTAAACCATGTCTTGCATAATTACCAACGTGATCTATAATCAAAGCTTTTTTATTTGGTTGATAACGCATTGAGCGCATAGCTTGCTGCATAAATAAGACTAATGAATCAGTAGGTCTTGCTAAAATCACACATGTACAATCTGGAACGTCAAAACCTTCACTAATCAAATCAACGTTGCATAATACTTTGATTGTTCCATTTCGGAAATCTTGCATGATTTGTTCACGTTCTGTATTTTTTGTTTGAGAATCAGCATGAATTGCGTTAATGCCTTGCGATTGAAACTCTAGTGCTATATCTTTACTAGCTTCCACACTGTGGGCATATAATATAGTTTTTTGACCCTCAGCATATTTTTTATAGTTACCTACGATATCTCCGTATATTGCTTTTGGTATTGCTTCATCCATTGATTTTTTTGTATAGTCACCTCTTGATGACTTTTTCAATTTAGTTGTATCTGCCATAACAATACTTTTGTAATCATAATCAGCTAAACGATTGTTTTCTATTAACCACTCAACGCTGGGACCTTCGACCATTTCGTTATATATATCTGTGAACCCTTTGCCACTAGATCTCCAAGGTGTAGCAGTAAAACCAAGACGTAACGCTTTAGGAAAGTGTTCGTATATATCTGTGTAAGTTTTTGCTCTACTATGATGTGTTTCATCTGTCAAAATAATTGTAGGTTTAGTTAGTTCATCAAGTATGTTTACAGCACGTTTCTCTGAAAGTATGTCTACATGATTCAAATCAACATCATGTTTAGTTAGTGTGGCTGTTATTTGCATAATCAATTCTTTACGATGAACGATGAATAATATGTGTCCACCTTTCTCAACTGCTTTTTTAACCACTTCTGCAATCATTATTGATTTTCCTGAACCGGGCGGTGATTGTATTAATACACCTTGATGTTCGATTAGTAAGTGCCTAGCTTTATCGACTAGTTCGTTTTGGTAGTCGAAAAGTTGATAGTTAGTCATGGGTATCTACATCCTTTAAATACGCAACACTTTCACTCAAATCTTTAATTGTATCTTCTAATTCGAAACTTGTTCCAAGGTTATACATGCTTATCACCTCTAACTTCATAACCGCTAATTGCATCCGCAATATTTTGTAAAGGTATATCCAACATGTTATCCGGTGAATTTTGATCAACTTTTAATGAATATGATTCGTGATTCATACTACATTCAATCTTCATAACTTCTTTCGCTAATTCATAATGGAGGTAAGGATCCATTTTAGGAAATACTTCAACTATATTTTCAAAAGCATCAGCAAATACTCCAATGCTATTGTATTTACAATCTTCAGCAGTTATATCTCGTAAATCCCACGAAATATCATAACTATCCATCACCTTCACCGCCTAACTCAAACAGTTCATCTTGTTTACAATGTTCATCACTACTTAATTGATTCTTAGCCCACACTGTATTGCTCGGTGATAGTATGAAACCCCTGTTACCACTCTTTTCATTGATAACTAATCGAGCTACTACTTGGCATAAGCCTGCTACGTTATCTCTAATTGTGTGGCGAATATCTGGCATTGTTCTAGTGAACTGTTGCCCACCTTCTGTATAATGTTCTGCTGTTGTTTCCCAAGCTAAGAATACAAGGCGTTTTTTTAAAGATTGTAAAAATCTAAAACTATCAATTGTGAAGAAATCTACTTGTTGATAATGTGACATTTCAGGTGTTCTATTATTTCTACCGTTACGTCCTAAGTTAGCTAGCATGGATCTAAAAAGTTCTGAAATGTTATCGACCACAATGTTGTCGTACATTGATATGTCTTGCTCGTTTAACCATTTCATTAATTCAGACCATTCTGTCCAAGATTCGTGAACATTGAAATCTAATATGTCGACGTTTTCATTTTTAGATAATGGACGTTCTGATTTGTCTACACTGATATATAATGTTTTGCCGGGTAGAAAGTTAATTGTGTGTGTTTTACCACGACCTGGGCTGCCATATATTAAAAATGTATCTGTGTTGTTTTTCATTTCTGTTGCTGGTTTAATTTGGAAACTCATTGTCTACCTCCTCTAAATCAATATCATATGACGCTGGATAAACTCTTTTAATAGCCTTGTGTTTGGTCATATCCATACTAGCTTTTTCCATACCGTTAAATTCTTTAGCATCTGACTTTTCATTCGTGTATACAATTTTTGGATTGTTGCCATATGGTTTGTTATAAATATATAAATCATCAAAATCTGTTTTAGCTTTAATGATGTATGTGATTACTTCTTTCACCACTGCATCACCCTGTTCATAATACGGTCAGACTCATCTGTATTCTGTTCAATCCAGTTATATATAGATTGCTCAAATATTTCGTGAGATGACTGTAAACCTATATCTTCATCGTTAATTTCAGCTGAATCTACTAATTTTTCATGTTTGTCAGTAATTTCAACAAAGACACCGAATTGAGTTTTAGTACCTTTCACATGAAAGACAAAACCATCTACCTTAATAAAATTCCTTCTTATTTCTCCTATTCCGTAATACATTTGATTACCTCCTATGTTTTAGGGTATAATCTATATAGATTCTTTTTTTATATAGATAAGCCTTGACTGTTAGCAACTACCTTTGCTTTCAGTCTTTTTTTCTGTCTTTAAATAGTTAATCCAACTGTCCCAAGCCATGTAGCTTAAGCAAACGGCTACCCAGTAAATTAGAAACAAGTGGATAAAGTCTTTCGTGAATATCAAAGCTATGAAGAATACGACTACTGCTGTTGATAATGCTAGTAAACCTCTCATTGTTTAGCCTCCTACATCCATTTTTTATTTCTTAGTTTTAAATACTCTCTCAACTTTTCGATATCGATTCGTGTCATGTTTGCAGACAAATCAAGGTACAAGTCTTTAACACCTAAATCATCTTCATCATAATCGCGTAACCATCTGTAAACAGTTGATACTCCAACCTCAAATATTTTCGCTATAGTTGGTGGTTTACCATAAAGTGGGTAAAACACAACTTGATTAACATCTTCTACAACGTTTTGTTTTGTTGGTAAATGTGTCATATCGTTTCCTCCTCTCTGTCGGTTCAGCACCCACATACAACATTCAGTCTTGGCAATGACTTAATAATGTATTATTGCGTGGCTCATATCGTCGCCTACTCTCGCTCATAAATGTTCTATGTGAGCGCTGAAATACGTCTCTTAATCGGTTCTTATCGTTTCCTTTCGGGAACGTTCTAATCAAAAAAATAACCCACTTCTTCCTTGCTATATCCTAATATTTTAGCGATAGCGATTAATTCATCAGCACCGATTGATACTGAACCACTTTCTCTTTTAGAATATTGTGATCTTGATTTCCAACCTAACGCTCTAACCATATCTTCCTGACTTAGTTCGTTGTCTTTTCTAGATTGTTTCAATCTCTCTAAATTTAGTTTCAAAATTCTCACCTCAATTCGTTTCCTAACGGGAACAATTACTATTATTGCACCTACGTTCCCATAAGTCAACAGTAATACCCGTTTTTATTTAAAAAAAAGTAAATTTACCTAGTTTCTTCCTATTGAACACAAAATTAACTAAAATATTCTTGTGCTTATCGGGAACATGTGATATATTTAAGTTGTTCCAAAAAGGAAACATATAAGAAGGTGGTTAATAACTATGAGAAACAACGACGAAATCATTTCTGTAATATCAAAATTAATGGATAAACAAAATCTATCAACAAGCGAATTAGCACGTAGAACTGATATGGCTAAATCTACTGTTTCAAGATATTTAAATAAATCCAGAGAATTTCCTTTGAACAGAGCAGATGATTTCGCTAGAGTTCTTAAAGTTACACCGGAATATCTACTAGGATTAGAAGAAACTACAACAAACTCTATCGATACAATAGCTGCTCACTTAGACGGTGAATTAACAGAAGAACAATGGGAAAAGGTTTTGAGCTATGCTAAATATATTCAAGACAATGACTAACAAAGGGGATGTTCGATTGAGCAATTATGAAAGTATCTTGGTTGAATATGACCATATAAAGATAAAAGAAACAAAGGTATTGCCTGATGAATTAGGTGGTTTTAACTTTAATAATGTTATTTTGCTTAATAGGAAAAATAAACATGTTCATAAGGTAGAAATATTAGCAGAGGAATTGGCACATTATAAAATTACATATGGTGATATACGTGATCAATCTATAATGTTAAATAGAAAGTTTGAATTGAAAGCAAGACGATTGGGTTGTGAAATGGTTATCACCCTAGATGGTATTATCGATGCTTTCCATTCTGGTATATGTAATTTACATGAAATGGCGTGTCATTTTGAGGTATCAAACAATTATGTTTTAAAAGCAATTGAACATTATAAAATGAAATACGGATTAGATGTATATTATAAAGGTTATGTAATCAAATTCGAACCATTACAAGTGTTCGAACATCATAATTTGAGTTAATACCAGTTTTATTAATCGACGCTATATTATTTATACTAATTTTGTTCAACCTATGTATTTTCCTCTAATATTTTGATACGCTTTGTAAAGATTACATATAAGGGAGAGATTTATTATTTTAGCAGGATTATTATTTTTTACATGGGGATTATTATCACTAGCATTTATCACATTGTTCATTATTACAATTGTGTTCCTATCTAAAAAGAAGAAAGTCAAAGGTGTTTTAATTAGTACAATTGTTGTTTTTGTATTGGGATTAGCTTCGCTTATTGGAGCAATTGGTACAACGGCAAGTTACGGAGAAGATAATAATGACTCAGGTACAAAAATGCCAGATGAGTCGAGCAAGTCTGAAAGTAACAACTCTGATGAAAGTGAAGAAAAATCATCAAGCAGTAGCGATGAAATGAAACAAAAAGGGGACACTGTTGAAATTGACGGTGTAGAGTTTACACTTCAAGGTTCAGAATACATTAATGACAGAAACGAATTTTCAGATGTTCAAGCTGATAAAGTTCTTAAAGTGAATGTTAAAATCAAAAATAACTCTGATTCCGAAATTCCTGTGGGCGGAGATTTAAAAGTTTACGCTGACGGAGAAGAAGTTGATACTTACCCTGCAACTGATATTCAAGATACCTTACTAGGGTCAGTTTCACCTGACAGAAGTACATCTGGCTCAGAAGCATATGCTATCAACGGCAATCCTGAAGAACTTGAATTAGAGTTTAAACCATCAATGTCATTTTCAGACAAACGTTATGTTTATGAATTAAATCCAGAATAATTCTAAGAGCAGTTTTCTGCTCTTTTTATTTACCTTAAAGGAGATTTTTAAATTGCAAATATTAGAAGTAAATACTTATACATTCATAACTGAGTATAAATAAAAACAAAAAATGGGGTGTTTATACATAGTGTGTCTAATGATACACCTGAATTAATAGCAAGAGAAGAAATCAGATACTACGTTGACAAAATGAAAAGGTGGCAAAGTAACTAGTCATATATCGTCATTCTTAGGAGGTTTACTATGATTTTTTATATCATCCATTTTATAGGTATGATAGCAATTATAATTTTATGTACTTATTTTATTAATAAAGGCGAATACAAAAATGACAAAAATTGGTGGTAATTTTATAGATTTTAGGAGGAATAACTTATGTGGAGTGAACAATTCAAAGATAAAGAAGGCAAAACTAAATATCGCTATTACGAGAAGTATAGAGACCCTTACACAGATAAATGGAAACGGGTAAGCATTGTTATGAATAAAAATACTAAAGCTTCTCAAAAAGAGGCTGTGTTCCAATTAGACGATAAGATAAAAAGCAAGATGTCTACTAGCACCAATAACAATTTAAAATCATTAACGATTCACAACTTACTAGATGAATGGTTTGAGTATCATAAAAATACATCTGGTTTAAAAGTAACAACTCTAAATAACTCTAAAGTTCGACTAAGTAATTTAAAAAGAAATATAGATGAACATACATTAGTTTCGAAGTTAGATGTAAAGCACGTCCAAAAACTAATTAATGGACTATCAGAAATATATTCAGAAAACCAAGTTAGACGACAACTTAATGATTTAAAGAAAACTTTAGCGTATGCAACGAAATTTTATGGATACACTAACAAACATATGTTAAATGATGTGGAAGTACCCAAGAAGGCTAAAACACTAGAAGATATAGAAAAAGAAGAACAAAAAATATATAACTATCTTGAAATGAATCAAGTGTTAAAAATACGTGATTTTATATTAACAAAAAAACATTCGGACAAAAGGTTGAATTTATTTGTAGCTAGCTTAATAGAACTACAAGCGCTAACAGGTATGAGAATTGGAGAAGTTCAAGCATTACAAGAAAAGGATATCGATTTTCAAAATAAAACAATAGATATAAACGGAACAATTCATTGGATAAAATATGAAAATGGATATGGATATAAAGATACAACTAAAACTAGAGGTTCAAGAAGAACGATTTCTATTAACAAACGTGCAGTTGAAATCTTAAAAAAAGTAATATTGGAAAATAAAAAATCTGCTCATTGGGAAAAAGATTACATTGATCGCAGTTTTATCTTTACTACAAGATTTGGCAATCCTTTATATTCTCATAAAGTAAACAAATTATTATCAGATGCTGCACTTGAATTAGGTATAAATAAAAAAGTAACGTCCCATACCTTCAGGCACACTCATATAAGTATACTCGTTGAAATGAATGTATCACTCAAAGCAATTATGAAAAGAGTCGGACATACAGACGAAAAAACAACGATTCAGATATACACTCATGTAACAGAAAAAATGGACAAACAGTTAACCGAGAAGTTAGAAAACATTCCTAATTAAACAATCTGCCCTTTTTCTGCCCTTTTTATAATTTCGGTAGCCCCCATAACCCTTATAACCACTGGTGTTGAGCCATTTTATACCCCCTGTTACATCATCATTTGGGGATTAATA
>JBQELZ010000035.1:0-16926 GCA_052104115.1 Vagococcus sp. | reverse complement strand
TTAGAACATGAGAAAAAAGTTTTAACTGAACAAGCATTAAACGAAGGTAAACCAGAAAATATCGTTGAAAAAATGGTTGCAGGTCGTATGCACAAATTCTTAGCTGAAATTTGTTTAGTTGACCAACCATTTGTTAAAGATCCAGACATGACTGTTGAAAAATTTGCTGCTTCTAAAGGAGCTACAGTGAAAGGTTTTGTGCGTTTCGAAGTTGGAGAAGGCTTAGAAAAACGTGAAGAAAACTTTGCTGATGAAGTTAAGAACCAAATGAAATAACAGTGAGTCGATCAGGAACGCATTTAATACTTTTTAGGTATATGCGCTCCTTTTTTTTAGATAAAAACTGATCTTACTCGAAATTTTGAGTAATTGGATAGAGATATAAAATGGAGGTATAGGAATATGGTAGAACCAAAGTATCATAGAGTGTTATTAAAAGTGAGTGGAGAAGCTCTAGCAGGGGATAAAGGATTTGGTATTAACCCTCCTGTTGTCAATGAATTGATTAAAGAAATTAAAGAAATTCATAGTCTTGGCGTTCAAGTAGCCATCGTTGTTGGTGGTGGAAACATTTGGCGTGGTAATATCGGTGCTGAAATGGGAATGGAACGATCACAAGCTGATTACATGGGAATGCTAGCGACTGTTATGAATGGGCTAGCTTTGCAAGATACTTTAGAAAACCAAGGTGTACCGACAAGAGTTCAAACATCAATTGAAATGAGACAAATAGCAGAACCTTATATTCGTCGTCGTGCAACAAGACACTTAGAAAAAGGAAGAGTTGTTATTTTTGCAGGTGGTACAGGTAACCCTTATTTCACAACAGATACAACAGCTGCATTGCGCGCAGTTGAAATTGGTGCGGATGTTATTTTGATGGCTAAAAACAATGTTGATGGTGTTTATTCAGCTGATCCCAAATTAGATGCCACTGCAACAAAATTTGATGAATTAACTCATTTAGATGTTATCTCTAAGGGATTATCTGTGATGGATTCAACAGCAAGTAGTTTAAGTATGGATAATAATATACCGTTAGTTGTATTTAACATGAATGAACCAGGAAATATTAAACGAGTTTGCTTAGGTGAGCAAATCGGAACAACCGTGAGGGGGAAATAACATGCAAGATATCGTATTAAATGATGCAAAAGAAAAAATGGTGAAATCAGAAGAGAGTTTACAACGTGAGTTAGGTCAAATTAGAGCAGGACGTGCGAACGCAAGTCTTTTAGATAGAATTATGGTTGACTATTATGGAGTAGCGACTCCGCTTAACCAAATGTCTTCTATTACTATTCCTGAAGCGAGAGTGTTAATGGTGACACCGTTTGACAAATCAGCTTTGGAAAACATAGAAAAAGCATTAATGGCCAGTGACATTGGTATCAGCCCAACAAATGATGGAACTGTTATCAGATTAGTTATTCCACAATTAACGGAAGAGCGTCGTAAAGAATTAGCTAAAGAAGTTGGTAAATTAGGTGAGGGTGCTAAAGTAGCGGTAAGAAATGTACGTCGTGAAGCCATTGATGAATTGAAAAAACTCGAAAAATCAAAAGATATTTCTGAAGATGACTTACATAAATTAGAAAAAGAAGTTCAAACTTTAACCGATGCTTCTACAAAAAATGTTGATGGAATCATTGCTGAGAAAGAAAAAGAAATTTTAGACGTTTAATCGTGTATAATGAATGAAAGAAGTCGTGGAATATTCCACGACTTTTATTATTTTCAATTAGGAATTTCTTAAAATATCGTTTATTATCCATTTTCTATAGGTTTTTCAATGAGGTTTTGCTACAATAGGTTAGGAAGTTTAGTAGTATAAGTCTTTTTTTAGGGGGCTTTTTTATGTTTAATTTTTTTAATAAAAACAATAAAGAAGAGATAGAAATAGTATTTGATCCAGATAAGGATGTACCGAAGCATATCGCGATTATTATGGATGGCAATGGAAGATGGGCACAGAGTAGAATGTTACCTCGCATTGCGGGTCACAAAGAGGGAATGAACACAGTCAAAACGATTACTAAACATGCAAGTAAGTTAGGAGTTCAGGTGTTAACGTTGTATGCTTTTTCAACTGAAAATTGGAAGAGACCAACAGAAGAAGTTGATTTCTTAATGAAATTACCTGTCGATTTTTTTGATACATTTGTACCAGAACTCATCAAAGAAAATGTAAAAGTTAACGTGATGGGCTATCAAGAATATCTACCAACACACACGCAAAAAGCAGTTGAGAATGCAATGAAACAAACAGAAAGAAACACAGGAATGGTTTTAAACTTTGCGTTGAATTACGGTAGTCGAGCTGAGATACTCACTGCTGTCAATGCGTTAGTCAAAGATGCAAAAGATGGAAAATTAACGGAAGTAGTAGATGAAGCGTTATTTTCTAGTCATTTGATGACTGCGTCGTTGGGGAAAGACTTACAAGATCCAGACCTACTGATTCGGACAAGTGGGGAAGAGCGTATCAGTAACTTTTTATTATGGCAAATTGCTTATAGTGAACTGTATTTTACTGATCAATACTGGCCAGATTTCAATGGAAGAGTGTTAGAAGAAGCAATAGGTGCCTTCCAATTAAGAAACAGACGATTTGGCGGATTGAAAGATAAGAAAAAAGGAGAGAGTACTTTATGAGACAACGTGTAATAACGGCAGTTGTAGCACTGTTACTGTTTATTCCATTGATTGTGATAGGTGGCATGCCACTACAACTACTAGCTGCTTGTTTAGCTGGTGTTGGTGTGTATGAATTGTTTAATATGAAAGGGTTAGATGTTCTTAGTCTAGAAGGAGTATTGGCTATTTTAGGTGCTGTTTTATTAGTATTACCAAGAGCGAATTGGTTTGATTTCTTACCAGAAGCGATTGACAATACCGCTTTATACTATGTGATCGTTATGGTCATTTTAACCATGCCAGTATTTTCTAAAAATAGTTATACGTTTGATGATGCGACATTTCCTGTTTTAGTTAGTTTATATGTAGGTATTGGCTTTCAGAATTTTGTATCAGCTAGAACGGCAGGTATTCCGATTTTAATGTATGCCTTGTTCATAGTATGGTCCACAGATATTGGTGCCTACATGGTGGGTAGAAAACTAGGAAAAAACAAACTAGCACCACATATTTCTCCTAATAAGTCTATTGAAGGATCAATTGGTGGTATTTTAAGTGCTGTCGTCGTCGGAGCTGTTTATATGATCTTTTTCCCAATGCCTTATAATGTGTTGACGATGTTAGTGTTAACAATCATCTTTTCAATGGTTGGACAAATGGGTGATTTGGTTCAGTCAGCCTATAAACGATACTTTGGTGTGAAAGATTCAGGTAATATCTTACCAGGTCATGGGGGAATATTAGATAGATTTGATAGTTTATTGTTCGTATTTCCATTAATGCACTTAGTTGGCTTGTTTTAGCGGTCTGTATTATAATAATTCAAACTAGTTTTAGAGAGAGGTTCGATATATGAAGACACTGATTACATTTATTTTTGTATTTGGCTTGATTGTGTTAGTTCATGAGTTTGGCCATTTTATTTTTGCTAAACGTGGTGGCATATTAGTCCGAGAGTTCTCTATAGGCATGGGTCCTAAGCTGTTTTACCATCGTCACAAGGGAACGACCTATACGATACGATTGTTACCCATTGGCGGATACGTAAGGATGGCTGGCGAAGGAGAAGATGAGGCTGAACTAGCTCCTGGTATGCCACTTTCTATTGTGTTGAACGAAAAGAATGAAGTGGTAAAAATTAATCCAAGTAAGAAGGTACAGTTACCCAATAGTATCCCATTAGAATTAACAGGATTTGATTTAGAAAAGAATCTTTATATTAAGGGCTACGAGAATGGCAATGAAGAGACTGAGGTGTCGTTTAGTGTCAATCACGATGCAACGATTATTGAAGAAGACGGTATTGAAACGCAAATTGCCCCAACAGATGTTCAATTTCAATCAGCGAGTCTTGGGCGTCGAATGATGACGAACTTTGCAGGTCCTATGAATAATTTTATTTTGTCTTTGGTTTTATTTATGATTGTGGCCTTTTTACAAGGCGGCACATATGTTGTGGATGATTCTAATATAATTGGAGGTATTGTTAAAGACAGTGTAGCCGATAAAGCTGGTATTGAACCAGGTGACAAAATCATACGAGTAGAAGGAAAAGAAACCCTAACATTTGAAGAAATGTCAGCTAGCATTTCTCCAAATGCTGGTAAAAAAATAACGTTAGACATTGAGAACGATCAAAAAAAAGTAAGACAGGTAGCTATTACACCTGAAAAAAGTGAGTCTAATCCAAAAATTGGTATGATTGGTATTCAGATGAACAATAAATTTGAACCATTAAGTTTTGTTGGAAAACTAAAATATGGAGTCATTCAAACGGTTAGTAATTCGCTTATGATTTTCAAGGCATTAGGAGATTTGATAACTGGATTTAGTTTGAATAAACTTGGAGGACCAGTAATGATTTTTAAATTGTCCGAATCGGTGTCTAATAGTGGATTAATTGCTGTGTTATCATTTACTGCTATGTTATCTGTGAACCTGGGTATTATGAATTTAATTCCATTACCTGGTCTAGATGGTGGTAAATTAGTTTTAAATATGTTTGAAGGTGTTAGAGGAAAACCACTTAGTCAAGAAAAAGAAGTCATGATTACAATGATTGGTGTGGTTGTCTTGGTTGTGTTGATGGTTGCTGTAACTTGGAATGATATTCAACGTTTTTTCATTCAATAAACAGCTATGTGTGATAAAAAAGGAGTTTACAAATGAAACAATCTAAATTATTTATGCCGACATTACGTGAGGTACCAAGTGATGCGGAAGTCATAAGTCATAAGATGTTATTACGAGGTGGATACATTCGTCAAGTATCTAGTGGTTATTATAGCTATCTACCTCTTGCTTACAAGGTCATAAAAAAACTTGAAACGATTATGCGAGAAGAGTTTGATGCGATTGATGCGAATGAGATGTTGATGCCAGCAGTTATTCCGGCAGAGTTGTGGAGAGAAAGTGGCAGATATGATACGTATGGCGATGGCTTAATGAAATTAAATGATTCAAATGGAAAAGATTTTATTTTAGGGCCTACTCATGAAGAAACGTTTACAGATTTAATTCGAAATGATATTAATTCATATAAAAAATTGCCAATGTATCTATATCAAATACAACCTAAGTATCGGGATGAAAAACGACCTAGATTTGGATTATTAAGAGGTAGAGAGTTTATCATGAAAGATGCTTACTCATTTCATGCAACAGTGGAGAGTCTGAATGAAGGGTTTAAAGACTTTGAAAAAGCATACATGTCTATTTTTAAACGATGTGGCTTAGATTTCCGTGTCATCATTGGTGATGGGGGAGCTATGGGAAGCAACGATTCAAAAGAATTCATGGCAATATCTGATATTGGTGAAGATACCATTGTTTATTCAGAGGAAAGTGACTATGCAGCCAATATAGAAATGGCAACCAGTTTGTATACTTCTAAAAAATCTCATGAATCACTAGCTGAGATAGAAAAAGTATCCACTCCGAATGTCGGCACAATAGCAGAAGTCTGTGACTATCTAAAAATAGAGCCAGAAAAAACAATCAAATCTCTCTTTTTTATAGCAGATGAACAACCAGTTATGGTCTTAGTTCGTGGTGATCATGATGCGAACGAAGTGAAAATAAAAAATTACTTAGGGGCAACAAGCTTAGAAACTGCCACAGAAGAAGAAACAACTAAACACTTAGGAGCAGGTTTTGGCTCATTAGGCCCTGTTGGATTACCTGATACTGTTAAATTAATCGCTGATTTGTATATCCAAGATATGGCTAATAGCGTTGTAGGAGCAAATGAAACGGACTATCACATGATAAACGTAACACCTGGTAGAGATTTTGTACCTGAAGAATACGTTGATGTTAGAACTGTTTTGGAAGGCGAGTTATCACCTGATGGTCAAGGAACATTGAAATTTGCAAAAGGAATAGAGTTAGGACATATTTTTAAACTTGGTACTTTTTACAGTGATAGTATGAATGCGAAGGTATTGGACGAAAATGGTCGTGAAATACCGGTTCAAATGGGTAGTTACGGAATAGGCGTTAGTCGCTTACTCGCTGCTATTGCAGAGCAAAATGCAGATGATGAAGGTATTAACTGGCCGAGTGATATTGCTCCATTTGATGTGCATATCATTCCAATTAATCCAAAAGATGACAGTCAATGGTCATTAGCGTTAGATATTGAACGTGAAATGGAGAGCCGTGGGTATGATGTTCTATTAGATGATAGAAAAGAAAGACCTGGTGTGAAATTCAAAGATGCAGACCTTGTAGGTGCCCCATTCAGAATTACAGTTGGAAAAAAAGCTGAAGAAAGTATCGTTGAAGTCAAAATTAAGAAAACAGATGAAATGTTAGAAATTAGACGCGATGAATTGTATGATACGTTGAATATATTAAATAATTAGTCTGAGGGCTTCTTAGCATTGTGTTTTTGCTAAGGCCCTTTTTCGTGTAAAATGGTGGCATAAAAGGAGGAAAAAAATTGTGACAATGAGTCCTAAAGAATTATATGAGCAACTGTTAAACCAAATAGGGTGTCAGGATTTACCCGCTCAGTATCCAATCCTAAATGACGGACAAATTGAACAGGTAACAGTACACAAAAAAAGTAGAGTATGGGAATTTAATTTATTATTTCCAGATATTTTACCTTTTACCCTTTATCAAGAACTCTATCAAAAGCTTTCCTTATCGTTTCAGTCCATTGCAAATGTGGCATTAAATGTCACTGCAGCCAAACCGATATTAACAAATCAAGTGTTACAGGATTATTGGCATGCAGTCCTTCAAATGGGAAACTGTGTTACACCAGTAGTTAAACAAACATTGGCAAAACAAGCCCCTTTTATGGAAGATAATCGTGTGATTCTTTTGGTTGAAAATGAGGGAATGGTAACATACATTACGCAGCAATACTTGCCTTCGGTTATAGATAATTATGGAAAGTTTGGTTTTCCTAAATTTCAAATTGTTGCAAGAATAGATGAAAAGAAAGCAGAAGAGGTTCGTAAGTCATTTGAGGAAAGACAATTAGAACAAACTGAAGTGATGATGAAGCAAGCTGCTATAGCTATCGAAAAAAATGAACAACAAAAGCAGAAACAGAAAAAAGAAGTTCCAGCATTAGAAGGACCTATTCAATTGGGGCGCTCTATTCCGACAGATGAAGTTATTACACCTATGGGAAATGTTTTTGAAGAAGAGCGACGAATAACGATTGAAGGATATGTGTTCTCTAAAGAAATTCGTGACTTACGTTCAGGAAGAAAAATATTAATTATTAAAATGACTGACTATACTTCATCTTTTTCAATCAAGAAATTTTCTAATAATGAAAAAGATGAAGCTGTGTTTGAAGCTATTCAAACTGGAAGTTGGCTACGAGTTAGGGGTAGTGTGCAAGAAGATACGTTCATGCGTGATTTAGTGCTAAACTGTCAAGATTTGGTAGAAGTGAAACATGCTGTTAGAAAGGACACAGAGCCTGCAGATAATAAACGTGTGGAACTACATTTGCATACGAATATGAGTACTATGGATGCGACAAATAGTGCCTCAGATTTAGTAGCTCAAGCTGCTAAATGGGGAATGCCTGCTGTAGCGATTACAGACCATGCTGGTGCTCAGTCATTTCCTGATGCGTATCATGCAGGGCAAAAACATGGTGTCAAAATATTGTTTGGTGTCGAAGCGAATGTCGTAGATGACGGTGTTCCAATTGCTTACAATGAAAAACATGTTTTTTTAAGTGATGCTACCTATGTTGTATTTGATGTGGAAACGACAGGATTGTCAGCTGTATACGATACCATTATTGAATTATCAGCTGTAAAGATGCACAAAGGAAATATTATTGACACATTCGAACAGTTTATTGACCCAGGTCATCCACTTTCTCAAACGACCATCAATTTGACAGGGATTACAGATGATATGGTAAGAGGCTCTAAATCAGAAAAAGAAGTTCTTACAATGTTTAAAGAGTTTTGTGAAGATGATATTTTAGTCGCTCATAATGCTAGTTTTGACATGGGATTTCTAAACACGAGTTATGAAAAATATGATATGCCTGAAGCACCAAATCCAGTCATTGATACGTTGGAATTATCTAGATTATTGCATCCAGAGATGAAATCTCATAGGTTAAATACGTTAGCCAAAAAATACAATATCAACTTGGAGCAACATCACCGAGCTATTTATGACTCTGAAGCAACAGGGCATTTATGTTGGATTTTCTTAAAAAAAGCGAAAGAAGATTTTAATGCTGATTACCATGATGAGTTAAACCTACATATCGGAGAAGGGGATTCCTATAAGAGAGCTAGACCATTCCATGTGACGATTATGGCTCAGACGCAAGCGGGATTGAAAAATTTATTTAAGTTAATTTCAATGTCTAATGTTAATTATTTTTACCGAGTACCTCGAATTCCTCGTTCTCAGCTAAACCATTACCGAGAAGGTTTATTAATAGGCTCTGCTTGCAGTAAGGGTGAGATTTTTGAAGCGATGATGCAAAAAGGAGTCGAAGAAGCCAAAAAACGTGCTAAGTTTTATGATTATATTGAAGTGATGCCGAAACCAGTTTATGCACCGTTAATTGAGGCAGAATTAGTGAAAAATGAAACAGATATGGAAGATATCATTCAAAACTTAGTCAAGATAGGCTCTGAACTGGATAAACCAGTAGTGGCAACTGGGAATGTTCATTATATTAATGAAGAAGACGCTATATACCGTAAAATATTAATTAATTCTATGGGGGGGGCAAACCCTCTTAATCGCTATTCATTACCAAATGTTCATTTTAGAACAACTGACGATATGCTAAATGAGTTTTCATTTTTAGGGAAAGATGTGGCACAGCAAATAGTTGTAGATAATACTAGAAAAATTGCAGATCTGTGCGAAGAAGTGGTCCCTGTAAAAACAGATTTATATACCCCCAAAATTGAGGGCTCAGAAGATGAAATCACCAATTTAAGTTATACAGAGGCACATCGATTATATGGGGCTGACTTACCGGATATCGTTGAGAAGAGAATAGAGAAGGAATTAAAGAGTATCAATGGTAATGGATTTTCCGTGATTTATCTAATCTCGCAAAAATTGGTACATAAAAGTCTAGAGGATGGCTATCTGGTAGGATCTAGGGGGTCAGTTGGCTCTAGTTTTGTGGCAACGATGACTGGAATTACAGAGGTAAACCCATTGCCTCCTCATTATAGATGTCCTGCTTGCCAATATTCTGAATTTTTTGAAGATGGCTCATATGGCTCTGGATTTGATTTACCTGAGAAGGAATGTCCTAAATGTGGCACTAGATTATTTAAAGATGGACACGATATTCCGTTTGAAACGTTTTTAGGCTTCCATGGTGATAAAGTACCCGATATTGATTTGAATTTTTCAGGAACCTATCAACCCCAAGCACATAATTATACGAAGGTATTATTTGGTGAAGAATACGTGTATAGAGCTGGAACAATAGGTACCGTTGCCGACAAAACAGCTTTCGGTTATGTTAAGGCTTATGAACGAGACAACAATTTAAATCTTAGAGGCGCTGAAATTGATCGCCTAGCAAAAGGGTCTACAGGAGTGAAACGGACAACAGGTTCCCATCCTGGTGGTATTATTGTTATCCCTGATTACATGGATGTATATGACTTTACTCCCATACAATATCCTGCAGATGATCAAGACTCTGAGTGGAAAACGACTCATTTTGATTTCCATTCTATTCATGATAATGTGTTAAAACTTGATATTTTAGGACATGATGATCCAACTGTTATTAGGATGTTACAAGATTTATCTGGAATTGACCCAAAAACTATTCCTACAGACGATCCAGAAGTCATGAAAATTTTTTCTGGACCAGAAGTGTTAGGGGTTACACCTGATAAGATATTTTCTAAAACAGGAACGTTAGGCATACCAGAGTTTGGAACCAAGTTTGTACGAGGAATGTTAGAACAAACCAATCCGACTACATTTGCAGAATTATTGCAAATTTCAGGGTTATCACATGGGACAGACGTTTGGTTAGGCAATGCGGAAGAACTGATTAGAAAAGGTGAGGCAACTCTGGCAAAAGTTATTGGTTGTCGGGATGATATAATGGTGTATTTAATGCATGCGGGCTTAGAAGATGGGATGGCCTTTAAAATTATGGAAAGTGTTCGTAAAGGAAAAGGGATACCAGATGATTGGCAAGCAGAAATGAGAAAAAATAATGTGCCAGAATGGTACGTTGAGTCTTGTTTAAAAATTAAGTACATGTTTCCAAAGGCCCATGCTGCCGCGTATGTTTTAATGGCTTTACGTGTGGCTTATTTTAAAGTGCATTTTCCAATTTTATATTATGCTGCTTATTTTTCTGTTCGTGCAGTGGACTTTGATATTGTGGCAATGTCTCAAGGGAAAGACGCTGTAAAGGCTAGAATGAAAGAGATTATGGATAAAGGTATGGACGCTTCTACCAAAGAGAAAAACTTACTAACGGTGTTAGAAATAGCTAACGAGATGTTAGAAAGAGGGTTCCATTTCGGTATGATCGACCTGTATAAGTCTGATGCAGAAAACTTTGTCATCGATGGTGATACTTTGATTGCACCGTTTCGTTCTGTTCCTAGTTTGGGAGCCAATGTGGCTAAACAAATTGTCATTGCAAGGGAAGAACAAGCCTTCTTATCGAAAGAAGATTTGTCTAATCGTGGTAAGGTGTCTAAGACATTGATTGAGTATATGACAGAAAATGGTGTGTTAAAAGATTTACCAGATGAAAATCAATTATCTCTATTTGATATGCTATAATAACAGACAGTGTCAAAAGCAAGGAGTTTAATTGAAATTTCAATGAAAACGTGCTAAAATCAAAATGTGAGATATGAGTGGAAAGAGTGAGCGTTTGACGCTCACTCTTTTTGATGAATTTCCTAGTACTTTAAAGGAGGCGACAAGTTTGGCAAACGTAGTTGATGTAGTAACAGATTTAGTGAACCCAATCGTTGAAAACCATCATTTTGAGTTAGTAGATGTTGAGTATGTGAAAGAGGGGAAAAACTGGTTTCTACGCGTATTTATAGATAAAGAAGGTGGCATTGATATCAATGAATGTGCTTTGGTTAGCGAAGAATTAGGGGAACAGTTGGATACTATTAATCCTGATCCGATACCACAGGCGTATTTTTTAGAAGTATCATCACCTGGAGCAGAAAGACCTTTAAAGAAAGAAGACGATTATCAACAAGCGATTGACAACTATATAAATGTATCTTTTTATCAAGCTGTTAATGGTGAAAAACAGTATCAAGGGTATTTAAAAGCTGTGGATACAGATAGTTTAACATTGTTGGTACAAATAAAAACACAACAAAAAGAAATGGTATTTGAGCGAAAAAATATCGCTAAAGCTAGACTAGCAATTAAATTTTAATATCGGAGGTTAAGAAAAAATCATGAATAAGGAAATGTTAGGTGCATTAGACGCGCTTGAACGCGAAAAAGGCATTTCAAAAGATATCGTCGTAGAGGCTTTAGAAGCAGCGTTAATCTCTGCTTACAAACGTCATTATGGACAAGCACAAAACGTAGAGATTGAATTCGATGAAAAAAAAGGTGATGTCCATATTTTTTCTGTAAAAGAAGTAACGGAAGAAGTAATGGATTCCCAATTGGAAGTAAGTTTAAAAGAAGCATTGACATTAAATCAAGCCTATGAAATTGGGGATATGATTCGATTTGAAGTGACACCAAAAGATTTTGGCCGAATTGCTGCACAAACAGCGAAACAAGTCATATTGCAACGTGTTCGTGAAGCGGAACGGTCAATTATTTATAATGAATTCAGTGCCTATGAAAATGAAATCATGCAAGGAATTGTAGAGAGACAAGATAACCGTTATATCTACGTCAACCTTGGTAAAATTGAAGCTGTTTTATCAAAACAAGAACAAATTCCTAACGAAGTTTATCAACCTCATGATAGAATAAAAGTTTACATTTCAAAAGTAGAAAACACATCAAAAGGCCCCCAAGTATTTGTTAGTCGTAGTCATCCAGACTTATTAAAACGTTTGTTTGAACAGGAAATTCCTGAGGTTTATGATGGTGAAGTTGAAATTGTTAGTATAGCTAGAGAAGCAGGAGACAGAGCTAAAGTAGCTGTTCGTTCTGCTAACAAAGACATTGACCCAGTAGGAACATGTGTCGGCCCCAAAGGCCAACGTGTCCAAGCTATTGTGAATGAATTAAAAGGTGAAAACATGGACATCGTTGAATGGAATGAAGATCCAGCATTATTTATTGCGAATGCATTAAATCCAGCTCAAGTCTTGAATGTTATCTTTGATGACACACAGCGTGCTTGCACAGTAGTCGTACCGGATTTCCAACTATCACTTGCTATTGGTAAACGAGGTCAAAATGCGCGATTAGCAGCTAAATTAACAAGCTATAAAATTGATATTAAACCTGAATCTGAGATGGAAAAAATCGAAGAAGAGCTAGAAGAAGTGACACCAATTATTGAGGATACTACTACTGTTATTGAGGAAGTAATAGTAGAAGATGGTGTGACAGAAGACGTATCAAACGAAGAAGAGTAAAACAGGGGGCGAAATAGATGAAGAAAAGAAAAATACCGATGAGAAAATGCGTCGTATCAAATGATATGAAACCCAAAAAAGATATGATACGTATCGTACGTTCTAAAGAAGGCCAGGTTTCCATTGATCCTAGTGGAAAACTATCTGGAAGAGGGGCTTATCTCTCTATTGACCCTGAAGTTGTCCAATTGAGTTGGGATAAAAAAATACTGGATCGTGTACTTGAAACGGAATTAGCAGATGAGTTTTATAAAGAATTATTGGATTTTGTCACTCATCAAAAGGCTAGAAAAGAGTTATTCGGTAATGACTAATAATAAGCAAAAATTTCTTAATCTGCTAGGGCTTGCAATGAGAGCAGGCAAGTTGGTTTCTGGTGAAGAGACGACTTTAAATTCAATTAGAAAAAATCAAGTTAAATTAGCGATAGTCGCAACAGATGTCAGTGAAAACACAGAAAAAAAAATGAGAGACAAGTGCGTTACGTATCATACACCTATTTTAATGGTAGTGACAAAAGATGAATTAAGTCATGCCATAGGGAAAAATAGAGCCATAATTGGTGTATGTGACCATGGATTTTCTCGAAAGATGAGTGACCTAATGAAAGAATAGGACGGTGATTAAATGAGTAAGAAACGAGTATATGAATTAGCTAAAGAGCTAGACAGTACGAGCAAACAAATCGTTGAAAAAGCTCATTCAGCTGGGATAGATGTCAAGAATCATATGAGTACATTATCAGATGCTGATGTAACAATAATCCGACAAAAATTTAGTGGCAAAACGGATAAACCATTAAATAGTCATAAGAAAGAAACACCAAAATCGGAGACACATTCAAAACATTCTGCCCAAAAATCAGAAAATAAAACAAATAGTAAGGAAAATCGAGTGAATAAACAAGAACAAACCAACAAACCAACAAATAATAAGCCGCAAGGAAACACAACGCAAGGGGCTAACAGTCAATCACAACAACAGTCAGCGAAAAAAAATGACCAAAACAAGCCACAATCAAATAACTACAAGGGAAACAAAGGACGTAACCAAGGTTTCCAACAAAATAATCGCTACAAAAAAAATAATCGTAAGGGTAAAAAAGGAAAATTTCAAACATCGAATAAGCCTGCTGTACCTCCACGTAAATTTAAAGAATTACCAGAAGTATTAGTGTATACAGAAGGTATGAACGTAGCTGATATTTCGAAAAAAATATACCGTGAACCAGCTGAAATCATTAAAAAATTATTCTTGTTAGGCGTAATGGTTAACCAAAACCAAGCGTTAGACAAGGATACAATCGAAATTTTAGCTGCAGATTATGGAATCAATGCAGAAGAAAAAGTACAAGAAGATGTGGCCGATATTGATAAATTCTTTGAATCAGATGCAGTTGATTCGGATAAATTAGTGAATAGACCACCTGTTGTAACCATTATGGGACACGTTGACCATGGTAAAACGACTTTACTTGATACATTGAGAAATACAAAAGTGTCATTAGGTGAAGCTGGAGGCATTACGCAACATATTGGTGCCTATCAAACAGAAGTTAGTGGTAAAACAATCACATTCTTGGATACACCAGGACATGCGGCATTTACAAGTATGCGTGCTCGTGGGGCAAGTATCACAGATATTACTATCTTAGTTGTTGCAGCTGATGATGGTGTTATGCCACAAACAGTTGAAGCCATTAATCATGCGAAAGCTGCAGAAGTTCCGATTATTGTTGCTGTGAATAAAATTGATAAGCCTTCTGCCAATCCAGATCGAGTGATGCAAGAATTAAGTGAATACGGATTGATACCTGAAGATTGGGGTGGAGACACAATATTTGTCCCAATTTCAGCTAAATTCGGAGAAAATATTGATGATTTATTAGAGATGGTTCTCTTGGTTTCTGAAGTGGAAGACTTAAAAGCTGATCCAGACCAACGTGCACTTGGAACGGTTATTGAAGCTCGTCTAGATAAAAGTAAAGGACCTGTTGTTACATTACTAGTACAACAAGGAACGTTACATGTGGGAGATCCAATTGTTGTTGGTAATACACATGGTAGAGTACGTGTGATGACGAATGATATTGGCCGTCGTGATAAAGAAGCAGGACCAGCAACTCCAGTTGAAATTACTGGATTGAATGAAGTGCCACAAGCTGGTGATCGTTTTGTGACCTTTGAAGACGAAAAAACAGCTCGTGCAGCAGGTGAAGAACGAGCTAAACGTGCTCTATTAGAACAACGTTCATCAAGTAGTCGTGTGACGTTAGACAACTTATTTGAAAGTCTTAAAGATGGCGAAATGAAAGAAGTAAATGTCATTATTAAAGCCGATGTTCAAGGATCAGCTGAAGCTTTAGCTGCTAGTTTGAATAAAATAGATGTTGAAGGCGTACGCGTTAAGATTGTCCATTCAGCAGTTGGTGCAATTAATGAAAGTGATATCACCTTAGCGTCAGCAAGTAATGCTATTATCGTTGGGTTTAACGTTCGACCAACTACACAGGCAAGACAACAAGCTGAGCAAGATGAAGTTGACATTCGTTTACACAGAATTATCTACAAAGTAATTGAAGAAATTGAAACAGCTATGAACGGAATGCTAGATCCTGAATTTGTAGAAAAAATCACTGGTCAAATGCAAGTTCGTGAAACATACAATGTTTCAAAAGTTGGAACGATTGCTGGATGTTATGTAACAGAAGGTTTTGTTCGTCGAGATAGTGGTGTACGTTTGATTCGTGATGGCATTGTTATTCATGAAGGCACACTAGCTAGTTTAAAACGTTTTAAAGATGATGCTAAAGAAGTTAAACTAGGTTTTGAGTGTGGTGCAACATTAGAAAATTACAATGATGTTAAAGTAGATGATATTATTGAAGGATTTGTTATGGAAGAAGTTAAAAGAAAATAATCTAGAATACTAAAGAAGTAAGGGGGATAATTAATGGCAAATTATCGTGACCGTCGTGTAGCGCAAGAAGTTCAAAGAGAAGTGAACGATATTTTACAAAAAAAAGTTCGAGATCCTCGTGTGTCAGAAGTGACAATTACTGATGTTAAAGTGACTGGAGATTTACAACAAGCAACAATCTACTATAGTTTACTATCAGATAAAGCATCTGTTAGAGAGAAAGCTAGAGAAGGATTGACAAAAGCAACTGGGTTAATTCGCAGAGAACTTGGTCAAAGAATTCAAATTTATAAAACACCAGAAATTACGTTTGAACTTGATGAATCAGTAGAGTATGGAAATCATATTGATGATTTATTAAGAGGATTACATAAGAAAGACTATTAATAAAGATAGATCAAGCGACGAGTGATGGATTATACTCGTCGCTTTTTTCTTGTGACAGCAAAAGAAAAAGAGTTGATACTTGTTGTATCAACTCTTTTTTTATTAAGATAATGCATTTCTGACTTTTTTTATATCTAAGGCAGTTGGAAAATCATTAACGAGTAAAGTATCTTGTTTTTGATATAGTTTTGACGAATTGGTAATGATGATATGTGACTCATCTAGGACTAACTCATCAATATTTGAGCAACTTACGCAGATGAAGTCACTTTTATCTGTTGGTTCAATGTTTAACTGAGACATAATGGTATTCATCATAAACTCAGCGTGTTTTGTGGAATGATCACTTACTATGTACACTTTTGCTCGAATTTTTGTATGAATAATATTTGGAAATAGGATAAGCATAATGTGAATCAAGTAATGAAAATGTTTATGATAATCTACATGTGTTAAATCACTTAATTCGTGAATGATTAGTTGGAACTTTTGATACACATCTGGATTCATTGCCTCTGTTTGTTTTGAAAAAAAATAAAGCCTATTACTCAATACATGATGAGGCACTGGAAATAATTGTTCCGTGATGTAGAGTTCTTTTAAAATAAGAGACATCAGAGGTAGGTCTTGTTCATAGTCTGGCAATTTTAGTTTCTTTAAGGTTGAGATGAGAAACATGTCTAGTTGCCAATTTAAGTTTGCGTCATTTTTGATGGTTAAGCAATTAGCTCGGTGAAGCAATAAAGAAGCCTCTATGTTATTAACTATGTCCTTAGTTAGATGAGGGAATTTCAACACGTAAAGCGTTAATTCTCCATCAGATAACTCTAAATGTTTTCCATTAAATAAATGAGCTTAGTTGTAGAATCAAGTTAGTCACCCTAAAATAATAAAAAAACACCATGGT
>JBQELZ010000034.1:0-17207 GCA_052104115.1 Vagococcus sp. | reverse complement strand
TGGTGTTTTTTTATTATTTTAGGGTGACTAACTTGATTCTACAACTAAGCAATAATATAAATTTTGGAACAGTCACAGGAAATCCATTGTCGAAAGATATAAATGATATCATTAGTCCAACATTAGGCGATAAGGGAGAAACTTGGACCAAAAATAATCTTGATTTAGCCGATTCGACAACTGCAGATATTGAAAAAACAATGATTACATTGAATGATTTCGATGGCTCTGAATTTGAAAAAGTTTTACCTAAGTCGGCTGCATTTATAATGAAAAATGAACAACTAACCTTGGTTTCTGCAACAAAACGATCTAAAGAAGATCCGATTGATCCAGAAAAACTAACTAAAGCACAAAAAGAATTAGATGAGTTAGTTGAGAAAGTGAATAAATTTTATTTAATTGTTCCTAAATTTGGTGAAGATAAGAATATTAATGATCTGATGATGAAACGTATTCAAGAATTGGGTAATGATGGTGTGAACGTGACTGTAAAATCATCAAGTAATCTAGAACGAATTAAAGAGGATGGAACAATTGATTACTTTTACAGAGACCCTAATAATAGTGGGAATGGACTTTGGTTTGAATTTTCAGATATTGTTTTCGAATTGAGTAAAGATGGTGCTAAGGTAGAAACCATTGGGAAACGAGTGAGAATGGATTGGGATTTAGAAAAATTAGAAGCAGCACTGAAAGAAAATGTTGTAGACGCATTAACAGATGATGTTTTAAAAAATAAAAATGCCTCATTAAGTGAGGTAGAGACAGATTTAGAGTTACCTAAGTATGCAAATAATGTCAAATGGGCAACTATTACATGGACATCAAGCAATCCGTCAGCAATTGCTGTGGTTGATGATACAAGTAAACCGTTTGCTCCGTTTAACGGAAAAGTAAAACAAGCAAAAGAAACACAAAAAGTGACATTAACAGCGACAATCAAAAATAATCGTGGAACATTTCCTCTTAACCTGACGAAATCTTTTGATGTAACTGTAAAAGGTTTGGGTAATTCATTATCCAATGACATGGAAGAATTGATGGCAACTTATTATACAGATGAAAAACTCAAAGATTCTATTACGAAGGAAGTGGTTGATTTAAATCATGTGTCAAACGATATCACTTTACCTACACCTTCAGCAACAGGCATACCTGGTTCGTTTAATTATAAATTTGAAGCGGAAAGTGATACAAATGATAATGTAGAAGCTAAAGGTTTTAGAGTGAAAGTCTACAGACCACTACCAGGTGAAAAACCTGTTAAGACATCATTCAAAGTGAAAATGATTGACCGTAAAACTGATATTTTTGTGGAGAAAACGTATCATATTACAATAGACCCATTAACGCATGAAGAAATAGCAAAAGAAGTTTCTTTAATGGATTTTGCGAAATCTGATTTCCAACGTGCGTTAAATAACACAGAAAAAACATCAAAAGCAGCTTTATTGGATACACTTAGTTCAGAACCAACGAATAAATTGTCTAATGAAGTTGACTCAAATTTAACACCAATGAGACAAGTAATTTACTCAAAAAATGGAACTGGGTTTGAGTGGATTTATGATATGGATAAAGTGACAACAAGCGGTATCTCTCCAGTTAGTGTGGATGTGACACGTCCTTCTGAACAGTGGGATAAATTTTTAGATCAAGCAATAATGTTGTGATCCAACATGAAAGTTTATATGTAACACCACAAAAATTCAATCAAAAAGTAAGAATTAACAGTGTGTTATCAAGTGATGTTTATGGAAGATATGCTGAAAAATATCCTGAAAATAAAGAGTTCCAAAAACTATATCGTCAACCAGTTAGTGCACAATTTGTTGTATTGGGATTTGAAGGAGAAAGTCCTTTCCCACCTGTCATGAATCAGGTGAAATTATCTGTGTTTGGTGATACGGCTCACGGAGAGACTACTCCTCATATCGGATATACGCCATGGGTTTTAGGAGCATCTGCAAAAGGAGATGAATACACCACAGCGTTTGATATCTTTGAACAAGTTCTTACATCAAGTGGGTATTCATTTATCGGTTCAAACTATGTGTCATCTATTACATCTCCAGAAGGTGTGACATTAGCTGAAAAAGCGAACGGATCAGGTAGTGGTTGGATGTATGCAGTCAATGGTGTGTTACCTGAAGTATATGCAGCTGATTATTTAATACATGATGGTGATCACATTCAATGGTTCTACACAGATGATCACAAAACAGATTCTCGTATTAAACCAGGTCGTAAATTTGTACCAGAAAAAGCGAGTGCTATGAACGTAATCGTATTAATTAATGATATAAATACCGTGACCTTAGAGAAAGAAAATAAAATTGTTGAAGCAAGACAAGCATATGATAAATTAGCTTCTGAGGAGAAAGATGCGGTTACAAATCTGGCTGTATTAGAAAAAGCTGAAGCGACATTATCTGACTTGAAAGAAAAAGAAACAAATCAACCAAATGATGATGTAAATAAAGAAGCAGCGAAAGTAGTTTCAGACAAAATCAATGCATTAGGCACTATTACATTAGAGAGTAAAAAAGACCTAGAAGAAGCTCGTGCATCTTATGATAAATTAAACACAGAAGCTAAAGCATTAGTAAGCAATCTAGATGTGTTAGAAAAAGCAGAAGAAACGTTTAAAGCATTAGAACAAGCAGAAAAAGAAAAAGAAGAACAAAAAGAGGCAGATAAAGAAGCAGCGAAAGCAGTCTCAGACAAAATCAATGCATTAGGCGCTATTACATTAGAGAGTAAAAAAGACCTAGAAGAAGCTCGTGCATCTTATGCTAAATTAAATGCAGAAGCTAAAGCATTAGTGAGTAATCTAGATGTGTTAGAAAAAGCAGAAGAAAAACTATCAGCTCTTGAAGCAGAGCGTGATGATAAAGAAAATGAAGACTTAAAAGAATTACAAGAAGCATTAGATAAGGCAAATAAAGAAATTGAACGTATTAAGAATGAATTAGCGAATAAAACAACAGCAGATGCTAAAAATGTCATGAATAAAATCAATAGTATCGGTACTGTTACAGTAGATAAAGCAAATCTCATTGCTATGGTTCGCCAGTCATTTAATGTGTTGTCACCAGATGCACAATCGTTAGTAACAAATGAACAAATGCTAATCGATGCAGAAGATGACTTACTTGAATTACTAAACAACAAAGATGCAGCAAAACACGTGTCTTCTATTATTGATACGTTAAAAGCACCTACATTGGCGCACGCTAGTAACGTGGAATTTGCTCGTATAATGTTTAATCAATTATCTGATGAGGCAAAAGCACAAGTGACTAATCAAGATGTACTAACAGAAGCTGTCGCTAAAATTGATGCCTTGTTGACTGATGTAGATGATGTGATTAGCATGATCGAATTATTGCCACAAGATGTCTCATCAACAGATAAAGAAGCTATAAAAGAAGCTAGACTGGCATTTAAAGCATTACCTAAAGAGTCAAAACCATTTGTGTATAATGTATCTGATTTAAGTATTGCTGAGTTAAAATTATCAAGTATAAAACATGAAGATAAGTTATCCGAATTGGTGTCAGCACTTACAACAGATATAGATGCACTAAAAGATATTACAGCAGATAGTGACTCTAAAGTATCAGCACTTCGTTCACGTTATGCGAAATTACCAGCTGAATTAAAAGAATTAGTAATGAATTATCACGTGTTAGAAGAAGCTGAAATGGCTGTTAAAAGTGCGAAAGAAAAAGACAGCATAAAAGCAAATGAAATAAATATATTATTAAGTCAATTGCCAACTAAAAAAGTTGATTTAGAAAATACGCCAAGTGTTACAATAAAAGAGGTAAAAGATGCTTATGCTGAATTGAGTGAGTTTGGCAAAAAACAAGTGAGCGATTACGACCGCATCATTAAATCTGCAGAAGTATTCGAAAAAGATATCATTGCAGCAGATTATGTCATTGAATTGATAAATAGTATAAAAGAAAATGATGTAGATAGCATAGAAGCTGCTAGAAAAGCGTATGATGGTCTATCGATAACAGGTAAAGAATTAGTAACGAACTATTCAGAATTGGAAACTTTAGAACAAGCAGAAGAATCTGATGAACCAGAAGAAAAAACAGGTAGAGAGGCACAAACAACTTCAAGAGGAACAACAGGAGCAAGAAATACGACTTCTCCAGGTAAGTCAGAACGTTTGCCTAAAACAGGAGAGTCAGCAAATAGTTTATTTGTTGTTTTAATTGGTGGAGTTTTAGTTGTAACAAGTGTAGGTGTATACAAGAAGAAAAAAACAAACGATTAATAGAGGTAAGCTAAAAACAGAATGGTTATAGCCATTCTGTTTTTTTATATAAAAAAACTTCAAACAATTAAGTTGAAGTTTTCTCGCTATTAAAAATAGTCACTGAAATATGCTTCCTGATCAGGTATGATACGTTCTAGAGTTCTTAGTGTCTCTTTATCTGTTTTTAATCGTTCAATCCGATATAAATAAGATGGACGTTTATAGCTCATAAATAATGCAGCAAGTGTCTGAACATCAATATAAACTGGGTTACCAATTGGTTCATCTGAGACGCTTAAATCATCGTGTTCATTCCAAATTAAACTAAATGTTCCATTATTCCACTCCGCAAGAGGGTCTGTCACAACAAAATGAAATGGCTTGCCCGTTGTGATAAAGGGGTAATGTTTAATAAACTCTTTGACATCAACAATTCGAGCCATAAAATAAGGCTCAATCGTTTCTTTAATTTCACTGTCTTCAAATAAAAAGGCGATGGTTTCATTTTTAAACGTCTCACCTTGAATGGATTCAACCATTGAAAAATGCGCTGATACAAAATTCCATAACCCTAATCTTGCTTCTTGGTTCAGATAAACAAACTCTTTAATATGGAAGACCTCTTCTGCTATCCAGTAAAAACAAAAGCCTTTGGGTTCTCCATCTTTATTGTAATAAATGGCTGCGATTCGCTCTTCTTCGTTTTCCCAACGCCAGTATTCTTCCCAATTAAGTTCTTTTCTAATCATTGCACCATGGTTAATTTCCGCAAATTGATCATAAATTAAATACACATCTTCATGATTGATATCTTCACGTTCCACGTAACCAGAAACAGGAACTGTCTCGGGTAATTGCGTATCCTTCAGTTCAAACGCAATTTTATCTGACATAATTTCCCAGCCTTTACGTCGGTAGTAAGGAATACTATATGGATAGAGGTAAGAAATCCACTGTTGATTCTCTCTCATTTTTTCCAGACCTAATTTGATTAAATCATTCATTAACCCAAGATTAGCATATTCAGGATAGGTGCCTACACCTGTTAACCCAGCCATTTTATAAATAGTGTCGTGAATGTTGACCTCACAAGGGTAAATGGCTAACTGAGAAATTAAGCGATCATCATCTGTAAACCATCCATAAACATCCGCTTCTCTTAGGACAGGTCGCTTGGCACGAATAATTTCAGATTCGTCCTCATATCCACCTTCTTCTAAATCAGAATCAGTGACTTGAAAGACATATCGTAATAATTCATTAAATTGTTTTAAGTGTTTTAGTTCTACTTTTTTTAATGTTAGAAATTTTTTTAATTCAGTCGAGTCCATGTTTTAATCTCCTATTTTCTCTATTCTTACTCATTATATCAAAGTCTATATGAAAATACTTTAAAAAGCGTTTAAACCTTGGTATAATTAAAAATGCTGATTGAAAAGAAAGTAGGAGATTATTATGAATTATGAGGAAATGAAAAAAAGACAAGAATCGATTCGTAACTTCTCCATCATTGCACATATAGACCATGGAAAATCAACATTGGCAGATAGAATTTTACAGCAGACTGAGACTGTTTCAGACCGTGAAATGCAAGACCAATTGTTAGATTCAATGGATTTGGAAAGAGAACGTGGCATTACGATTAAATTAAATGCTGTCGAACTAACGTATAATGCGAAAGATGGAAAAGAGTATATTTTTCACCTGATTGACACACCGGGACATGTGGATTTTACCTATGAGGTATCAAGAAGTTTAGCTGCGTGTGAAGGGGCTGTATTAGTAGTCGATGCGGCGCAAGGAATTGAAGCACAAACCTTAGCTAATGTTTACTTAGCCGTTGACAACGAATTAGAAATATTACCAGTTATTAATAAAATTGATTTACCAGCCGCTGACCCAGAACGTGTGAGAACTGAAATCGAAGATGTGATTGGGATTGATGCGAGTGAAGCAGTTCTTGCCAGCGCGAAAGCTGGAATTGGTATTGAAGAAATCTTAGAGCAAATTGTTGAGTATGTTCCTGCTCCAACTGGGGACTTAAAGGCTCCATTGAAAGCGTTGATTTTTGATTCTGTATATGATGCGTATCGTGGTGTAGTTTTAAACATACGTGTCATGGATGGCGTTGTCCGACCAGGAGATACCATTCAATTAATGAATAATGGTAAAACTTATGAGGTAAGTGAAGTCGGGATCTTTTCTCCAAAAGCCGTTCAAAGAGAGATGCTGATGGTAGGAGATGTAGGCTATATCACGGCAAGTATTAAAAACATTCAAGATACTCAAGTTGGGGATACGATAACATTAGCTGATAACCCTGCTGATGAAGCGCTACAAGGTTACCGTAAAATGAATCCAATGGTTTATTGTGGGTTATATCCAATCGACACATCGAAATACAATGATTTAAGAGAAGCCTTAGAAAGGTTACAATTAAATGACTCTGCTTTAGAGTTTGAGCCTGAAACTTCTCAAGCTTTAGGTTTTGGCTTCCGTTGTGGCTTCTTGGGCTTACTACATATGGATGTTATCCAAGAACGTTTAGAACGTGAGTTTAATTTAGACTTGATTACAACAGCACCTTCCGTGATTTATCATGTCAATAAAACAGATGGAACAAAAGTAATCGTTGATAATCCGGCAGAATTTCCTGATCCAAGCATGATTGACTATGTGGAGGAACCATTTGTGAAAGCTCAAATAATGGTACCAAATGAGTATGTTGGTGCTGTAATGGAAATATCTCAACGTAAACGTGGAGAATTTGTCACAATGGATTATTTAGATGCTTATCGTGTGAATGTTGTTTATAATTTACCTTTGTCAGAAATAGTTTTTGATTTCTTTGATAAACTCAAATCAGGAACAAAAGGATATGCATCACTTGATTATGAGTTAATCGGGTATAGAACAAGCAAACTGGTTAAGATGGATATTTTATTAAATGCTGAAACAGTAGATGCGTTAAGTTTCATTGTCCACAAAGATTTCTCATATGAACGTGGTAAATTGATTGTTGATAAATTACGTAAACTGATTCCAAGACAACAATTTGAAGTGCCTATCCAAGCGGCAATTGGGACGAAAATTGTGGCGAGAACGGATATTAAAGCATTGCGTAAGAACGTGTTAGCAAAATGTTATGGGGGAGATGTGTCCCGTAAACGTAAACTACTAGAGAAACAAAAGCAAGGTAAGAAACGGATGAAACAAATCGGTTCAGTTGAAGTGCCTCAAGAAGCCTTTATGGCAGTTCTCAAGATGGACGAGGACGAACCTAAGAAGTAATATATATAGACATTAAAAAGCTACAGACGCTCATTATGAGGAGTCTGTAGCTTTTTTGTGTTAGTCGTTTATTTGTTCAAGCTTGATAAGTCTTTCTATTGTTTCTGGATCACCAGGGGAGATAGGAACAATTGTAAAATCATCTAAAATTTCCTGACTCATTTTTTTTATGAATTCTGTATCATTTTGTTCTTCTTGTGTGTAATGCCAATGAGATGGTAATGGATAAGTGGTAACAGATCCGTCGTGATTACTTCTATAGGCAATAGTACTTTGATAAGAAAATTTCCCAGAAAGTACAGTAACATCAAAGGGCCAATTTACCGTTCCTTCATGAAATGGATTAACCGGTTCTCCTTTTTTTATGGTTCTAACATTAAGTTCAAAGCCAGCATCATCATTCAAAGCTTCAGTGCTTCGGATTTCTAACCAAACTCTGGCATACTCAATTTCATCATCTGAATAATTCACTAAATTATTAGGTAATTCTCGTTTTGGAGCTGAGTCTTTAGAAATAGTGGTACTACTGCTACTACTCATTTTTTCTAGTGAAGTAGAGGAGGTAGAGGACCTACTAGAACTTTTTGTTGATGTACTACTAATTGATTGGGTACTAGAACTAGAGTTAGTCACTATAACCTCATCAGAACGACGTTCTCTGTTTTCTTTTAATGTACGTCCTAGAAAGTAGCCACCACCGCCAAATAATAAAACAATACTCACTATTAAAGCTGTCATTTTTCTTGTCATCATTTTCTCCTTTTAAAAACATGTTACTATAAGAATAATAGATGAAGATAGCAAAGTAAATACCTTTTAGTGAAGGATATAGATAACAGTTCATTCACTGGTAAATTTATGGTATTCTATGAATGGCTGATACCATGTTACAGGGATAAGTGATAACTGTGGTATAATATAGAAAATTTGTAAGTGAGGCGTAACGCATGAATATAGCATTAAAGACAATAGAAAAAGTGTTAAAAGAAGCATGTTTATTAAAAGAATTTATTTATCAAACAAATTGGAGTTATGAGCTACCTATAGAAGACAGAAAGTTAACCTCTGTGTCTTACGATTCGAGAGATGTATCATCAGAGACGCTCTTTTTTTGCAAAGGGCTTAATTTTAAAGAAGATTATTTGATATCTGCAGCCAGCCAAGGTCTAACTGTCTATATTTCAGAGGAACCTTATGACATTGATGTAGAATTGGGTATTATTGTAACAGATATACGAAAAGCAATGGCCCTTATTAGCATGGCTTTTTACAACTACCCTCAACAGAAACTGACGTTAATCGGTTATACAGGCACAAAAGGCAAAACAACTGCTGCCTATTTCACTAAATTTATGTTAGATCATTCCACTCATAAAAAAACGGCTATGTTATCAACGATGAATACTACATTAGATGGTGTGACTTTTTTTAAATCTAAGCTGACAACACCTGAGTCTCTTGATTTGTATCGTATGATGAATGAAGCCGTAGATAACGGTATGACTCATTTAATCATGGAAGTCTCATCGCAAGCATATAAGGTGGAACGAGTCTTTGGATTAACATTTGATGTAGGAATTTTTATGAATATTTCACCAGATCATATCAGTCCAATTGAACATCCAACCTTTGATGATTACTACTATTGTAAGAGACAATTAATTTTAAATTCAAAACGTATGATTTTGAATAAAGATTGTCAAGACTTCAAGCTATTAGAACAAACCGCTAAAGCCTTTGACATTCCTGTATTAACTTATAGTAGTAGTGATAAAATGGCAGATTATTATTGGACGGCGACACCAGATAGTTCTTTAGGATTTACTGTAGAAAGCGAAGAAGACCCATTAAATATTCATGACAGATATGATATCAACTTAATGGGAGACTTTAATAAGGACAATGCATTAGCTGGCATTATGTCATCAACTATTGTTGGAGCAAGTCGCAGTGATTGTAAAAAGGGGCTTAATGAGGCTCTAGTACCAGGACGTATGGAACATCTCATTCATAAAAATGGGGCGAATGTTTATGTGGACTATGCACATAATTATTTAAGCTTGAAAAACTTATTAAGCTTTGCTAAAAAGGAACATCCAGATGGACAAATTATCACTGTGATTGGTAGTCCGGGAGATAAGGCTATTTCAAGACGTGAGGATTTTGGAGCGGTATTATCTGAGCTAACAGATGTCGTGATTTTAACAACAGATGATCCAGCTCATGAGGACCCTAAAAAAATTGCAACAGAAATATCAGACGCTATTACTAATAAACACGTAAGCCAATATATTGAATTGGATCGTGAGGCAGCTATTAAGCAAGCAATTGACATGAGTTCCTCAATGGATTCCGTGATACTTGCTGGTAAGGGAACTGACTTGTATCAAAAAGTTGGGCATATTGATGAATTATACAAGGGAGATTACGTGATAGCTAAAGAGTACATAGAAAAATAAGTGTTTACATAATTTTATTATGTAAACCTAATTCAAGAAAGGTTAACGAATATGATTATTAAACAAGCAATCTTAACTGAGGAAGAGTTTGATAGTGTTGCAGCGATATGGTTAGAAGGAAATTGCTTAGCTCATGATTTTATTGATAGGAACTACTGGGAAATGAATTATGATGTTGTTAGATCTTTGTTACCTAATGCTTCCTTATATGTGTGCAAAGAGCATGGTCAAATTGTTGGTTTTTTAGGTCTTAACGGCAATGATATAGAAGGATTATTTGTCAGAGATGATTGTAAGCGTAGAGGAATCGGAGCCCAACTATTAAACTCAGTAAAAGAAGATAATAGTAAACTGATGTTATACGTATATGAAAAAAATACGCAAGCTATTCGATTCTATTTATCTCAGGGCTTTAAGCAAGTCTGTAAGCAAAGAGATGAGATAAATAATGAAAATGAGTATGGCATGAGATGGGAAATATAAGAAAAAAGCACTGAACATTTATCGTGTTCAGTGCTTTTTATGATTATTCAACCGTGATTTTAAAAGATACATCCTCTGACATAGATAACTTTTGTATATGTTGTAATAAAAGAAGAAGCCAACTGAATGCCAATGCGAAAGCAATCAGTTCGAATACAGTTAAAGAAAAGTAACCAACGTATTCAAAAAGAATATCAGAAATAATAAGTATTCCAGCAATGCTATAAGAGAAGGCTAAAAATTCTCGTGTCATTTTAGGAAGAAGCCAACGGATTGTTAAGATTAAAATAATAATAAAGTAAACTAAATAACTCGCTGATTTTGTATGCAGTATATGTAATTGACCGGTACCGTTATTCGGGAAAAAGCCAACTCCGCCCAAACAAATAGCAACTAAGGTTAATAAAATCCTTAAAATCATTAATTTTTTTTGGTTAAAAGGGTGGTGTCTTAAGGTTGTAAAAAGGTAATCAATTAAGGCAATCATTAATAATGAAGAAAGCATAATAGTTAAATTAAATGGCCAACTATTTACTGCTTCATTCGTCCCTAAAAAACTAAAATTATATTGCCACCACTGACTTTGACTATTGGTTATCATTGCAAAAAGAACACCACCAATAATAACAGATATAAGTAGTTTTATCAGCATAGAGGATGAAAATGAAAGAGCCGCATAAATCATGACGTAATTGATCATACTTGTAAACAGTAGAAAAAGAATGGTAGCAGTTATGGGGTCGAAACTAGCCCCTTCGAATACCAATCCAATAATCCAAAAAAAGCCCAGTAACGTTAGTCCTAAAATAACTAAAAATGAAAAAATAATGGTTGGAATATTTCGCCAATAAATACTTTTTAAAGAATTATTTTTATGTAATTGCTTATGTTTAATGAGACAAAACGAAAAACAACTGATGCCACTTAATATACCAAGTATAATAACCATGCTTGCAATGGATATTTCACCTGTCATGGGTATTTGAGCTTGATTTTTGTACGCAAAAAAGCAATAAAATAGACCAGACATTAAAATAGCTGGAACTAAAAACCATCTTAGAGAAATAGCTTGAAATTCTGATGGACTTGTTTTTTGGGTCGTGATAATTAGTTGCTGATTTATTACTTTTAATTCCAATTCTTGTCCTTTTTCTAACTCAAAATCAGAAACAATGGTATCTGGAATAATGATGGAACGATTAGATTGGGTCATAAAACGTCTCCTTTTTATAAATATGATTAAATAATCTCATATCTATAAATAAAGAACAAGCAATTTGAATACCGTGAATGGCGGCTGTATTAGTTAGAAGACTTAAAAAAATAATCCAAACCTTTATGACAAAGGCTGGATTATGTCTCTTCCCATAAATCATTCATGGCGTTACGTTGTTCTTTGTCAACGATATGTGTGTATATAGATGTGGCACTTGTACTGATTTGCCCAAGTTGATGGGAAACAGTCAATAAGCTGTTTGTTTTCTTATACAATTGTGTTCCCACAGTATGTCGTAACTTATGAGGTGTGACACGTATTTTAAATGCCGCAGAATATTTCGCAACCATTTTTTCAACGGTAGATGCGTCAATTCGTTTTGCAATCCCTTTATAAGTTGTTAAAAATAATGCTTTCTCTTGGACAGCTGGGTGATATAAATCAACTCTTTGCGAGGCGTAGTCAGTAATATAATCCATAAATAAAGAAGATATGAGTGTAATATCTTTAAAACCACCTTTTCTAATGACTGTAGCTTCCATATGGACTAAATCTAGGTCACTCACTTGCATGTTTACAAGTTCAGATAATCTCATACCAGTCCCTAAAAATAGAGCAATAATACCTAAATCCCTTGTCTTATTTCGATTAAAAGCTGCTGTAGCTTGATGGCTTGTTAAGGTGTGTTGGTAGTCTTCATCAATGTAAACAAGGAAATCTAAGGCTTCATCATCTAGGAAGAGTTTCTTTTCAATAGAACGAGAACGTTCTTTTATTGTTGTCGATGTTTTAACATTCTCTATTTTTAACATTACATTTTGCGAAAGATAGGTCGTCTGTTGATCTGTCTCAGTTTTGGTAGCTAAGTATTTAAACAAGGACCTAAGAGCTGTGATAGACCTTTGTACAGTAACAAATGAACGACTCCTGCCATCTTGACTTGACCCAAACTTTGGACCGTGCATTAAATGAGACTTGTATAATTCAACATCTTCTTTTTTTAGCTGATTTAGCTCATTTAATGTGATGGTTGATGGAGAAGAGGTGACAAGCTTCTCTTGATAAAGCCAATCAAAAAAACGTCGATATTCTTTTGTGTATTCATACAACGTAACAGTTGAATAAGGAACGATGCTTTTAGATTGGACGTATTCTTGTACATACCAAGGGAGAGCATTTAATTCAATCTCTAATCGTTCTAATAGTTTTTCATGTCTCAAAAGTATCCTCCTCACTTGAATAGAACATATGTTCTATTTTCTTTAGTATATAAGGCATAGACCAATTTGTCAACTAATCATAAATAAAAAAGACTAGTAGAGGAGGGTGGACTCCAAAACTAGTCTTTTTACTCTGTTATGATATGTTGCACACGACCTACTTGATCTTGTTCTACTAGCATAACTTTAATGCCGTGAGGGTGGTGTGAACTATTTGTTAGTATTTTTTTGACATGTCCACGAGTAAGAACACCAGTTTTTTGATCCTTTTTCAACACAATATCTACTAATAGACCAATTTTAATACGATCACGATTTTTTCCATCCATTTATTTAAAACCTCATTTCAATTAGATTCTCTATGATAACATATTCAGACAATTTAAATGTAAAGCTACCTTTACGAAAAGCATATACTTTCAAGAAAGGTAAAAATTGCTGGTGATGAGATGAGACTTTTAGATACTGTTCATGTATTGAATAATTTTTTTAGATTGTATGTGACTAACCATAATGTTCATGTTTTTATAATATGTTATTTGATACTCAACCAACTGTTTATCTATATGTTAGCGTTATACATAACCATATATGAACTCAATTAAGACTTTACACTAAAACAGATCAATTTGTATGAAGTTGTATGAAGATTTTAGATAATTTAGTTAATAATTATATGATTACTATTAGTTATGATACCTTAACAGACGTGATAATGCCGTATATTAAAGACTGAAGCATGAATACATCATAATAGAGTGACTCAATCTTGATCGTCATTTATAGTGCCCGTTCTAATAAATTTTTAACTTTGTTTAATATATATTATGTAAACCAAATGATTTTATTTTTTTATTTGCAGGTATCACCTATTTCTATCAGAAAAAACAGGTCACTTTAACAGGACCTGTTTTTATTCGTCTTTTATTAAGCGTTTGTATGTGTTAATGGATTTGCGAATCGTGTATGACTGATATAGAAAATAAGCGAGCAAAAGGAATGGACCAAAGACCAAAATAATTCTTACTGTGGCAAATGGTAGCTCAAAAAGAAAAGCATTTATAAATGACTTACCATTCATATTCCAAAGATCTTCAGTATAAAAGGCATTCCTCATATTTTTGATAATTGCCCATCCGTTTGGTTGGTTAAAAAACAATATGTAGTAAACAATAAGAATACTGTTTGTCGCGGCTAATCTTTTTTCTGCACGGACTTCCCTCTCATATTTTGATTGATTATCTGAAAAGAGTTCGTCACCGTTTGTTTTATTTCCAATAAAATACTGTTTTCCATCTTTTTCCCTACTTTTAATCAAACGCCAGCCTGCGTCTTCCATAAATTGCAAATACTCTTCTTTGTCATTTATTTTTTTAAATTTTCTAACGTCTACTCGTATTACTTCGTTATTCGATTGAACTTTTTTAAATCTATATTGCCCATATCCGACTGGGCCAATCAGTTTTAGATTTTGATTTAAGCAGTTGTTCAGCCATTCTTCTTCCTTTTCTATTGTTGCAAAATACCGATATTTTGTTTTAGTCATGTGATGTCTCTCCTTTTAAGTAGTTCCAGGTTTTGATGCAGTGTTGCATACGTTGTATTTCTAATTCTAATATTGATTGCCCATACTGTGTTGTTTGATACATCTTTCGCCTTTCTAAATCTGAAGGCACCTGGACAATCAGTTCTTGGTTGAGTAGATTTTCTATGGCACCATACATAGTACCTGCAGCTATTCTGACAGTCCCATTACTGAGTTCTTCAATATACTGAATGGCCAAGTAGCCATACATAGGTTCTCTAAAAGCTAGAAGTATATAGAATACTGTCTCAGTTAATGGTCTCTTTGTTTTTTTCATATGACTCTCCTCTAATTAAGTTCAACTATATAGTAACACTATATAGTTTGATTGTATATAAAAAAAGCAGACAAGTCTGCTTTTTTTATATTTTTATATTTTTATATTTTTAGAAGCTCCTAATCCTGCAAAGCAAAGGATAATAACGATGCCTAGTAAGACGTACATAGATATTGTCCATGATTTAGTGACATCGAATAATACACCGAATAGTAAAGGACCAATTGCTGCCAATACATAGCCAATTGATTGAGTCATACCAGACAATTTAGATGCCATTCTTACGCTACTCGTACGTAAACTGAAGAACATCATAGCTAAACTAAACGCTGAACCACACCCCATTCCGAAAAATACCATCGCAACGACAATAACAATAGGATGTCCAGTCATTAATAGTGCGATACCTAGGAAAATAAATAAACTTGTTATGAGAACTAATTTTTTTTGATCTGTCTGTTTCTCTGCAATAATCGGTACCACAAATGTAATTGGTAACATGGTGATTTGTACAATTGATAATAAGAACCCTGCTCTCGTTTCTTGTATGCCATTATGTACCAATATTTGAGGCAACCATGCAACTAAAACATAAAAGATTAAGGATTGTAATCCCATGAAAATAGTGACAAACCAAGCAATTTTATATGTCCATATTGCTGATTTTCCAGATGTTTGTTCATTTTTAGTGCTTGTATTTTTTGTTTTTTTAACTTGTGGTAGCCAACCAACACAAGCGATAAACGTTAAAATCGCCCATATTTGTAAAGCTTTTTCCCACCCCAGTCCATATTGACTTGCTAATGGAAAGCTAACGCCTGATGCAATGGCTCCTGAAAGGTTCATACTAACAGAGTACATTCCTATAACCACACCACTTTTTTGATGATAGTCTTTTTTTATCAGTGCTGGCATTAAAACGTTACATATAGCTATCCCACCGCCAATGAGTAATGTTCCAAACACTAACCAAAACATACTTCCGAATGACCGAAGAACAATTCCAAGCATTAGTGTAATAAGCGATCCCAAAATAGATGTTTCCATTCCAATTTTATGCGCTAATTTTGGTGCTAATGGTGAAATGAGTGCAAAGCAAAGTAACGGAATGGTTGTAATCATTCCAGCTTGTACCGCAGATAACTGAAAATCAGTGGTAATTAAACCAACTAATGACCCAACTGAAGTTAGTGGTGCTCTTAAATTAGCAGCCACCAATACTATACTTACTAATAAAAAAAGAGTTGTTTTTTTGATATGTGTTTCTTGCATTATCTTGTCTCCCCCAAAAAAATAGATAAAACATATATTATAATATATGTTTTATCTATTGTATTATATATTTTGATATTTAACAACGATATTTAAGAAAATATCATGATTTGTTTCGTTTTTATAAGAGTGTTGCCCTACTGCAGAGAATGTAATGCTCTCAAATTCATTTAATAAATAGGTCTGGGCATCAATGATTAATGTCAGCTGTCCACTCATAACTGTTACAATTTCTACTGGATCATTTGGCTGAGATTGAGTGGTATATGATGAATGAGCACTTAGCTTTATTCGGTATACTTCAGTGTTTCCTTGGTTATAAATCGGCTCAACATCCCAATTTTGGTTGTCATCATTGATAAATGTTCGATTGCTTAATTTATTAATTCTGATAGGGATTTTTGTTTGTGCGCTGAAGAGCCCTGTAAAAGGCACTTGTAAAGATTCCGCTAGCCTCCATAAAACGGTAACAGTTGGATTAGATTTATGGTTTTCTATGTTACTTATAGTGATAATACTGACACCAGATGCTTTGCTTAATTTTTCAATGGTAAACTTTGCTTTTTTTCGTTGAATTTTTAGATTGTCTCCAATCTCTTGAATGATTTGAGGTTTAAATTGAGTGTTCTTGGTCATATCGATTCCTCCTGCTTATAAAGAAAGCTTAATCTATCATAAAAAAAATAGCAACTCTATTTTAAACGTGTTCCCATATACATTGAAAAAAACATCAAACTAAAAAAGAAAAGAAAAGTTAAAATTGTATTTAATCGACATAATTTAGACGTCGAACAAGATTTTACTGGTTTGTAATAGATATTAATAAAATTGGCCGCGACTGATACGCCCCATACTGTATAAATGATGTGAACGACAGAATCTGACATCTGATCAATTAGTCGAGAGCCGAAACCAATCGGATAAATCATATCTTGAAATAATAAAAAAAGAACAATCCCCAGTTGTAAAATAGTAAAGCTAATTAATAATTTTTGTCTCATTGTATTAAATTCCCTTCATCAGCATGCTCATATCGTATCTAACATTTTGAATGAACTCAATCATTTTGTTTATCTAAATTGCAACATTAAGTTAGCCACTCTGGTAAAAATATCTAAATATCAG
>JBQELZ010000033.1:0-17771 GCA_052104115.1 Vagococcus sp. | reverse complement strand
CACTGATATTTAGATATTTTTACCAGAGTGGCTAACTTAATGTTGCAATTTAGATCAAGGTTTTTTTTATAATTTTTTAACAAATTCAGATTTTAATTTCATTGGTCCAAATCCATCAATTTTACAGTCAATGTTATGATCGCTGTCAACAAGACGAATATTCTTAACTTTAGTCCCTTGTTTAATGGGATTACTGGCACCCTTTATTTTCAAATCTTTTATAACTGTGACAGAGTCACCTTCTTCTAAAATAGTTCCGTTTGAATCCTTTACAATGAAAGTGGTTTCTAGGGTTGGTTCAGCTTCAAGAGACCATTCATGAGCGCATTCTGGACAAACGAGTAAAAGTCCATCCTCGTAGGTGTAAGTGGACTGGCAGTTTGGACAATTTGGTAAAGTGTTCATTTTAAGCTCTCCTTTTTATTCAAGTGTTTGAGGCTATTGTATCTTATTTGTTTATAAATAGGAAGTTTATTTTTAATACTTAGTTATTTAATAGATTAAAAAAATAAAATATTAGTTATAGGTTTTGAAAAAGACAAGAATCATGTATAATGAGTGGAGTTAATTTAAATACATTATTTAAGGAGGCCCCTTTTTTGACAAAAAAAGACGATGAATTTAACCGCGAAGACGGCACACCTAAAAGTGGGACTGAGTTTAAAGATTATGTTCTGAATTCTCTTCATGATGAAGGCGTAGAGTCTAAAATTTCACAAGAAGAGGTAGAAGAGGAGACTATTTCAGTCGCTGATAATATGAGAAGAAGTAGAGAAGACACTAAACATAAAAAATATGCCACAAGAAAAAAAGAAAATAGTATGGTGAAAAAAATTGTATCAATTATATCATTGGTATTAATTATTACCATTGTGATAGCAGGATTTTCATTTTATAATTTTTTTAAATCTAGTTTAAAACCACTAGATGAAAAAAATAAAAACTTAGTCCAAATTGAAGTTCCAATAGGTAGCAATAGCAAACAGATTGGACAAATCTTAGAAAAAAGTAAAGTGATTAAAAGTGGATTAGTTTTTTCTTACTATGTAAAGATGAATAATTTGTCAGATTTTCAAGCTGGTTATTATCAAATGGCTCCTAACATGACATTAGATGAAATAACGAAGAACTTACAGTTAGGTGGTACAGATGAGCCAGAAGCACTCGCTGATGCTAAAATGACCATACCTGAAGGGTACTCGATTGATCAAATTGCGGATTTGTTTGATCAAAAAACAGGTGTGAAAAAAGCAGAGTTTCTTAAATTGATGGAAGATGATAAATTCTTTAATACAATGGCGGGAAAATACCCGGAATTATTAACCAGTGCGAAGCAAGCAAAAGATGTTCGGTATAGATTAGAAGGGTATTTATACCCTGCGACATATAATTATTACAAAGATGTCAAATTAGAAGATATAGTAGAGCAAATGATTGTCAAAACGAATCAAGTAATGACACCACAAATGGATCAGTTAAAACAGAAAAAATTATCCGTACAAGAAACGTTAACCATTGCCTCTTTAGTTGAAAAAGAGGGAGTAAGTGAGGAAGACAGACGACAAATTGCGCAAGTCTTCTTTAATCGAATCAAAGAAGATATGCCGTTGCAATCTGATATTTCAGTACTTTATGCAATGGAAGAACACAAAGTTCACTTATCAAATAAAGATACAGAAATAGACTCACCATATAATTTGTATATTAACAAAGGAACTGGCCCTGGACCGTTCAATAGTCCAAGTGAAGAGGCTATTTCAGCTGTTTTAAACCCATCTGAAAATGACTATCTTTATTTCTTGGCAGATGTGTCAACAGGAAAGGTTTATTACGCTAAGACATATGAAGAACATTTGAAATTAAAAAAAGAGTATATTGATGATAAAAAATAAAATAAGCAAATTACTGTTTACTTTTTATTCTTAACATGGTAATCTGTTTGTTATATTCGAGGTGTAAAGCTTTTCCGATACAATCGGGGAAGCTTATCATTTTGTAACATACTATTTAATATAAGTTTTAAGGAGAAGTGAGTTCAAATGGAAAAAGTTTATCCAATGACTTTAGAAGGTAAAGAAAAACTTGAAGTAGAACTTGAAGAATTAAAAACAGTTAAAAGAAAAGAAATCGTAGAACGAATTAAAATAGCTCGTAGTTTTGGAGATTTATCTGAAAACTCTGAGTATGAATCAGCTAAAGATGAGCAAGCTTTCGTAGAGGGCCGCATTACAACTTTAGAAAACATGATTCGTTTTGCACAAATCATTGACAATAATACGTCAAAAGATGAAGTGACCTTGGGACATACGGTGACATTTGTTGAGTTACCAGATGGGGATGAAGAAGAGTACACCATTGTTGGTAGTGCAGAAGCTGATCCTTTTTCAGGTAAAATTTCAAACGATTCACCGATTGCTAAAGCATTACTTGGTAAGCGTATCAATGATGTGGTGACTATCAGTACTCCTGGTGGGGATATGAACGTTAAAATTGAAAAAATTTCTTAAAGTTATGCATCTTTGCATAGCTTTTTCTTTTCAATCTAAGACTAAAGTCTGATAAAAGATTACTTCTTTTGTGGTTTTAAAAGTAGTAGCTAGGCAAGTATACTAGACTACAAGAAGAGTATTGTAGAAAAGGAGTGTCAACTCATGCAGAGTTCATGGAGATTCTTTATTGTCACAGAATTATTATTATTTGTTTGGGCAATGTATCAGTTATTAGATAATATTCCAATACTAGTGTTTTTAGTGTTTGCTATTATAAATTTTGTTTACGCTGTGAAAAAAATACATAAAACATCGTTTAATTACTTTCAAAAGGTAGCGAGTTTAATTATTTTAACCGTCTGTTTATTAAGTAGCCCTGCTGTCTGGGTGATGCTAGTATTCGCTATCATTTTTGTAGGATTAAAAGGCGTTGAGGTGTCAGGTATTGATGTATTAGATAATGCACCGTGGAGAAAAAAGCAAATAAAAATGATTAAAACCACAGCGAGTGAACCAAAATCAGGGAAAAAATTTAAAAGACCTTGGATTGGCAATCAACGATTTGGTAACGATACATATGAATGGAACGATATTAACTTATCTGTCATCTCAGGGGATACCATTATTGATCTTGGAAACACCTTATTGCCTAAAGAAGATAATGTGGTTATTGTGAGAAAAGGATTTGGTAGAACAAGAATTCTTGTACCAACTGGGATAGGAGTTATGTTGGAACATTCTACAATGATTGGTGTTGTTAAATTTGAGATGGAACATTTTCAATTGAAAAATGAATCTGTTAAACTTTATAGTAACGATTATGACTCAGCTGCTAGGAGATTAAAAATAGTGACAAACACGTTATTTGGTGATATTGAGGTGATACGTGTATGATATCTAAGATGGGTCGCCCAGTTATGTTTTTTTACACGTTTATCCTAACTTTCTTTGTATTAATTATGACGTTATATACTTATTTTTATGCAAAAAATCAAAAAAAGTGGATGTTAGAGTTGGTGACAACTCGAATGTTTCAAATACCGATTATTGTCTATGTTGTGATTATTGCTTTAGCTGTTAGTGGCATTACAATTGGTATCTTATACATTGTGAACCGAAAAATGTATGGAAAAATAGAAGAAAAAATGCATCTAATGGCAACCGGAAATTATGAACATCACATGTTGGATAAACACCAGGTGTCTCAATTAGATGACGATTACATATCAGAAATTGATAGAGATATTTATGTGATTCGTGATAAGATGTATGTTATGTCAAAAGAGCTACAAGAATTGAATAGTCATCCAAAATTAGTAGAGGGTGAATCAAAAGAAGAGCTCATTAAAGAGGAGCGACATCGGATTGCTAGAGAGCTTCATGATTCAGTAAGCCAACAATTATTTGCAGCAACTATGATGCTCTCAACACTGAATGAACTAGTAGTGGATTTAGATGTTCCAGATGTCGTTGAGAAGCAACTCATACTTATTGCAGACATAATTAATGCCTCTCAATCGGAAATGCGCGCCCTGCTGCTTCATTTGCGACCAATTAATTTAGAGCAAAAAACAATAAAACAGGGAATTGAGTTGCTTTTAAAAGAACTTCAGACTAAAATAAATATCGAACTGATTTGGGATGTTGAGGATATGAGTCTGCCAAGTTCAGTTGAGGATAACTTATTTAGAATTGTTCAAGAACTCTTATCAAATACTTTAAGGCATGCCAAAGCAACATCTCTTGAAGTTTATTTAAAACAAATAGAAAAGACCGTATTATTACGAATCGTAGATGATGGTGTTGGGTTTGATATGGAGCAAACAAAGGTTGGAAGCTATGGGTTGAATAATATTAAGGAACGAGTTGCTGGCATGGGTGGAACATGTCGAATTGTGAGTTTTAAAAAGCAAGGAACGAGTATTGAGATAAAAGTACCTGTTGTAGAGGAGAGTGATGCATGTGATTAAAGTATTGTTAATAGACGATCATGAAATGGTTAGACTTGGCGTTTCGTCTTACTTATCGATTCAATCTGATATAGAAGTCGTTGGAGAAGCAGATAATGGGTTAATTGGGTATGAGAAAGCAATTGAATTGCAACCAGATGTTATTTTAATGGATTTGGTGATGGACGTCATGGATGGAATTGAGTCCACAAAGAAAATATTGTCAGAGTGGCCTGAAGCTCGAATCATCATTGTCACTAGTTTTATTGATGATGAAAAAGTATATCCAGCTATTGAAGCAGGAGCAGCAGGTTATTTATTAAAAACGTCATCTGCCAAAGACATTGCGAATGCCATTCGATCAGCACATCAAGGTGAAAAAGTTCTTGAGCCGGAAGTAACAAGTAAGATGATGGAACGACTATCTAAACCTAAAGTTCATATCCTACATGAAGATTTAACTAATCGGGAAAAAGAAATTCTGTTGTTAATTTCTGAAGGGAAAAGCAATCAAGAAATTGCTGACGAATTATTTATTACGTTAAAAACGGTTAAGACACACGTGTCCAATATTTTATCGAAATTAGATGTAGAAGATAGGACACAAGCAGCGATATATGCATTTAAACATGGGATTGTAAAATAGTTAATTTATAGAATGGAGACTTTAAAATGAGAAGATCTTTTGCCATAATTGGATTAGGGAGATTTGGTGGAAGTGTTTGTCGAGCACTAGTTGAATCAGATCAAGAAGTATTAGCTATAGATAGTTGCGAGGATCGAGTAAATGAGTATATGAATATTGCCACCCATGCTGTGGTTGCAAATGCACAGGATGAGGTAACATTAAGGTCATTAGGTTTAAGAAATTTTGACCATGTGATTGTGGCGATTGGTGAAGATATACAAGCCAGTATCTTAGTAACATTGATGGCTAAAGAGATGGGAGTGCCCAAGATTACAGCGAAGGCTCAAAATGAGTACCATGCTCGAGTTTTAGATAAAGTTGGAGCAGACATGGTAGTCCATCCTGAAAGAGATATGGGAATTAGACTGGGTCATAAACTAACGTCTAATAATATGCTAGATTTTATTGAATTATCAGATGACTATTCATTAGCGGAAGTAATGATTACTAATAAAAAATTCTTTAATAAAACGATTCAACAAATTAATTTCAGACAAAATTATAATTTAACTATTGTTGCGATTAGAAGAGGGAAAAAAGAATTAATAATCTCTCCACCTGCGGAACAAACTATTTTAGAGGAAGATATCCTTTTGGTTGTAGGAAATAATGATGATGTGGATTACTTAGATGATAAGATGAACGGTTAGCAATGAGCAAAATGCTCATTGCTTTTTTTTAGTTATGTTACAATACTAAAGACTTGTAAATCTGAGTGGAGGGATACTATGGAATTAGTTATAACAGAAGCAGCACAAAAGTGGTTTGAATCTGAATTAGGATTAGAAACAGGAGATAGTCTTAGAATTTTTGGAAAATACGGTGGATCGACAGATGTACATGTTGGGTTTTCAACTGGTATAGAAGTAACAAAACCTAATCAGCCTTTAGTTCAGGTGACACACAACGGTGTTGTCTATTTTACAGAATCAGCAGATGAATGGTTTTTCGCTAAATATGTATTAACAATTGATTTAGATGATACAACGAAAGAACCATCTTATTCATATACAGAAAAATAAAAAAACTTGAAGCCAAGGGCTTCAAGTTTTTTTATTTTTTCTTTTTCATTTGTGGTTTAGGGAAAATGTTGAAATAAATAATTAAGGTTAATGCAAGACCTATCGACCCCAGAGAAAGTGTTGGCCAAATAGATTGGACAATACTTGTAAATAAAGTTGGTAGTGTTGCACAATAGACAATAATTTTAAAAACATGTTTGTATGTAAGTCCAGGCATTCTAAAACGAGTGAAGATGCTTGCAAATAATGTTAAAATAATTAAATCAAAGAACAAATTGAAAAAGAGCATAAATGCAGACACAATCACAATTACAGAGAATAAAATAGTGTTATTAGATTTCTCTGTCATCACACGTTCAATCAGCCTTTTGTTAAGTCCCTTCATTTGAGGTTTAGAATATGGAACAGCCAAAGAATTACTTTCTAATACATCTGCTGTTGCACCGACTCCTGGTAAAATAAATACGGCTTCATTTTTTAAAAAAGCTACAGTCATTGTTCCGCCAACTGCATCACCTTCAACATCATGTTTTGAACGTTTCCCATCTGGATCAAATGTAAAAATGATTGAATTGGTTTGATAAATGAATCCAGCATCCTTCTTATCTGTTTTTAACGTTCCAGATTCTGTGCTAAATTCAGGGATCTTTTTAACTATCTCCTCACCATCTTGTTTCATCGAACTGATAATACGTGTGGATTGAATAACAACTGGTAGACTTAAAATTAAAGATAAAAATAACATGTACAAAAACACATGACTGCCTTTTTTATTTTTAGCCTCAATCAGTTTTTCTGGTTGCTTAAATGTTGCTTTTATTAATTCTATAGTACTCATAACGACTCCTTTTAGAACATTTTCGATTCTCTTCATTCTACCGTTTTTGAAGAATTAAAACAAGTTCTACTAATTATATGACGTTTCAGTTTAAATTTTTGCTTTTTATTCATAAACAATGGTATATTGTGAATGAACAAAGTATTACTAATTACTAGGAGGATCCTTAATTATGACTTATAAACTACCAGAATTACCTTATGCTTATGATGCGTTGGAACCAAACATTGATGAATTGACAATGAAATTACATCATGACAAACATCATAATACGTACGTAACAAATTTAAATGCAGCAATTGAAAAACATCCAGAGTTAGGTAAAAAATCAATTGACGAGTTAATTAAAGACTTAAACAATGTTCCAGAAGACATCCAAATGGCTGTTAGAAATAATGGTGGCGGACATGCGAACCATTCATTTTTCTGGGAAATCATGGGACCAAATGGTGGCGGCGAACCAACAGGCGCTATTAAGGGAGCCATTGAAAGTGCATTCGGAAGCTTTGATGAATTTAAAGACGTGTTTACAAAAGCAGCAGTGGGAAGATTCGGCTCAGGTTGGGCATGGTTAGTAATGAATAATGGAACATTAGAAGTAATGTCAACTCCTAATCAAGATTCACCCTTATCAGAAGGAAAAACACCATTACTAGGAATTGACGTTTGGGAACATGCTTATTATAAAAAATATAGCAATGTGAGACCAGATTATATTAAAGCATTCTTTAATGTGATTAACTGGGATGAAGTAAATAAACGTTACGACGCAGCTAAATAACTATCGTATTTTAGACAAGAGAGATGATGTTCTCTTGTCTTTTTTTTGTGTCCAATCCTTTACAAAAGACTGTTGAATAGACTATTATAGAGAGAAGTAGTTACGTTACAATAGGATCTTAAAAATGGCATAAAATGACTAAATTCACTTAGATGAATATGATATAATAAACGGATAAAAGGAGGTTTTACCATGGTATTAGAAATATCTCAAGAGCAAGCAGTGGAGACGTTAAAAAATGAAGCTTCCAAAATCAGACAACTGATAACGAATCAGCATAACTATCAATGTATTGCCCAATGTAAAGCATTTGAAGAAGTAATAGATACCCAGATGTATGGGTTTTCTAAGCAAGTGGAATATGCAGTAAAAGTGGGAATCGTTGAAAAAAAAGAAGGCAATCAATTAATTTCCGAATTGGAATTTGAATTAAATAGTGTTTATAATTCTGTTTATGATGAACAAAAAGAAAAGATTGACCGAGAAGAGAGGGAGTGAATGCGTTGCCTAAACATATGAAAAAGCGACTGTATTTGGATTACAGCATATTGATACCATATTTATTCTTGTCTATTGTGGGAATTATTATGGTCTATAGTGCAAGCTCTGCTAAATTAGCATCGATTGGACTAAATCCTGCGCAAGATGCTATTAGGCAAGCGGCTTTTTTTGTGATTGGAATTATTGGTATCACATTTATTTATAAAATGAAGACAACTGTCTTTCAAAATAAAAAGATGATTATGATTGCTATTTTTGCTATTAGTGCCATGCTTGTGTTTACTAAGTTTAGTAATCTTGGCGTGTCTGGTGGAGGTGCAGACGGTTGGCTAAGGTTAGGGCCGATTACATTACAACCTATTGAGTTTTTGAAAATTGTGATTATTTGGTATTTAGCTTATATTTTATCTCGGAGACAAAGCATTATTTCGGTTAAGTTTAGAGATGCTGCTCAGACACCAATGGTTTTAGTTGGTATCTTAATAGGATTAGTGGTGATTCAACCAGATAATGGTGGTGCTGCTATTTTAGCGATGATTGCAGCAGTCATGATTTTTGCAAGTGGAATTAATTACATGTATACCTTGCTGGCTATGGGAATAGGCACATTGGGCAGTTTTCTTGCGATACAGTTTATTTTATTAACAGGTGGCTTCTTATTTCCATCAAGGTTTCAATATGTCTATAATCGCTTTAGAACTTTCTCTAATCCATTTATTGATCCTTTAGGAGATGGACATCAAATGGTGAATTCTTACTATGCGATGAGTAATGGAGGATGGTTTGGTAGAGGTATTGGTAATAGCATTCAGAAAAAAGGATTCTTACCTGAAGCGCAAACTGATTTTATGTTTTCAATCGTTATGGAAGAGCTGGGACTGATTATGTCTCTTATTATTTTAGGTGTGTTGTTATTTTTAATTCTTAGAATTTTAGTGGTTGGTATTCGCTCAACGGACACATTCAATTCAATGATGTGTATTGGAATTGGTGGTATGCTACTGATACAATCATTCGTTAATATAGGAGGAATTACAGGGATTATTCCATTAACAGGTGTGACGTTCCCATTTTTAAGTCAAGGTGGATCAAGTTTGATTACGCTGTCAGTTGGTATAGGATTTGCACTGAACATTAGTGCAGATGAGAGACGTAAAAAGTATGAAGAAGGCTATGAACAGTATTCACTGACGACAACAAAGAGTCACTTAATAGAATATTATCACTAACTCGGGAGGAAAAAAGTATGAAAAAAGTATTAGTCGCAAATAGAGGCGAGATAGCGATTCGTGTGTGTCGTGCTTGTACAGAATTAAATATACCAACAGTTGCAGTCTACGCAATGGAAGATGAACGATCTGTCCATCGATTTAAAGCAGATGAAGCGTACTTAATCGGTAAAGGAAAAAAACCGATTGATGCTTATTTAGATATTGAGGATATTATCCGAGTTGCTAAAGAGTGTGGTGCAGATGCGATTCATCCGGGATATGGATTTTTGTCTGAAAACATTGACTTTGCAAGACGTTGTGAGGAAGAACATATTACATTTGTAGGACCAACGCTCCATCATTTGGATATATTTGGGGATAAAATTAAAGCGAAGGAAGCGGCTATTTCGGCCGGTGTCCAATCGATTCCTGGTACAGATGGTCCAGTCAATACTGTTGACGAAGTGTTGGAATTCGGACAGACACATGGCTATCCGATTATGATTAAAGCGACTTTAGGTGGCGGTGGTCGAGGCATGCGTGTTGCGCATAATGAGAAGGAAGCCATTGAAGGATATGACCGTGCCAAGAGTGAAGCAAAAGCAGCATTTGGAAATGACGAAGTGTATGCTGAAAAGTACATTTCTAGTCCAAAACATATAGAAGTTCAAATTTTAGGTGATACTCATGGCAATGTGGTTCATTTGTTTGAAAGAGATTGTTCTGTTCAAAGACGTCATCAAAAAGTAGTTGAAGTTGCTCCCTGTGTGTCTCTTTCAGATAATCAAAGACAAAAAATATGCGACGCAGCTGTTCAGTTGATGACACATGTTGGTTATGTAAACGCAGGAACTGTTGAGTTTTTAGTAGAAGGAGAGAACTTTTACTTTATCGAAGTCAATCCAAGAGTCCAAGTAGAACATACTATTACGGAGTTAATCACAGATGTCGATATTGTTATGACACAGTTACAAATTGCAATGGGTCGTGATTTACATACTGACATCGGTGTCCCGAAACAAGATGATTTACGTATTCATGGCTATGCCATACAATGTCGTGTGACAACGGAAGATCCATTAAATAATTTTATGCCTGATATTGGTAAAATTGATACGTATCGGTCTCCAGGTGGGTATGGCATTAGATTAGACGTAGGTAATGCCTTCTCTGGAGCTGTTGTGACACCATTCTTTGATTCGTTATTAGTAAAAGTCTGTACCCATGCGTTAACGTTTGAACATACCATTCAAAAAATGCAACGTGCCTTAAAAGAGTTTAGGATTCGTGGAGTTAAAACGAACATTCCATTTATGAGCAATGTTATTTCACATCCGACATTTACATCCGGTGATGCTATTACAACGTTTATTGACAATTCTCCTGAATTATTTGATTTTCCTCGTATAAGAGATAGAGGGAACAAAACAATGAAGTATATCGGTGAAGTCACAGTAAATGGTTTTCCAGGTATTGAAACATCTGAGAAAAAGTATTATAAAGAAGCTAGAATGCCTTATAAATTAGACACGCGACCTACGTACAGAACGGCTAAAAATATTTTAGACGAAGATGGAGCAGATGCTGTTGTAGAGTGGATTAAACAACAAGACAATGTACTGATGACAGATACCACATTTAGAGATGCGCATCAAAGTTTATTAGCAACACGTGTGAGAACCAATGATTTGAAACGAATTGCTGAACAAACAGAAATAGCAATTCCAGAACTATTTTCTTCGGAGATGTGGGGAGGCGCAACGTTTGATGTGGCTTACAGGTTCTTAAATGAAGACCCTTGGGTTAGACTACGTAAATTGCGTAAGGCAATGCCTAATACCTTGTTCCAAATGTTATTTAGAGGCTCTAATGCTGTCGGTTACCAAAACTATCCAGATAATGTCTTGAAAGAGTTTATTACGTTATCTGCTCGTGAAGGCATTGATGTCTTTAGAATTTTTGATAGCTTGAACTGGTTACCTCAAATGGAGAAAAGTATTCAGTATGTGCGAGAAACCGGAAAAATTGCTGAGGCTGCGATTTGTTATACAGGTGACATCTTAGATCCTAGTCGACCAAAATATAATTTAGCTTACTATAAAAATATGGCAAAAGAACTTGAAAGTATGGGAGCACATATTATCGGCATCAAGGATATGGCTGGGTTGTTGAAACCGCAAGCGGCATATCATTTGATTTCAGAATTAAAAGAAACGGTGGATCTTCCGATTCATTTACATACACATGATACAGCTGGTAATGGAATTATTACCTATTCAGCGGCTACTAAAGCTGGTGTGGACATCGTTGATGTTGCAACAAGTGCTATGAGTAGTGCCACAAGTCAGCCAAGCATGAGTAGTTTATACTATGCGTTAAAAAATGGACCTAGAACGGCTGAAATGAATATCGATAATGTGAAACAAATTAATCATTACTGGGAAGATGTGAGGACGTTCTATGCGCCATTTGAAAATGGCATAAGTGCGCCACAAACAGAAGTGTATACTCATGAAATGCCAGGAGGGCAATATTCCAATCTTCAACAACAGGCGAAAGCAGTTGGGTTAGAGGAACAGTGGGAAGACGTGAAAGACATGTACACAACGGTCAACCATATGTTTGGCGATATTGTTAAAGTAACACCATCATCTAAAGTTGTTGGTGATATGGCCCTATTTATGGTTCAAAATAAGTTAACGGCAAAAGATGTTCTTGAAAGAGGAACAGAATTAAGTTTCCCAGAATCTGTCGTGAGTTTCTTCCAAGGAGACCTTGGGCAACCAACTGGTGGATTTCCAGAAGACCTTAAAAAAGTGATATTAAACGGAAAACCTTCTATTGAGGTGAGACCTGGTAGCTTAGCAAAAGCAGTGGATTTTGATGTTGTAAAAGGTGAATTAACGGCCTTAATTGGGTATGAGCCTTCAGATAAAGAAATCATCAGCTACATTATGTACCCTCAGGTGTTTTTAGACTATACAAAGATGCATGAGGCATTTGGAGACATTGAATTACTGGATACACCAACATTTTTCCAAGGTATGAGGGTAGGAGAAACCGTTGAAGTGAAGATTGAAAAAGGAAAAACATTGATTATCACGCTGGATGAAATAGGTGAGCCAAATGCTGAAGGAAATAGAGTGTTGTTTTTTGATTTGAATGGACAACGTCGTGAGGTTTCTGTGAAAGATACGAACATCATTTCTCAGGTTATGATGAAAGAAAAAGCAGAACCAACAAATAAAGGACATGTTGCAGCTACAATGCCCGGATCAGTACTTCAAGTTTTAGTTGAAACAGGAGCTGAAGTTCAAAAAGGGGATGCACTTCTTATTACAGAAGCAATGAAGATGGAAACAACTATCTATGCTAATCGCAATGGAATTGTGCAACGGATTTTAGTAGGAAATGGAGACCCGATTCAATCTGGAGATTTAATGATAGAATTGACTATTTAAAAGGGGATGAGAGAAGAAATGAAACGACTTGTAGAATTTTTGGTTTGCTTTTTCCTGGTTACAGGAGTCGTTTATATGAAACCAGTTATTTCTTCTCGTAATACGCCAAAAGAAAAAGATGAATTGACGATTAAAGAAATAAAAACACCTCCAAAAGCGGTTCCTTATTATGAATTAAATACGTCAGGTATGGCAAACTTGGTTGGAAAATCAAAATCAGAGTTATTAAAAGAGTACCCAGATCCTAAAAAAAGCTTTCAAACACTTTCCGGCTCAGAATGGCTTGTGTACGGAACGTCAACAGAAGATTATTTTCAGGTTGAAGTAACGTCAGATATGGTTTCGAGTGTCTTTGTTTTAGGTACATCTTCTGATACAGCACCTTTTACAATTGATATGAATTTAGCTGATTTGGCAGAGATCACCACTATTTTTTCTAATTTTAAGTTTGAATATGGCAATGAATTGTATGAAGTTGAATTAACAGAAGACGACATGAATTATCGGCCTTTAGTGGCATTTAATAATGGGACTTTTGCGATGCTACAAATGAATCAGAAAACAGGTCAATTAATAGCTGTTCGGTACTTGGATAAGAAAACACTACTGGAAATTATGCCTTATCAGTTAGAGGGAAGCAATCCATTCAATCCCGTTGAGCACCCAGATGTTGATTGGAGTAAAATTAACCAAGAAAATCGAAATCAACTCTTTCTTTTACTGAATCTATTAAGAGGACGTGATAAGAAAAAACCATATGTACAAGACATTCATTTGCAGCTAGCAAGTGAAAAAGCACTACAAACACTTAAAAATAAGCCAGAGTTAATCATCGAAGACAAAGAGAGAGCGTTTTATTGGCATGACTTAAATGAGGGTAACAGCGCAGCAAATACTGATTTTAAATTATCAACCAAAGAAACACAGAAATTACTTAAATTAGTAGATGTGACAGACAAAAAAGTGCACAGTTTATTGTATGCTCCGATTATTGATGTTCCTTTTATGGTAACGAATTGGTATGGAAATCGCTTGTATCATGAGGAGCTAATGCATAAAAAAGACGGAAATATCGCTATAGCTTTTGATGAAAATGCAGTATTCCTTTTTTTGACGAATGATGTTGAAAAACCAACGACAACAGAAAGCAGTGAGTGAAATTGATTTTTAATGAAGACATATTTAAAATAGAAGATTTGGTGTTGACGTTGTCAAATGAGTTACTATCTAGTAAACTGGTAGACGAGTATTTAAATCATTATAGTCAATTAGATAGTAGCGAAGATGTTGAAAAGTTGATAAAAGAATTTAATCAAGCAAAAGAACAATTTGAAAAAATAGAACAGTACGGGCATTACGCTCCTGACTTTAAAGAAAAACGGCGAGCGTTGAGAAAAGTAAAACGTAAACTAGATACGCATGAAGATGTTGCGGCATTTAAATTTGCAGAAACGTCTTTACAAAATGTGTTAGATTATTTATCGTTAGACATTTCTAAAACCATTTCAGATGATGTGAAAGTAGATGCTGGTAATCCATTTTTCGAATTTGCAAAAAAAGGGTGTGGAGGTAGTTGTCATGTTAGCTAACCAATCAGAAGACTTATTAGAACTTGTACCAAGAAGAGGACTTATTGTTTGGGTATATAGTTTAAAGCAATTGAGAAATTTAAGACGCTTTGGTTATATTCACTATGTATCAAAAAAAATGAAATATGTTGTACTATATGTAGACGAGGAAAAGGCACCGGAGATAATTGCTAAACTAGAAAAACAATTCTTTGTCCGAAGTGTAGAGCCTTCTATGCGCCCAGATATTAATATGAACTTTGACAATCGTTTAGGCAATAAAGAAGTTATAGAAAATGAGCCATTAGAATTTGAAGAACAAAAAACTGAAATTAGACTGGCTGAATTTGTAGAATAATGGTAAGTTATATGTGTCTTTAATAAAAGGCATGTATAACTTTTTTTAGTTAAGAAATGAAATAAGGGGATTGAACAATGCGTGTAATTGCTGGAGAGTTTAAAGGACGTAGATTGAATTCGTTAAAAGGAGATAATACTCGTCCAACTAGCGACAAAATTAAGGGGTCAATATTTAACATGATTGGTCCATACTTTGATGAAAAAATTGTATTAGATTTATTTAGTGGTAGTGGTAATCTAGCGATAGAAGCAATATCAAGAGGTTGTAAAGAAGCTTATTGTTTTGATAATAACTTTAAAGCTGTTCAGATTATTAAAGAAAACGTCGCGTTGACGACAAGAGACTCAGCATTTACTATTAAAAAGATGGATGCAGAGAAAGGCTTAATTTGGTTAAAAGAGCAAGGTATTACTGTAGATATTATTTTTTTAGACCCACCATACGCCAAGCAAGAACTTATTAAACAATTAGAAACAATCCAAGTGTTTCACTTGTTGAATGATACTGCTACAATTGTGTGTGAAATGGATAAAAAAGTGGATATGCCAGAAGAGATAGGATTATTACGAAAAAGAAAAGAACAAATGTATGGAATAACAAAAGTGGTTATTTATCGGTATGAGGAGGACTCTGTGGGTGAAAGCTAAAAAAGTCGCACTATTTCCTGGTAGTTTTGATCCGTTTACAAACGGACATTTAAACACTGTGGAGAGAGCGAGTGTTTTATTTGATGAGGTTATTATTGGGATTTTTACGAATACAGGAAAAAAAGCATTATTCTCATCTGATGAGAAGAGTCAATTAGCAAAAAAAGCGACCAATCATTTGGATAATGTATCTGTTGTGACACATTCGACAGGTTTAACCGTTCACATCGCTAAAGAATTACATGCTAATTTTTTAATTAGAGGTGTCAGAAATAGCCAAGACTATGAATATGAAAAAAACATAGCGTTTATGAATAAAGCTATGGATTCAGACATTGACACTGTATTTTTAATGGCAGATGAAGCTTATAGCGCGATTAGTTCAAGTATGATTAAAGAAATTGCAAAATTTAAAGGTGACGTGTCGAGTTTTGTACCAAAATGTGTCGATGACGCACTAAAAGAAAAAATGAAATGATAGGTTAAATGATGTCAGGCAAAAAATATAGCTTACTAAGAAAAAGTATAATAGTTGGGGTTATCCTCATTGTATTGTTAACGATAATACCAGTACCTTATTATATAGAGATGCCTGGTACTGCTGAAAATTTAAGAGAACATGTGTCGGTTAATGGAAAACGAGATAAGTTTGATGGGTCATTTATGTTGACAACGGTTGCGGTTAGGCAAGCAACCTTACCATCTTTGATAACGGGGTATTTGAATCCCAACAATGATTTGGTGAGCAAGAAAGAAATGATGGGAACAAATAGTGACGAAGAATACGAAGAAATGCAACAATTTGATATGGAGAGTTCACAAAATTTTGCGATGAAAGTAGCGCTTGATTTGTCTAATAAACCGTATGAAGTTGATTATAAAGGGGTCTATGTGATGTCTGTTTTAGAGGAGTCTGATTTTTATCACAAATTACATGTAGGTGATACCATTGAAACAGTTGATGGAAAATCATTTAAGACATCAATGGAACTGATCGATTATATTCAAGAAAAACAACCAAAAGACATCATTTCAATAGGTGTTGAACAGTCGGAGGGACACGCAGAGGTTAAAGGAAAGTTAATGACACTTCCAGAGATGCAAAAAACAGGAATCGGAGTGTCTTTGGTTGACCATACGGATGTAACTTCTTCTGAAAGGATTACATTCAATACAGATGATATAGGTGGGCCTTCTGCTGGACTCATGTTTACATTAGAATTATATGGTTTATTGACTAATAAAGATATAAGACGTGGAAGAGAGATAGCTGGAACTGGTACCATATCTCCAGACGGTACAGTTGGAAGAATTGGTGGTATTGATAAAAAAGTGATTGCAGCCGATAATGAGGGAGCAGATTTATTTTTTGCTCCTGATGATGAGATCGAAGATGATATTAGAAAAAAATACCCAGATATAAAATCAAATTATGAAGAGGCCAAAGAGTCAGTAAAAAGAAATAAACTAAATCTCAAGGTGATCCCTATAAAGACTGCTCAAGAGGCATTAATTTATTTAGAACACTAAAAAAGATACATTGTGTGACACACAATGTATCTTTTTTTGTATTTATTATGATGAAGGGGGAAAAAAATGAGTGATATAAAGAGATGGATGGAAAAAAATAAGAGTCTAGTTAGCATTGGAAGTATCTGTTGTGTCGTTGTAATAGGGTGTATATTATTGGGTGTGTTGTCTAGAGAAGAGAACAGCCAACAGGAGGTTTTAGAAACTAGAACTAGTGAAATAACAGAGACATCTAGCAAAGATACATCTATTAATAGTACGATGTACGTTGATGTCAAAGGAGCAGTAAAACAACCAGGAATGTATGAAGTCACATCTGATATGAGAGTGTTAAACGTCATTGATATGGCAGGAGGTTTTTTAGAAGAGGCTGATGCGAATCAAATTAATTATGCAGAAAAATTAGACGATCAGATGGTGATTTATGTGCCAAGGAAAGGAGAGAAAGTGGACGATGTAGCAATCGCAGACAAAAGGGATCAAAAGACCCAAAATGACAAATCTGAAACAGCTCAGGTAAATATTAACAATGCGACAAAAGAAGAATTAATGACCTTAAATGGTGTAGGCGAAAAGAAAGCAGAAAAAATTATTGAGTATAGGGAAGATAATGGTTCATTCAAAACAACTGAAGATATTAAAAATGTCTCAGGATTTGGTGAAAAAACATATTCTAAATTGCAACATTAAGTTAGCCACTCTGGTAAAAATATCTAAATATCAGT
>JBQELZ010000032.1:0-17952 GCA_052104115.1 Vagococcus sp. | reverse complement strand
TAAGACACCGCCCTTTCACGGCGGTAACACGGGTTCGATTCCCGTACGGGTCATTATATATCTAAGGTTCCGTGGTGTAGGGGTTAACATGCCTGCCTGTCACGCAGGAGATCGCGGGTTCAAATCCCGTCGGGACCGTTAGTATTATATATAATTTAATATTAATATAAGTATATATTCTTCATTGGCGCAGTAGCTCAGTTGGTAGAGCAACGGATTGAAGCTCCGTGTGTCGGCAGTTCGATTCTGTCTTGCGCCATTTTGGAGGGGTAGCGAAGTGGCTAAACGCGGCGGACTGTAAATCCGCTCCTTCGGGTTCGGCAGTTCGAATCTGCCCCCCTCCATATCTTAAGGGGTATAGTTTAGCGGTAGAACTACGGTCTCCAAAACCGTCAGCGTGGGTTCGATTCCTACTACCCCTGTTATTACTTATTATGGCGATTGTGGCGAAGTGGTTAACGCACCGGATTGTGGCTCCGGCATTCGTGGGTTCGATTCCCATCAGTCGCCCCTTTATTGGGCTATAGCCAAGCGGTAAGGCAACGGACTTTGACTCCGTCACTCGTTGGTTCGAATCCAGCTAGCCCAGTTTTTTTTATTTGTGGCGGTATAGCCAAGTGGTAAGGCAGAGGTCTGCAAAACCTTTATCATCGGTTCAAATCCGGTTACCGCCTCTTGCTTTAAAAATTAGCCGGCGTGGCGGAATTGGCAGACGCGCTGGACTCAAAATCCAGTGCCCGTTTAGGGCGTGCCGGTTCGACCCCGGCCGCCGGTATTAAAAATATCAAGAGCTGTTATAGCTCTTGATATTTTTTTGTCATAATTGTAATATTCTAATAAAAATAGGTTTATTAACCGATAAATATTTCATTAATTATAGTGTGAAAAGATTGATTTTTACTTATCTTTTGTATATTATAATAGAGATATTTCTTAATTGTTACAATTGTTTCAATTAATACGAAATATAGGTCTTAGGTCGTAGAAGAAGTTAGTACATATGTTTGATAAAAAAGGCTTATTTTTAGAGTAGAATAAGTATCAAGATAAGCTTGAAGGGAGAGGTTATTATGGAAATGAAAAAAATGGTGAATAATGAAACATCTAAATATTGGTTATCATTTACAGGTAAGACAGTGCTATATGTTGGTATTTTATTAGTTTTAGTTTATTTATATCAATATAGTCATGTAGGAGGAGGCTCCTTTATCTATAATCAATTTTAGAAGGGAGTTTTGATGATGACAAACGACATTATAAAAAAAGTAAATGAATTTGCATACTCACATTCAAATGATTTGTGTTTTGATAGTGAGAATCAAAAAATGACGTATAAAGAGCTTGATATGTATTCAGATTCTCTTGCGGCTTATATTGAACAGCATTATCCTAATAAAGAGAGCATCATTGTGTTTGGTGGACAAGATGCAAGGATGCTTATAAGTTTCTTAGCTTGTACAAAATCAGGCCATGCGTATGTTCCTGTTGATGCACATACTCCGTTAGATCGAGTTCAAATGATTGTGGAAGAATCTAATGCTACATGTATCATTTCCTTAGAAAAATGGGAGCTTGATCGTAACAATGTGATTGGTAGTGCGTTATTTCAAGATATCATCAACAGAGGTTCTAAGCCTGATTTAAATAGTCCAGTTAATGGGGATGATACATATTACATTATTTTTACGTCTGGTACGACAGGTAAGCCAAAAGGGGTTCAAATTAGTTATAATAATTTAATCAGTTTCACGGATTGGATGATAAGGGATTTTAAATTAACAAGGTCGCAGCGTTTTTTATGTCATGCACCATTTTCATTCGATTTATCGGTTATGGATGTCTATCCATCGTTATTGACTGGTGGGACATTGGTTCCAATGGAAAAATCAATAGTAGAAAGTTTTCCTCTGTTATTTAGTACGATTCCTAAGTTGGCTATCAATGTGTGGGTTTCTACACCATCTTTAGTAGAAATTTGTTTATTGAATCCGGAATTTAATAGTGAAAAATTACCGATGCTTGAAAATTTCCAATTTTGTGGAGAAGAACTACCTCGTGCTGTCGCAATGAAATTAATGGATCGCTTTCCCAATGCGTTTATATACAATACATATGGACCAACGGAAGCAACAGTAGCTATTACGCAAGTACAGATTACTAAAGATGTCTTAGAATCATGTGATAGATTGCCTTTAGGGAAGGTAAAGAATGATACGAGGTTGCTAATTGTTTCAGAAGATGGCAGTGAATTATCAGAAGGTGAAATAGGAGAAATTGTTATTGTTGGCCCTGGAGTTTCTTCTGGGTACTATAACAATCCAGAAAAAACAGCCGATGCATTTTATAGGATTGAGAAACAACAGGCTTATAAAACTGGCGATGCCGGACTTATTCAGGATGGTATGTTATTTTATAAGGGACGTTTAGATTTTCAAATAAAATGGCACGGTTATCGAATTGAATTAGGAGATATTGACCATCATTTAATGTCTGTATCAACAGTTAGAAACGCATGTGTTGTGCCTAAGTACAATAAAAATCATAAAGTTCAACAAATCATTGCTTATGTGGTGTCAAATCTTACATCTGATTTTGATGAAAAGAAAGAAGCAGCGAGAATTAAAGAAGAGTTGAGCCAATTAGTCATGGATTATATGATTCCACAGCGCATCATTTTTTGCGATACTCTACCTTTATCTGCAAACGGTAAAGTAGATAGAAAACAATTAATGAGTGAGGTGAATAAGTAATGAGTGCACTCACTCAATGGATTCCATTTTTGACACCTTATGAAAAACCATTTTATTTTGTGTTATTAGGAATATTCTTTATTCCATCTATTTTGTTTTCTTTGAATGGCAAACGATTAGTTTGGTATCAGAATATGTTGACGGTATTCTTTTTATGGATTAGTTTTGCAGGCCCTAATAGCAATCAAGGCTATGCACTTATAGGTTATATTATCTGGCAATCGATTGTCAGTCTGGTGTATTTTAAATACCGTCAAAAAGAAAATAAAAGTGGATGGTTTTATTTATCTGTTTTTCTAACCTTATTACCTATGATAGTGATTAAGGTTACCCCATTCTTTGGTGAGCAGTCTATATTGGCTTTTTTAGGCTATTCTTACTTAACCTTTAAATCAGTTCAGGTCATTATGGAAATGCGTGATGGTATGATTAAAGAGTTTAAGTTGAAAGATTATATTCAATTTTTAGTTTTTTTTCCAACTATATCATCAGGTCCCATCGATCGTTATCGAAGATTCTTAAAAGATTTGAATACACCGCCTACTAAAGATGTCTATGTAGATTTATTAGGGAAAGGTATTCATTTTATCTTCTTAGGCTTTTTGTATAAGTTTATTATAGGATATGCTTTGAGTAGTCATTTGCTTCCACTGGTGCAAAATTTTGCATTGACGAGAAGTGGTGTATTTTTAGGAACAATAGGATATATGTATGTTTACAGTATGTATTTGTTTTTTGATTTCGCTGGCTATAGTTTGTTTGCTGTCGGGACCAGTTATTTATTGGGATATGATGTACCGATAAACTTTAATAAACCATTTTCAAGTCCAAATATCAAAGAATTTTGGAATAGATGGCACATGTCTCTTTCTTTTTGGTTTAGGGATTATGTCTATATGAGACTAATGTTTACCTTGCTTAAGAAAAAAGTTTTCAAAAGTAGAATTGTTGCTTCCAATGTTGGGTACTTTGCTTTATTCTTAATTATGGGAGTTTGGCATGGCTTGACTTGGTATTACATAGTATATGGTTTGTATCATGCTACCTTAATTTGTGTAAATGATGCTTGGTTACGATTTAAGAAAAAACACAAAGAACAATTACCAAGCAACAAACTAACATATGGTTTTTCTGTATTTTTAACGTTTAATGCAGTGTGCTTCAGTTTTCTGATTTTTTCAGGGTTCTTAGATACATTGTTTAAACAATTATTTAACATTTAGGAGATGACTAGGAATGGATGTAAAAGAAACAGTATTAGCAATTTTAGATGATTTAACTGGAACAAGTTTTGTAGATCAATTGAATGTTGATTTATATGAAGAAGGGTTACTAGATTCTATGGCTACCGTTCAACTATTGGTTGAAATTGATGGTCAACTAGGTATCACTGTACCTGTATCAGAGTATGAAAGAAGCGAATGGGGAACTCCACAACAAATTATTGATCAGGTTATTGCTTTACAATCATGATACCAAAAAAGAAATTAGTACAGGCGATAGGACCATTTTTAGTTGCTATCTTAATTTTAGGAGTCATTATTTATTCCCCAATTAAGCTATTTTCTAAACCTTCATCTAAAGCGGTACATGAGTCTGCTTCGTCTATGTCAGTGAATGTGTTAAGGGAAATGCTCTTAAGAATGAAGCGATGTCGACTGAGCATTACTTACCATTTTTTGGCTCATCAGAGTTAAGTCGTGTGAATGCGTTCCATCCGTCAGTATTAGCGAAAAAATACCATAGAAATTATGAACCATTTCTTTTAGGTGCACCAGGAACGCAATCAATGACTCATTTTTTTATGATGAATTCGATGTCATCAGAATTAAAAAATCGAAAAGCAGTGTTTGTGATATCTCCTCAGTGGTTTGTTAAAGAAGGTGTAGGAGACCCAATGTTTTCTCTTTTTTACTCTCCTTTACAAACGTATCAGTGGCTAAAGGATTTGGATACAGTGACAGAAAATGATACTTATTTGGCAAAGCGTTTATTAACTTTTAATAGTATTAAGACGGATACTCAGATGAAACTTATTCTTAATAAAGTGGCAAAGGGAGAATCTCTTAGTAGCTTAGACAAGAAGAATGCGAGCTATAAGTTTAAAGTCTTATTAAAAGAAGACATGCTCTTTAGCAAAGTTGGTATCAAGTCTAAATCAGAAAAGATTGATAAGAAGACGAGCCAATTACCTGATAGCTATTCATTGCAAGAGCTGGATAAACTTGCCTATGATAAGGGAGAACAGGTAACCAATAATAATGAATTTGGTATTTCAAATAAATTTTATTCTAAGAGAATAGCGCCTATAAAAGGTAGTCTAAAGAATTCACAAGTTCATTTTAATTATATCAAGTCACCTGAGTATGCTGATTTTCAGTTAGTCTTAAATGAAATTGCTGAGAATAACATGGATGTATTATTTGTCATTCCCCCAGTAAATAAATGTTGGTCTGATTATACGGGTTTATCTACAGAGATGTTAGATGAATTTAGTGTCAAAATTAATGAGCAACTTAAATCACAAGGGTTTAATCATGTTGTTGATTTTACAGACAAGCGATCAGAACCATACTTTATGGAAGATACGATTCATTTAGGATGGAGAGGCTGGGTTGAACTGGATAAAGAGTTACAGGCATTTCTTGCTGATAAGGAACAACCAACCTATCATATGAACTCAAATACTTATTTAAATAGGAACTGGACACAAAAAACAGTTAACAGATAATAGAGATCTGTTAACTGTTTTTTTCTTGTTGCAATAGTTTAATAAATTGCGTATCAGATTTATTTAGTTCTTGGGAAGCATTCCTGACGACGTAAAAATCTTGCGTCGGAGCAAAGTCGACTAATCTGATTTGGGCAAGGTTATTTTTTTTGATAGCTTCTTCAACAGATAGTTGATAAATAAAAGAAACCCCTTCACCGTTTTGAATCAAGTTTTTAATCAAATTAATATGACCAACTGTCTGTACATGGTGAAATGGCATGGATGAAAAGCCATGTTTTTCCCACTCTATTTCTAGTGCTTCTGTTAAACCGGAACCAGGTTCACGGACAATCAACGTTTCATTTAAGATATCTTCAAATGCGACCACTCTATTGGCTAAAGGATGAGTGGGCGAGCAAATTAAAATAATATTATCTGACATGAATGATTGTTTAATATATTGGTTGTCAGATACAGGTCCAGATACTAATGCCATATCGATTTTTCTCGTTCTCAATAAACGCAATAAGGATGTGGTATTATCTACCATTAGTGATATGGACGCTTTTGGATATTCTTGATTAAAAGCATTAATTTTTATTGGGATAACAAATTCACCAATTGTTTTACTTGTTCCTATTTTGAGTGAAGTATGATTGTTTAAGTGTGATTTTATGGTTGAAATATTATCTTGTAAATCTTTTATTTTTTCATATAAATACAAGCCTTCTTTTGTAATAATCAGCTTTCTATCTTTAAAAATAACTAGGGTAGTGTTTAAATCTTTTTCAATATGTTGAATATGCTTAGTCACTGCAGGCTGAGTAAAATTAATCTTTTTCGCTGTTTTGGTATAGCTTTTGGTTTCAACTAATGTGATAAAAGTCTCATAACGATAATCTAACATATCATATACTCCTTGTCTTAAATTAGTTACTATTTTAAATTATTATATATAGTATAACAGATAATTATAGATATATAACAATTTGTGATTTTTCTTTTGTGATAAATTGAACTATTATAGTTTGTATAAAGTATAACAAAAAAAGAAGGAGGAAACAGGTTTGAAAAATTTAGCAGAACAAGGTTCGTTCAAAAAAGTTCAACCGCTGATAGGTCTTGTGATAGTCGCATTGTTATTTGTGTTTAGCACTTATTTAAGTTCCGAAAAAGAGATTCTATCTATGCAATTATTTTCAGGTGTTTTGTTGGGGGCCGTCTTAACTCGCTCAAGATTTGGGTTTGCAGGTGGTATTAAACGTATTTATGTTAGAGGGGAAGGAAGTCTGACAAAAGCGCTTCTGATTATGCTTTTAGTCACTATGTTTATCTTTTTTGGAGTTCAGTGGATTGCAGCATCTAACGGAGCTGTTCCAGCATTTAGAGCGCTAGAAACAGATGCCATTATCCCTGGAACACAAAATGTATATATCGCTAACTTAGCAACAGTTATCGGAGGCATTTTATTCGGTATTGGAATGATCTTTGCCGGAGGATGTGCATCAGGTACTTTAACTGATATGGGAGAAGGGGAAGGACGTGCACTATTTGTTTTCTTATTCTTCATTTTAGGATCTGCACCTGGTGAGTTAGCACGTTACAACTTTGATGAAACTGCATTAGGCGAGGTTGGTGTTAAATCTTACTTACCAGATACATTTGGTTACTTTGGTGCTTTGTTAGTATCAATTGGCATTTTAGCATTTATCTATTGGTTAACGCTTCGCTATGAAGCAAAACTAAAAATTGAAGGAACATATATGGATCCTAAAGGAGATTGGGAAGATTTTGAAAAACCTTTAGTAGCCAATGAACCATCAGACCATTCATTGTTTAGTTTTGCTACTTATCATAAATTATTCATTGAACGTTTTACGTTTAATACAGGGGCTGTTCTTATTTCAGTTATCTGTGGCTTTATTTTAATCGTAACTGGTAAAGCATGGGGTGTTACAAGTGCTTTCTCTGCTTTAGAAGTTGCATTGCTAAAACCTTTAGGAGTTGAATTTAGTTCTCCTGCATTTACAAAAATTGTTGAAGATGTAAATGCTGGGTTACTGTTTAATGGTGGGACGATTAGAAACTTTGGTATTGTGATGGGCGCAATGTTAGCATTTCTTTTTGCTGGTAGATTTACATTAGCGTTCAAGCTAAATAAGAAAGATCTTCCTTACTTTATCGCTGGGGGATTATTAATGGGATTTGGCGCACGTTTTGCTAAAGGCTGTAACGCCGGCGCAATGTACTCAGCTATTTCAACATTTTCAATTTCAGGTTGGGTGTTCTCAATTGCTATGGTTGTTGGTGGATTAATTAGTTTAAAACTCTTTGCTGGAAAGATGTCTATGGTTCCTGCAGCGAGAAAAAAATAAATGACAATATTGGGAGGAAGAAACATAATGAGTAAACGAGTATTGATTATTGGGGGAGTTGCTGGGGGAGCGTCAACAGCAGCTAGAGTTAGAAGAATTGATGAATTTGCAGACATTATCATGTTTGAAAAAGGACCATTCGTATCATTTTCCAACTGTGCGTTACCGTTCCATTTAAGTGGTGTTGTAGAAGAAGCAGATGATTTAGTATTAATGACACCAGAAGTATTCCATAAACAATATAACATCGAAGCTAGAGTGAATCATGAAGTTGTAGGCATTCAAGCTGAAAATAAAACAATTACAGTGAAAAATGTGTTAACTGGGGAAGAGACGACAGAAGAATATGACGAATTAGTCTTATCTCCTGGAGCAAATCCTATATTACCCAAAAGTATCAAAGGGATTGGATCAGATCATGTCTTTACAGTCAGAAATGTTCCAGACATTGATGGTATTAAACGTTACATTGATACGAATAAAATTAATGATGTTGTCGTTGTAGGTGCTGGCTTTATCGGAATTGAAGTGGCTGAAAACCTACAAATGGCTGGTAAAAACGTAACAATCGTTGAAGCAGCTGATCAAGTGATGGCACCGTTCGATTACGATATGGCTCAAATTTTACATAAAGAAATTGTAGACCATGATGTTAACTTAGTATTAGAAGATGGCGTATCTGAAATTTTTTCTGACCGTGTTAAATTAGCGTCAGGAAAAGAAATTCCTGCTAAAGCTGTTATTATGGCAATTGGTGTGACGCCTGAAATTGATTTAGCTAAAGATGCTGGCTTAGAGATTGGTGTAACAGGTGGAATCAAAGTGAATCATCACTATCTAACATCTAAACCTCATATCTATGCTGTTGGAGATGCAATTGAAACAACTCACTTTATTACACAAAAACCAACTCGTTTGACATTAGCTGGACCAGCTCAACGTCAAGCAAGAGCTGCAGCAGACCATATGTATGGTAAATCATATAGAAATACTGGAGTTATTGGTTCTTCTGTTATCCAATGTTTCACGATGAACGCAGCATCAACAGGATTAAATGAAAAAGATTGTAAGCGTGAAGGAATTAATTACCAAACGGCTTATGTGATTCCAAAAGATCGAGTTGGATTAATGCCGAATGCGAATCCATTGTTTTTTAAATTGATTTTTGCAGACCCGTCAGGACAAATTTTAGGGGCGCAAGCAATGGGACATGGTAATGTGGATAAACGTATTGATGTGATTGCTGCAATGATTATGAATCATGCTAACTTAGAAGATTTAAAAGAATTAGAATTATCATACTCACCAATGTTTGGTACAGCAAAAGACGTGGTAAACATGGCAGCGCTAGTAGGCTTAAACGTGTTGAATGGTGAATACAAGCAAGTACCTGTTACCGAAATTAGAGGCTTGGTAGAAAGTGGTGCCTTTATTATTGATGCGCGTGAACCAGATGAGTTTAAAGAAAGCCATATCAAGACAGCTGTAAGTATTCCATTCAGTGAATTTAGAAATAGATTGGATGAAATCCCAACAGATAGACCAGTTTATGTTCATTGTTTATCAAGTCAACGTAGTTACAACATGGTCAAAGCATTGCAAATGAGAGGATTCGATAACGTTTCTAACTTAATGGGCTCGTACTTAGGATTGTGTATGTATGAGTTCTACAATGACCAACAAACAGGTCGTGAACCAATTGTAACAGATTACCGTTTTGATTTATTGTAAGATAAAGTTAAAAAGGCATTAGCAAATTGCTCGTGCCTTTTTTATTTAATTTGTTATACTAGAAGTAATACAAATGTTAAGGTTGGAGTTGAAAAGTAATGACATCTAAAAACAATAAAAAAATGTCTATTTATACGTATGGAACGTGGTGTCTCATATTAGGAGTATGGTTTGTAGCAACAGAATTTGATTTAGTGTCATCTAGACTTGTGCCATCTCCCATACAAGTGATGAAGACTTTTCAAGATATTTTAGTGAATGGGTATAACGGGATATCATTTTGGGAACATTTAGGGATAAGCTTGTATCGTCTATTTATTTCAACGTTATTGGCGTTAGCAACGGCAATTCCCTTAGGTTTATTAAGTGGTTATTTTGAACGTTTTCGAGCAATAATTGACTCAGTCGTACAATTTTATCGACCATTACCACCACTTGCTTACTATACGTTACTCATTTTATGGCTTGGGATTGATGAATCGTCTAAAATGACGTTATTATTTTTAGCAGCGTTTGCACCGATATATTTAGCCTGTGTTTCTGCTGTTGGTAAAATTAACCCTGATTTTATTCACAATGCTCAATCTTTAGGGGCAAGTAAAAAAGATGTGTTTTTTACGGTTGTGTTACCAAGTTGCTTACCTGAAATTTTTACGGGTATGAGAACAGCGGTTGGTGTAGCATATACCACATTAGTTTCAGCAGAGATGGTGGCTGCTACATCAGGGATTGGTTGGATGGTTATAGACGCGTCAAGGTATTTGAAAAGTGACGTGATGTTTGTTGGTATTATTATTATGGGGCTTACAGGTATTGCCATTGATTTGGCCCTTAGAAAATTAGAAAATAAAGTGGTCTTTTGGAAGGGGAAAGAATAATGATGCGACGAGTAAAAATATGGACACTCTTACTTTTTATTCCATTATTAGTGGTGACTGGATGTGGTAAAAAAGAAGAATCTGGATCACAGCCGAAAGAAGTTAGGATAGGTATTATTCGTGTACCAAACGATAAACAAGTAGCTATTTCTCAAAATTATTTTAAGGAGTATTTTGAAGATAAAGGCATTAAAACAAAATTTATGTTTTTTGATTCAGGAGTAGCAGCGAATCAAGCGTTTTCTTCTAATAGTATTGACTTTGCAGAGATGGGCTATACAAATGGCGTTGTTGCATTGTCGACGGGTATACCTGTTGAACTTATCTGGATACATGAGGTGTTAGGGACGAATGAGGCTCTAGTGGTTCAAAAAGATGGGAATATAAAAGATATTACAGCGTTAAAAGGAAAAAAAGTAGCGACACCATTTAGTTCAACGTCTCATTTTAGTTTGTTACGGGCTTTGAATGAAGCAGGCATAACTGATGATGTGACATTACTTGACATGCAAACAAGTGAAATAGTGGCAGCCTGGGACCGTGGGGATATTGATGGTGCGTATACATGGGAACCAACTTTATCAACCTTAAAAGAGAATGGACATGTCTTAATAGACAGTCAAGAAATGGCAGATAAGGGCTATTTAACAGCAAATATTGATTTAGTACATCAAGATTTTGCTAAAAAATACCCTGAATTGGTGGAAGATTACTTATTAGCATTAAATAAAGGTGTTAAGTTCTATCAAGAAGAGCCTGAAAAAGCAGCAGAAAGTACTGCAAAAGAACTATCTATCTCGAAAGATGATGCTTTAAATCAAATGACTGGTACGACGTGGTTGACGTTAGAGGATGAAATTAGCCCTGATTACTTAGGAACAGAAAAAAATCCTGGCGCATTTAATGAAGTCTTTTTCAAAACAGGTGAGTTTTTGAATAAGCAAGGTGCAATCAAAGACGTGCCAACGAAAGAACAAATACAAGCATTTATTCAGCCTAAATATATTGAACAAGCCATTAAGAAACAATAGAGTGTGTGACTATATTATAAAATGAGGATGTTGACGATGAAATCAGATAAGGATACTCCAATTATTGCATTAAAAAATGTTTCACAGGTATTTGAAACACCAAATGAATCGCTTCAAGTAATTGAAGATGTTGATTTAACGATTCATCAAAATGAATTTGTCTGTGTTATTGGTCCATCTGGTTGTGGTAAAAGTACTTTATTAAAAATGATTGCTGGTTATTTAGAGCCAACATACGGGGAATGTACCATGTATGGAGAAGTAATAAAAGAGCCAGATAAGTCGAGAGGTGTTGTGTTTCAGTCACCGTTACTTTACCCGTGGCTGACTGTTAAGAAAAATATAGCATATGGTCCTACAGTGCAAAAAAAATCAAAAGAAGACATCAACGAGCTAAGTAAGACTTATTTAAAAGAAGTTGGCTTAATGGAATTTGAAAATGCGTATCCCTTTGAATTATCTGGAGGGATGAAGCAACGTGTGTCCATTGCTAGGGTATTGATTAACCAGCCAGAGCTTATACTAATGGATGAACCCTTCAGTGCGTTAGATGCGATTACAAGAGGAACCATGCAAACGCTAGTAAGAGATATATGGAAAAAAAGTCATCAAACTATTTTTTTAATTACCCATGACATCGAGGAAGCGTTAAAACTTGGAACACGTGTTTTAGTGATGTCGAAGAATCCAGGTAAAATTGTGTCAGAGTATGATATGACCTATACCAATAAAATATATGCTGATCCAACGTATCATCCAGAATCAGATCAAGCATTTCAAGACGATAAATTACTATTATTGCAACAAATTTCGTAGTTCCCATGACTAAAAAAACTAAAATTCTACAAACTTCGTTAGATTATCTTGATTAGTGAAATAAAATATGACAAAATAACTCATACGACAAATAATAAGGAGAGCAAAGTCATTTTTTATGCGTAAACAAAAAAAGCGATTGAAACATTTTATTTATCTGTTATTGCTACTTCTTTTAATAAGTATGAGTGTGCTGATATATAAATTAAATAGTCAAGTCAATCAAGTGTTAAAATGGGAACCAATAGTAAACGAAGCAACAAAAAAAATATGATATTGAAGATTATAGTGACATTGTGTTAGCTATTATATATACAGAAAGTAAGGGCAATCACATCGATATTATGCAAAGTAGCGAGAGTCGTTATGGAGTGAGAAATCAAATTATGACAAGTGAAGAGAGCATTGATTCTGGTGTATTGCATCTATCAGAAGTGATTAAAGAGGCAGAGAGACAACAGTGTGATATATGGACGGCTGTTCAAGCATATAATTTTGGCTCAACCTATATTGATTATGTAGCTAAAAATGGTGGGTCTAATTCATTGGAGTTGGCTGAAACCTATTCACGAGATACATTAGCACCATTGTTAGGAAATACAACACAAGAAACATATTTTTACAAGCATCCATTTGCGTTGATGTATAATCGTGGTAAATTGTATAAAAACGGTGGGAATTTATTTTACGCAGAAAGTGTCAAATGGAATTTAAGATTGATTCATATTTTTTCTTAAAAATAAACAAAGGCATTGGTTAAGAAACCAATGCCTTTGTTTTTATTGATTGCCAACGACAAATGCACCAAAGGACTCTCCGTCATAACCTGGAGATATTCTGACACGTTTTAACGCAAATAGACCGTCAGATTTTTTAGCGTAACCGGGTTCAGTCGTAATTGCTAATTTGTATCCCACTTTTTCAGCTATCGTTTTAACACGTTCGTCATATCGACCAGCAGGATAGCATAGGAGTGTTGTGTCTTGGTGTAACGTATCATTTAACCAATTTTGGGAATCAACTAGTTCTGTTTCAATTTGAGCATCTTCTAGTGTATTCAAATCTAAATGACTAACAGTATGACTTTCGATATTAATCAATGAACTATCTTTCATTTCTGTCATGTTATCTACATTGAAATAACTACTAGAACCACGTTTAGAGGTAATAAAATTAATAGTTGCTTTCATGTTTAGTTCTTTAAGAATCGGAAATCCCTCAGTGTAATTGTTTAAATAACCATCATCTAAAGTTATCCATACGATGTGTTCAGCGGGCTTTTTATTTTCAGTTAACACCAAGTATGCCTCTTCAGGGGATAAGGTATAATAATCCTGTTCTTTTAACCATTTCATGTGTTCCTTAAACTCTCTGGGTGGGACTTTTAGACTATTTCCTTCGCTTTCAGCTAAGCTATGATACATTAATATTGGAAAAGAAATATCTGTGTCACTAGTTAACCATTTGGAGGTATCTGGATGTGTTGTATCTGCTGATACGGCATTGGTAGAGTCACGTGTTAATCGATTTGTTGACTCACTTGAGGAACGGATAACATTATTTTTAGTTGTTTCTGTTTGCTGAAACGGTCGCAAGAAATAAACGCCTAACAAGGTGAGTTCAATGATTAATAACGAGATTAAAAGAATGACGCTTTTTCGTTTCATATTGTATCACATACTTTCTATTCAGTGTCTTAAGAAATCTTACCAAAAAGTGTGGGAAGATACAAGAAAGAATGAGCCTTGCAGTGATTGCCTTCAATTGAGGAAACCTGTATGGTGTGTTAAAATATGAGTGTATAGGACTGCTAGGTCCTTTTTTTATGTGATAAAAGTCAGGTAAGAGCAGGAGTGTTAAATTGAAATCATCACAATATAAATGGAACATAAAAGAGTACGATAACCAAATGAATGACTTAAAGGAAGCACTTGAAACGTTAGATTTAAGTCCTAAATTAGCCCCGTTAATATGGAATAGAGGGATAACAGATAGCGATAAACTAACCTCTTTTTTTTACCCCAGTTTATCTGACTTAAATGATCCTTTGCAGTTATTTGATATGGAAAAAGCGATTGAACGTATCCAAAAGGCTGTTGAAGAGGGACAAAAAATAGTCATTTACGGTGATTATGATGCAGATGGGATAACTAGTACCACAGTCATGAAGGAAGCGATTGAGCTTATTGGAGGAGACGTCGATTATTACTTACCAAATCGATTTGAAGATGGTTATGGCCCTAATTTGGGCGTGTATAAGCGTCTTATAACAGAAATGGATGTTCAGTTAATCATTACCGTAGATAATGGTGTGAGTGGTCATGAAGCCATTGCATATGCCCAAGAATCTGGAGTAGATGTTATTGTAACAGACCATCATGAATTACCAGAAACATTACCAAATGCGTATGCGATTATTCATCCTAGACATCCAGAAGGCGCATATCCATTTCGTGATTTAGCAGGGGTTGGAGTGGCTTTTAAAGTGGCCACAGCGTTACTTGGAGAAGTACCTGCAGAAAGCTTAGATCTTGTCGCAATTGGAACCGTTGCAGACTTAGTATCATTGACGGATGAAAATAGAGCGTTAGTGTCGTTGGGGTTAGATGTTTTAAGACAGAGCGAACGCGTTGGGTTACATGCGTTAGCTTCTGTATCGAATATTGACATGGTAGAGATGACGGAGGAATCAATTGGCTTTACACTAGCTCCAAGATTAAATGCAATTGGTAGATTAGGTGATGCAAGCCCAGGAGTCGAGTTGTTATCGACATTTGATGAGGATGAAGCTTCCCAAATAGCAAGATTTATTCAAGAAAAGAATTCAGAACGACAAGAAATAGTGAAAAAAATAACACAGGAAGCTCTCGATATGGTTCGCACAACACCGGACGTACCCGTTCATATTTTAATGGGTGATGGCTGGCATGAAGGGGTGTTGGGCATTGTGGCAAGTAGAATTGTTCAGGAAACCAATAAACCAACGATTGTATTAGGATTAAATCCAGAGACTGGCATTGCAAAAGGGTCTGGACGTAGCATAGCCTCTGTCGATTTATTCAATATGCTATCTTCTGTTTCTAAGTATTTATTAACATTTGGTGGGCATCATATGGCAGCTGGTCTGTCTTTTAATCGAGAAAATTTAACTCAGGTAGAAACTGGCGTTTTTAACTATTTAGAGGCATCTGGAATTGATCTAGGAGCAAAGGAAGAGCTTTTAGTTGATGGACAGTTAGAAATTGTAGACATTGATGTGCCTTATATTGAAATGTTGAGACGTTTAGCACCGTTTGGAACTGATAATCCAGTTCCTCTATTTGAAGTAAAACCAGACGCTATCCGACAATTAAAGCGAATTGGAGTGGATGGCACTCATTTGAAATGTCAACTTGTCTCAAATGATACAATGCTAGATTGTATTGCCTTTAATAAAGGAAAAGAGCTAATAGAGTTTGAAACAAGCCATCAAGTAGATATGGTTGGTCAATTATCGATTAATGAGTGGAATGGTTTTAGAAAACCACAATTAATGTTAAAAGATTATCAAATTGATGATTTACAAGTGTTTGATTTAAGAGGCAAAAAAGGAATAGAAATTTTGCCAAGTCTATCACGTCCAACATATCTTTTGTTTGATGAGTCCAATATAGGGTTTATCGAGGACCAAACAGCAGATATTTTTATAGCACCAAGACTTACTGACGAGGACGTACATAAGTTAAGTCAAAAAGAAGATGTCATACTGGTGGACTGTCCGTATGACATGACATTAGTAACCTCCCTATTGAGCCAATTATTGAGTCAAAGGTTGTACATCCAAGCAAAAGTAAAGGAAGAACATTATTTGACAGGTTTACCTACAAGAAACCAATTTGGTAAATTGTTTAAGATGATTGCAAGTCAGTCAAGTATTGATATTCGGTATAAACTGAATGAACTGTCTACCTTTTTAAAAATTGATAAAAATCAATTAATTTTTATGATAAATGTGTTTTTTGAGTTGGGATTTGTTACAATAGATGATGGTCTAATGAAAAGGGTAGATAACCCGATATCTAGACCGTTAAGTGAAAGCAAAGAGTACCAATCTTTCTCACATAAAAGTGAGATGGAAAAATTATTTTTATACAGTGATATCAAAGAAATTAAACATTGGATTTCGCAACAGGAGGAAATGAAATGAACCTAAAAGATTATATTGCAAGTATTCCAGATTACCCGTCAGAAGGGGTTATCTTTAGAGATATCTCACCTTTAATGGGGGATGGACCGGCGTATCAAGAAGCAACACGTCAGATTGTAGCGTATGCCAAAGAAAGAGGAGCAGAGATGGTTGTAGGACCAGAAGCTCGTGGTTTTATCATTGGTTGTCCGGTGGCTTATGAATTAGGAATTGGCTTTGCCCCAGCCCGTAAAAAAGGTAAATTACCAAGAGAAACTATTGAGGTCGACTATGATTTGGAGTATGGTACTGCAACCTTGACACTGCATAAAGATGCGATTAAACCAGGTCAAAAGGTGATTATCTGTGATGATTTATTGGCCACAGGCGGAACGATTGCTGCAACCATTGAGTTAGTTGAACAACTAGGTGGCGTGGTTGTAGGATGTGCATTCTTAGTTGAATTAAATGACTTGCATGGCCGTGATAAAATTGATGGTTATGACATGTTAGCGTTGATGGAATTTTAAAAAGTTGAGCCTGTGATAAGGCTCAACTTTTTTTTGAATGGAAGTTTTCTTTTTTTTGTTCGGATTTGATGTATTGGTGAAGCCGCTTTTCATCATCAGGCATTTCTAAAATCATAACTTTAGAGGATTGATCGTAGAGGCTTTTTTTAATGTTTGGTAATCGCTTTTTGAATCGATTATTCCATTTGAATAGTTTAAACATTCGCTTTAATACTTTCTTACGTTGTGCCATGGTCCTATTTCGTTCAACTACTTGAAATAGAGCACGTTTACATACCCTGAATTGTGAAATGTACAGAGGATAGTCTAGTATAACGACCACATCAGCATCTAAAATAGATTTCTTAGTCCATTGGCTGACTTGAACACCTTCTACTATCCAAGAATCTAACGTGTCTAATCGAGTGTTAAGAGCCGAAAAACGTTGCGTTTTATTTTTAATTTTTAGGTAATCGTCTAAAGCAATACCTTGAATGTGATATTTAGATTGAATGTTTATGGCCATGGAAGTTTTTCCGCTACCAGCATAGCCGATGATTCTGATTTTCATGCGTGTTTCGTCTCCAGTCATCTATCAATAGATTAAGCGTACAATAAACACGTGCTAATTTCAAGAACTCAATCTATATATTTGTATAATAAAAATGGTGTTTTAGTGTTATTGATTTTAAATGATAGTGACTAGTTAATAAACTATCTATAAAAGTACCACTATGTTATAGTATCCGTTGTGATAGACAATAAAAAAGAGTATTGACAAATGTTGTTATAATCGGTATTGTAGTATTTGTAATTTAATTGCCGCCTTAGCTCAGTTGGTAGAGCACCACCATGGTAAGGTGGGGGTCGTCGGTTCAAATCCGACAGGTGGCTTAAATGAAAACCTTGATGTTTTTAACATCAAGGTTTTTTTGCTTAGTTGTAGAATCAAGTTAGTCACCCTAAAATAATAAAAAAACACCA
>JBQELZ010000031.1:0-20669 GCA_052104115.1 Vagococcus sp. | reverse complement strand
ATGGTGTTTTTTTATTATTTTAGGGTGACTAACTTGATTCTACAACTAAGCTTATAAATATAACAGGATATCCTATCTTTTTCGACTATTTTGAATTAAAAAACATACCTTTTACAAATTTCCATAAACATATCTAGCCACTTCGCTTATCTAAGGATAAACGAATTTATAAAATAACATTCTCTTTTATGTTAAAATTAAGTTCTAAACATCTGTTAATAGGAGGTCACACATAATGTCTGCTTACGCTATTCCAATTACAACTGCTTTTTTTGTTTTCATTTTAATTGCTTCTATAGGGACCGTTCCCTGGACAATTTATCAATATAGAAAACATGGTTACTTCAGCTTTTGGCGCAATTTTATCGTATTTAGCTTTTTATTTTATTGTCTAACTGCTTTTTTCTTAGTGAGTTTACCTCTACCTAATAGCAGAAATAATACACTTCAATTTAAAGATCATGTGTACACACAATTAAATCCTGCAAACTTTATCACTAATTTTAAACAAGTTCCAGGTTTTCACTTTAACGAATTGCGAACGTATCCACTATTAATTCACTCTTTTACATTCTTAGAGGTTTTTTTAATCTCTTACTCTTGCTACCATTAGGTATTTATCTCAGATATTTTTTTAAAGACAAACGGAAATGGTACATAGCACTAATCATCAGTTTCAGCGTTACTTTATTTTTTGAATTATCCCAATTGACAGCCATGTTTGGATATTATGCTTACCCTTACAGGTTATTTGATGTAGACGATTTATTAATGAATTCCCTAGGTGCTATGATAGGCTTTTTTCTTGCTCCACTCCTTTTATGGCTCATCCCTAGCAGAGACAACATTAACGAAAGAGACAAACAATTTAGCCATAATCAATTAGCTTCATATGGAGCACAATTAATTGAATTGATTGTAACAGTCAGTATTTCTAAAATGCTTGCCACAAGCATATCTCTACTTATCATGAAAGACACACCTTTCTTTTTAATACAGACTGTGACACTATTCTTTTTTTCCGTTTTGATGCCTTATTTTTTTAAAGGTAAAACTGTTGGAGGGATGCTAGTCAGACTGCGTCTCACCTCTTCTTTAGACAAGTCATTCTTTATGTCATTAATCACTCGTTTTCTTATCATCTATATCCCTAGTATGATGGGACTCTTCACCTCTTTTATCAATCAATTTTCAAATGAAAATATCTATGTCCTATCATTACAAATTGGCTTTTTATTATTCTCTCTGCTATTTTGGTTATTTATTGGATTTGATATTTTAAAAAAATGGTTAAAAAAATACCCTGAGCCTTACTTTAACCACTACGCATCTATTGAAGCAATTCGGTACATTCATAATGCCAAACCATGAGTCAAAAAATAACCTTTAACTAACAGAAATTAGTTAAAGGTTATTTTTTGACTTTTTACCGTTTACAGGTGTAAACTAATAGTGTAAATAAATTGTAAGGGAGTTGTTAGCATGAATCACACACATACTATGCACGAAGGAGATCACATGATGGGGCATGATCCTAGTCATCATATCAAAGAATTTAAAACTAAGTTTTTTACCTCGTTAATGTTCGCTATTCCTATATTATTTTTATCCCCAATGATGGGGACAACCTTACCTTTTCAGTTCACATTTCCTGGTAGTCAGTGGATTGTTACACTATTAGCATCTGTTTTATTTTTTTATGGTGGCAAACCATTCTTTATAGGTGCTAGATCGGAATTATCAAACAAAAAACCTGCTATGATGACCTTGATTACTTTAGGCATTTCTGTTGCCTATTTTTATAGCCTTTATGCTTTCATTATTAATGACATTTTAAAAAGTGATACTCATATGATGGATTTCTTTTGGGAACTTGCTAGTTTAATATTAATCATGCTATTGGGTCACTGGATTGAGATGAGCGCTGTTGGCAACGCTGGTAATGCTCTCCAAAAAATGGCTGAGCTCCTTCCAAATGACGCAACCGTCTTAGATGAAAAGGGGAATACATCTAAACACCCTCTATCCGAGTTACACAAAGACCAATCAGTTGTTGTTTCAGCAGGTGAAACAATTCCTGTAGACGGTGTAGTCATTGATGGTCAAAGTACAGTAAATGAATCAATGGTTACTGGCGAATCACAAGCTATTCATAAAACAATCGGAAGCAAGGTAATTGGTGGCTCCACGAATGGAAATGGTACCATGATTATCCAAGTAACAGCTACTGGTAAAGACGGCTACTTATCTCAAGTTATGGCCTTAGTTGGACAAGCTCAAACCGAAAAATCTCGTAGTGAATCGTTGTCTGATAAAGTAGCAGGACTCCTTTTCTATATTGCTCTGACCATTGGGATTGTGTCATTTATTTTCTGGTTGGTAGCAACAAACGATCTAAACATTGCCTTAGAACGTTTGGTAACTGTTCTAATCATTGCTTGTCCACATGCACTAGGTCTTGCCATCCCGCTCGTTGTGGCTAGATCAACATCAATAGGGGCTAAAAATGGACTATTAGTAAAAAATCGTCAAGTATTAGAAGATGCAACAAAAACTAACGTTATATTCATGGATAAAACAGGAACCTTAACAGAAGGTGATTTTTCTGTCTCTACTATTAAATCATTCTCAACTAACTTTTCTGATCAAGATGTATTACGCATAGCATCAGCTTTAGAAAGCAAGTCTAGTCACCCTCTTGCAACAGGAATCATAAATGCTAGTAAACAAAACAACCTCAATATCCCTCCAGCTTCCAATACGGTTGCTCTGCCTGGCACTGGTTTAAGAGGAGATGTTGAGGGGACCACTTATCTTGTGGTCAATCATACCTATTTAATCAAGCACAGTATGTATTATGATAAAGAGCTTTTTAATGAACTAACGAATCAAGGACAATCAATTAGTTTCTTAATAACTCAAGAAGAATCAATTGGGTTAATAGCACAAGGTGATAAAATTAAGACTAACGCTCAAAATATGATTCAACACTTAATCAAACATCATATTACACCTGTTATGTTGACAGGCGATAATAAACAAACAGCCAAAGTCGTTGCTCAACAATTAGGAATTGAACAGGTTCATGCAGAACTGATGCCAGAGGATAAAGAAGCAATAATAAAAAAATATCACCTTGATGGATACCAAACTATGATGATCGGTGATGGTATCAATGATGCTCCAAGCTTAGCACGCGCTGATATTGGAGTAGCTATCGGAGCAGGAACTGACGTCGCAATTGAATCAGCAGATGTTATCTTAACTAAAAGTAATCCAAATGACATTATACATCTTCTTCAATTGGCAAAACATACTACTGTTAAAATGACACAAAATTTATGGTGGGGAGCTGGATATAATATCATTGCTTTACCACTTGCTGCAGGCATACTAGCTCCTATCGGTATTATACTCAGTCCTGCAATGGGATCAGTATTAATGTCTTTAAGTACAATAATTGTCGCTTTTAACGCCATGCTCTTAAAAATTAAATAAATAAACCAGTTAGAGAACACAGACACTTCACATGGCCTGTGTTCTACTTAACTGGTTTTATTTTAATATTTTGAGTGTCTTAACAGAATTACCTGTAATTTGTGGAGGAATAGAGAACGTCATCATCACGGGAGATTCTAACGTAAATTCAACCTCTACATCTTGTTTCAATTCATCAAGGTCAACTGCTTTTGAGAGGTTTTTTTGTCTATATTTAAAACGACACCATCAGCATTGAGACTGTCAATCATCCCTTCTGAATCTTGAATAGCCTCTACTTTATCAAACGCTAAAGACACTGATTCTTCATCTACTTGAGCATCTTGTTTTAGCGTTCCTTTGTAACGGGAGAGTTCTTTCATATCAGTGGACTCCTTCACGTCTGACGTCATACTAGAAGCAGGTGTTAAAACATCTAGCTTATTCTTTCCACACCCTGATATACCGATCAACAGCACGCATGTACATGAGACAATCACTAATTTTTTCATGGTCATCCCTCCTATCTTAATGCCATATTATGACTGATTCACACCTACTAATTCAACTCAAACATGTGATTTTAAATGATTCTTAATCTATATAGTGGCATCTTTCTTGAGCAATTATCTTTAATTTTTTTTCGATTTCTAAAAAATCTCGTAATTTAATTGGAAAATCAAATAGATGTACTTTATAGGTCAACCTTTGTTTCTCTTCTATAATATTAGGAATATTGGTTAAGATTAAATCCCATTCTGTTACAGTTTTTTTATCAGCGAATACAATATTAAAATCATGTTTGTATCTGTCTGTTAATCGCATGATAATATTTTGTTCAACAAAATAGGGGAAATCTGTGTCTAAATAAATGGTGATTTCTGGTTCATAGTAGGTTAATGGTAAAACAGATGAAAACAATAACAAATATTTTTGTAATAAAAATGCTTCTTCCAAAAACAGGTCATTTTTTGTTTCTCTATGTAAAGCATGAATAAATTCAGTTAATTTTCTTTGTAGAATAGGCGAGTCTGTATCAATATCTTCTAAAACAAGATAACCATCTATGTCCACTCGCACATGTTTGAATAATTTACAAAACATATGAGCTGAAAAGCTCGTAATAAAAAAACGTTCCTCTATTTCTTTAGGAATTGGCACAAACGTTTCACTAAAACGTTCAATAAATGTTTGAGTTGCATGAAAAACATCTGATTGATTTTTTTGGTGATAACTAAATACACGCTGTTTAAACTCATCTGATTCATAAATTTTTACTTTCATTTGTATAATAATGACATAATAATAAATTTCCGATTCAATATAAATATTATAATCTTGAATAAGTTTTTTTAATACTGGCATAGAATTCATCAGTTTGGGAGCGTCCACATAGTTTTTCCATTCTTCTTCCATTGGCACAATATGGTTTTTCCTCAATCTAATTAAATTGATTGCTAGAATATAGCCCATTTGTTTGCGATGTATTTCAGAAAAATGCAAGGACATACTGTCAGAAAACATATCCACGGACCGGTATACTTTAGCCTTGTCAATACTTTCAAACGGCCAAGTGACGCCTTTAAAAATCACCCAACCAATAATATAGATAACCAGACGTATTTGCTTTTCATCTCCAATAATTCGAAATGTGTTACGGGATAACCCTAACTGATAACTATCTAAGAATTCTTTGATTTTTTTGATACTTTTACGAACCAATGTTTCACTTAAAAAATGAGTCATAGAATACTTCTTTATTGTTGTAAAATTCTCAAATATGATATCTTTAAAAATTTTGATTGTGTCATCATTTTCTAAAATATAACTTTTTAATTCCGTATAATTACTACCACGTTGGATTTCAAGGAAAACGCCTTTATACTTCTCATAAGTGATATCCACTTGATGATGTCTTTCTTCATTGTAATCATCAATTAATTCTTCTAATTGATGGATGTAACGTTGAACCGTTCTCTCTACAACATTTAACTCCAAACTGATTTCACTGACACTATACCATCTCTTGCTTTCAGAAATTAGTTCTAAAATTCTCAGTACTAGCTGATTTTGATTGTCCAACAAATGAATAATTTCTCTCTCCATATTGCTCGCGCCTCCTCATCAAGCTACTATCACACTATTTATTATAACATAGTCTTATAAACTGAATAGGCTATTCATCACAGGATAATTATTCCTTGATATGGTTTTAATGTTATCCCATGCTCATCTACCATAAGATCATTATAATTGGTCAATAAGAGTGTTTTAGGTGATGGACAGGATAGACGCATCTCTGTATGTGTCATATTACATATAACTGATATTTTTTGCTCCTCTAACTCTCTCGAATAAGCCACGCATCCTTTCACATCACTGTATAGTGGTTTAACATTACCGTAAACAAACGTGTCATTGTAGACCATATCTTGACGCAATGAAATGAGTTTTTTATAAACATGTAACAATGACGAATCTGTGGCTTGTTGGGTCTTATAATTAATCTCTCCATAGTTAGGATTAACTGCAAACCATGGTTTTCCTGTTGTAAAGCCTGCTTCTTTTTGGTCATTCCACTGAATAGGTGTTCGACTATTCTCTCGAGACTCCCTATTGATTATATGTAACGCCTCTTTTTCTGAGAGTCCCTCATAAAGATAATCCTTATATTGATTATGAGTGGCTAAATCTAAATACTCTGTTATGTCCTCTTTTGGAAAATCAGTCATCCCAATTTCTTGTCCTTGGTAAATGACTGGAATCCCTTTAAGACACATGTACATCATTGCCCAAACCGAAGCACTATAAAAACCAATATCATCAGCTGGAATTAGTCGGTTTAGAGAACGTGGTAAATCATGGTTTTCTAAAAAATTGGTAAAGAAAACTCGATTATCAGCTTTTAATTGCTTAGTCATAAGTGTCTGTTTCAATGCCTCAATCATGTCCAGTGGCGTTTCTTTAAATGCCTCTTTTTGAACTGAGTAATCAATATGAGAAAAATCAAAAACTGACGAAAAATAACCATCAGCCCCAAAGTACTCTTCCCACTTATCTGTGTCGGGAATATCCATCTCAGCAATATTCAGTAAATCCCGTCCTTTAAACACGGAGTCTCTCATCTCTCCTAAAAAGTGACCGATTCCTTTAGCATCTCGGTAATAGTCCCAAGCATTAACCAAATTATCAGGTCCATCTGCTGGTAACTCTTGGTAATCATAGATTTTTTTTATGTGTGTGATGGCGTCTATTCGAAATCCTGCAATGCCTTTATCCAACCAATAGCGGATAATTTGATACAGTTCTTCTCTTAGTCTTGGATTTTCCCAATTTAAATCTGGTTGACCAACTGTGAATAGATGCAAGTAATAACGGTTCGTATCACCTATTTTCTCCCAAGCACTTCCTCCAAAAATAGAACGCCAATTATTTGGTGGTAACGTTCCCTTGCCTTCTTTAATGACATAATAATCGGCATACTCACTTGTTAAGTCTGACATAGCTTGTTTAAACCAAGGATGCTCCGTTGACGTGTGATTAATGACTAAGTCCATTAATACTCGAATCCCTCTCTGTTTTGCCTCGTCAATTAGCCGTTCAAAATCTGTATTTGTACCGAAACTAGGATCGATTTGCAAATAATCCGAGATGTCATATCCATTATCTACCATTGGAGATACGTTAATCGGACTAATCCAAAGTACTGTAATCCCTAATTCTTTCAAATCATCTAAGTGAGCAATGATACCATTAATATCACCAATCCCATCTCCATTAGTATCCTGAAAGCTTTTTGGATAAATTTGATACCCTATCGCTTGGTGCCACCATTTTTTATTGCTCTCTTCCATCATGACAACCTCCTATTTTACGTTGTATTTCTTCCATAATATACCTTATCTGTTTAGATAAATCTATTTGAAAAAAACTAGAGATATGTCTCTAGTTTTTTATGATATATATGACAACCCTATTTCTAAATCTGTCAGGATATCCTCTATATCTTCTATCCCACAAGACAATCTCACTAAGCCTTCTGTCACACCTTGTTCTTGCCTTTCTTCTTCTGATAAGCAAGCATGTGACATAGTTCTTGGATAAGACAATATGGATTCTACTCCGCCTAAACTGACTGCAATAATTGGTAAGGTGACATGATTAGCAAATTGTTCAACAGCATGTTCACTCCCCAAGTCAACTGACAGCACAGCCCCACCATTTTTAGCTTGTCTCATATGACAATCATGGTTTAAATGAGAGGATAATCCAGGATAATAAACACGACATACTTTCGGATGATTTTCTAAATAATGCGCAATTTTTTCTGCATTAGACACACTTCTGTCCATTCGTATACCCATGGTTTTCATCCCTCTTAACACAAGCCAAGCATCTTCTACCCCTAATATACAGCCAAACGCTTTTTGAAAGAGTCTTAATCGTTGCGCCACATCTTCATTATTCGTTGCAACTAATCCAGCTAGCACATCGCTATGACCATTTAAAAATTTTGTGGCACTTTCAATAACTATGTCTACCCCTAACTCTAACGGTTTTTGATACAGTGGTGTCATAAAAGTATTGTCCATAACCGTCATAATTGATCGGTCTTGCGCAATTTTTACAACATGACTGATATCTGTCACTTTCAATAATGGGTTTGAAGGTGTTTCAACGTAGATCATTTTGGTACGAGGAGTTACAGCTGCTTTCAATGCTGTTTCATCTGAATAATCAACAAAACTTGCTTCTATCCCGTAATTCGGTAAAATCTCTTTGACAAATTGGCACGTTCCTCCATATACTTCTATCGGAACAATGACATGATCCCCTGTTTTTAACAACATAAGAACCGTAGATATCGCTGCCATGCCAGATGAAAAAGCAAACCCATAACTAGCCCCTTCTAAAACAGCTATTCCTTCTTCTAAAGCATCTACTGTTGGATTACCAAAACGAGTATAACTATACTCTTGTTTATCTAAAAGGTTAGTTTGATTAAATGTAGAGGTTTGGTACTTAGGTATAGACGCTGCTCCTGTATGTGGATCAATAACAGAATAGCCATGTAACAATGTTGTATTTTCGTTCATCTTGATTCTCCTCTTCTCCATTAGAACAAGTGATATACATCACAGGTTTAAGTTTCACTTTTTATAGTCCCATTTATCATACACCTAACCTGTATGCTTCACAAGATAAGCTCCTGCAAAAAAGTCTTACAAATAAGGTTACTACCTTATTTGTAAGACTTTTTCAATTAAATATCGTTGCCATATTGTGGCCTACTGTACGAAGTAATTCTGCTGGTAATTTATTCACAGCCTCTCCTATTTTGATTCCTCTAGGTTCTTTCCTCTCAGCATTCCAAATGAAATCAAAGGTCTTCACTGTAGCATCATTATTTTTACCAATTTGAAAGGCATATAGTTCCACCTGTTTTTGTCTAAGCTTATCAATAACCTGTTTTGTGACACCTGGAAAGCTAGACGCTCCGTCAGTTATCTCTAATATTAAACACATGCGTTTTCCTACTCGTAATTCAGCCGTTTCTTTTGGCGTAATTGACGATAAAATTGATTCTAAGCAACTCGCGTCATCCGTCACGCCATCTTGTCCATTTAATTTTGTAATACTTTCAATGATTTCTTTCTGTCTATCTTTTACAAGTGTTGTCTGTTTATTTTTAACTTTATAGTGCTCACTTCCAAACAACCACGTCTCTGATGATAACGAAATTCGTTGATGCAATGCCTCAGCTTGTTTGGATAGATAGTCATCAAAATCACTCAATGACAATAAAGTCACTGCCAATGCCTTTCTTGCCGCATCAATTTTTTCTGTATTCATGGAACCAGAATTATCAATCAAAAAAATAATATCAATATGTTCTGGTAATTGTTTTGCTTGTGGTTCTAGCTCATATCGGCTAAACATTGGTAGCTGTTTGTAGTTTCCTGTTTTTTCCGCCTCATGAAACGAGACATAATGCGTGAGTAAACTTTGAACGTCTAACTTACCTTTTAGCCGATTATGTTGCTTCACACTTTCTTCTTTTTTGGCCTCTCCTACTATTCTTTTCCAGAATTGCTTCATGTCTTCTCGTTCTTTTATCATCTCTTTCCGATAATAATGAAATAGGTCTTGGTCTCTTTCACTCACTCCATAAGAAGCCAATTGATTTTTTTCGTTTAACAACCTTTCTAACTGCTGTTTTTCTTTTTCTTGTTGTTCAATCATTTCATTTAAGATATCTGTTTCTTCCTCTTTGGTGGATTCAATTTGTTGTGGCGTTTCATTATCCTCTGCTGAAAGTAGGGATTCGACTTCCGATGATGTATCCCCACTTGAATCACTTTTTTCAACACTCAGCTCATCTATTTCCTGTTTCCAACATTCTTCAAAATACGGGAAAATAAACCTTTTTATAAACCGTTCATAGTCATAAATACTTCCTTCTTCTATAATTACTTGTATCATTTTGTTGGAGACAAACGTTGTATAAGAGACGCCATTTATCATCTGATTAAAAGGATACATATCAACCTCTATATTCTTCACCTCAAATAGACTAACGAGTAATTGGTATAAAAATGCACGATGTTTGGGCAATCGATGAACGTTGACAGACTGATGAAGTTGTTTTAGCAAATAATCACTAACATATATGTCATACGGACCTTCTCGGTAAATCGGACACGCCTGTTGTACCTTTAAAAAAGCGATTAGCTTATCCATCTGAATCAAAAAATACGTCACTTCTTTTTTTACATAACTTGCCATGGCTTTTTTTGAATAAGCAGGGTCATTATCGATTCCTAGCTTTTTGATTCGTTTGAGTAGATAATGGATAATCATATTGGTATCTGTCGTCCATCTGTCTAACTGATTAAGATATGCTTCGGGATTTTTTCTCCAATCCTGATAAAAAGCGAGTTCGTTATATAAATGCCACATCATTTGATGTTCCTCAATATTATCTTCTAAGAAGCGTTCAATGGGGAGATAAACGATGCCTTCTTTTGGACTGACTTTAATTCGTCGACTAGTGTCATCTGCCAGATAACGTAAATTAGCATCTCTGGTAAATGTAACTAAATGTGGTTGCTCCTTTACTAAAAAAGCCTCACACGACTTTTTAGCATAATTTATCCAGTCTTCATCACTCTTTTCTGCCATGATTTCACATCCTTTATGAATACATATTTAGATAAACTAAATCATCTATTTCTAACAAGTTTGCAACATGGACAACATGCCAATCATCCTCTACATCCATAGCAAGATAACTATTTTCTTCTATCCATGCAACATGGACAAGACATGGATGATGACTTGTCGCATAATGATTGACCTTCCATGTATCTAGATTTTTTTCTAACACGTACGTCTTTCCATTATCGCTAATGATAAGGCACGTCTCAGCTCCTACACTTAATTCAATCAAATTTCCTTCTAATCCATTGATTTTCTCTATAGACCCTTCTACATCTAATACACCCATATTCCCTTTTTTTCCTAACACAGCTAGTTGGTTTGCCTCTAATAAGTAAATTTCCGTAATCTCAGCGTCAAAACAAGACACCACTCGTTTTGTCATAATAGTGTTGTGAGACGTGTCTACTATATAAATACAGCCGTATCTATCTCCTAAGGCATACAAACTATCTCCAACTTTGACTATCCCTGTCCAAAAATCAAGGTCTAATTCAGATGGTACTTCTCTTACTTTCTGTAGTTGCTCTATAGTCATAACCGCATACTGCTTAGTGTCTAGATGGCATATTATCTCGGTAGTATCTTGTGCAAATAACGGCCTGTCCCTTAACTCCTTAGCGACGTAATCATTTTTTTTCGTTATGAAAGATGCATCTGAGTCACATATCAATTCAAACAAGGTTCCTTGGTAGCCAATTAAATACATCGTATCTGATTGCCCCTTTATGATATAACGTATTTTTTCCTGATTCGTCTGTATCTTTTTTTCCCAAGTAATCGTCTGCTCATCTACATTAAACACCATCAACTGAACGTTTCCTGTATAATACAGTAAACAGTATGTTTCGTCACTGACTTGTACCAACTGTCTAATAAAAGAAGAGGCTTGTTTATCACCTTGTTCTCTAATAGGCACAAATTCAAGGCTTATTTTTTCGCGTTGAGCCTGCTGTCGCCTGAAATAAGGCAATAGATCTTCCAATAAATCTCGATTCATGGTTAGTAATTCTGCTAAATCAGAATCATATTCTGATGGTAAATAACCTGTTTTTTTATACATATTTAATTGTTGTTTGACATGCGTCAGTTTTTCAGAAAATGATTGTTTCTTGTCCTCTAATTTAGATGTCACTTATCCTCACCCAATTCATCCAAATAATCTAACAAATACTGTGTATAATCCAATTGTCTTATGATGTCAAAGTTCTTCTCATACGTATCTAGATGAAAAATGGTCTCTTTAGTCTCATCATACGCGGCTAATTGATCTGGAATCATCTGTCTTTCCGGCTCTTTTCCAAATAAAAGATGTATCACATCTAAACTGCTTAGTGTTCCTATTGCTCCTCTCGTATACCTATACGGATAAGCCCTTATATCGTCATACGTCATGAGAGCTAGTCCCATGCCGCTGTGTGTCACTGTCCAACCGTCAGACTCTTTAAAAAAACCATAACGAACGGCTTGTCCCATGATATAAACTTGATCTTCTGGATACGTAATAGAACTAATAAAACTATCCCATAAGGCTTGACTCAAATCTTTTTCTTCCCCTAAATTCCAACTTTCTAATACATGCATCATATTTCTAATAGACAAAACGGATTCACGTAACTCTAAGGGCTGAAAGCCATCTTCTTCTGTATCATCCACCCATTTTCCTATGAACACATCTTGTGTTAATTTACATAGCTGAGCGAATCGGAACAACTCCTCTAAAGAATGTTCAACATTAGGAAGCTGTACACACCCATTTTCAAACGATAACGTTGATAATATAACGCGAAATAACTCGCTCTCTTGTGGCTTAGACTGACGACTCACATCTCCAATCATTGACTGGGGCACATAATTGTATTCTATCGTCACAAATCTCGATTGAAACGCTGGATTTAACTGATTCGTTCCTTCGTAGTTAATCTGTTGCGTCGATAAATTACCAGTCCCAATAAAAGCAAATCCTGGTTGAATATAAACTGGACCTACACCTGTAATATAAGCAGTTTGTCCTGCATGACGTTGTAAAATATCATTCAAAGCAATTAAATGTTGCATAGCAATGGTGTTTAACTCATCAATAATAACAGGTCGACCTTCTTTTATGGCTATCAATAATTCCCTTTCAATTTTTTTAATGGTCGTACCAAATGTGTTGTTTTTAGCAATCAATAAGTCAGAAAAGCTTTTCCAAATTTGAACGCGCAGTTGTAATTGTTCTTCTGATGATATATGAGCAAGATAGTCCTGATGTTCAGTCATCCATTGATTATAGTCATCAACCATCCTATCCAAATAGTCATTAAATGAATCACTTGTAAATTGCTGTTCTAGGCTCAAGGTTTTTTCTACAAACATATCTTCATAGGTCAAATTATGTGATCCTGAAATAAATAAAGGCTGTAAACGTGTGATGTCTTCTTTGGTTCCTGATTCTAAAATAGTCGCATAATACTCTCTTCGTTCTTGGTACAATTTACAAAACATATCAAACACGTCCTCTTCAGACACATGAATGTTTGCTAAAAACCAATGATTTAATGATTCTTCTAATTCATCTTGCACACGATGTTTGATGCTAAATTCGACTGCTGTTTCAATGGCTAACTGTGTCTTTCCACTTCCCAAATGACCAACTAAGTAAACTGGATGACCTAATTCTAATGACTCAATTATTTTTTGTTTTGTTCGCTCAACGTATGGAACTGGAACCAATTTTTGTGTGGAAAAACAGTCAATGTCTTTAAACCATATTGTTTCATAATAAGCTTGCCATGCTTCAGGTGACGATTGAATTAACTGAGCAACTTCATCTTTTAAGCGAGCTATTTCATCTGCTCGGTAACGTGTTGCATCGTTACTTTTTTGATTGCTTTCACGTCTTTCCCACTGCAAAAAGAAAGCTTCATAAGCTAATCGGTATTGCAATAACTTTAATTTTTGACGTTGACGATCGATTTCTTTCTCTTTAAAATCACGATAAGTATCCCCACTACTTCCCATAGAAAAAGTCTCCAACGTATGCGATGGATTGCTTTTCCTAAATTGAGTAAATACTGACAGAGTCTTATTACATGTTGTCCTATCCTCTACTTCTATTTCGGCTTGCCTGCGCTTGTCTTGCTCATATAATTGTTGCAAGGTTTCTAAATCTGACATACTTATGCATCCTCTCTAAACGAATCCCTAATAACGAAAGTAAGACCCCACTATTAAATGGGATCTTACCTCAACTCTATGCCTAAACGATATTATAGAATATTATTTTCTTTTAATAATTCTTCTATTTCAGTACCTTTTATTTTTTTCATTAATTTATGTTTGACTAACATAGGCAATTCAATATCTGGTTTTTCACCATCTAATAAACTTAATCCTGCAAACAACAAGTATCGAATGTCATATCTTGAACCATACACTTCTGGTACACCTTTTTCCACTCCAGTTAATACATACACAGCCTCCATTGCTGTTCTTCCGGAGTATTCTATTGTAAAGACAGTATCTCTACCTGGATCATCTAAGGTTTCAGCAAATTGACCTAAAAAAGCAAAGTTCACAGCATTTTTTGGAACAACGTATGGTCTATCTCCTTCTTCACGAGGCATAAATTGACTGGTTATAAATGGCATCATCACAGGTATTGCTGTACATGATTCTGCTAATGCTTCAATTTCATTAACCGGAACACCAATATGATACAACCATTCTTTGGTAATTTCTTTACCTGTACAATCACGCATCGGTTTCTTAATATAATCACCTGGCACATCTGAGAACAAACCGTAGACCCAAACCACAACATCTTTTTCCGGTTGACCTATGTATTGTTCTTGTCTATTAATAGTCCAACTCATTAACCATGATGAATCAACAGCTGATACAATCCCACCTGTTACTGTTTTTCCACCATAAGGAGAACGTTGGGTAATACGTTCAATGTATTCTGGTACTCGCTCATCGTGACATGTTACTGTACAAGACTCCCAATTTGATTTTTCTGGTTGCGCACAGAATTTGTCAGGACGACCAAATTCATCTGACTGTTTGGCAATATTGCGCCACAATTCCCAACATCCTTTTGCTTCTTTTGTAAATGGTGCTGGGGTATAATCATCTCCGTATTCTGACCCTTCTGTCATAGAACCATTGGTAATAAAAACTAAGTCATCTTCTGTTAAATCAATAGATACATCCTGTCCTGTTTTATCTCTAGCTACAATTTTTCTAGCGATTTTATTTCGTGATGTAATATCAAACTCTACATTATCAACAGTAACACCATACTCGAATTTTGCACCATGCTCTTGTAAATACTTCACCATTGGTAAGACAAATGACGTAAACTGGTCATGGCGTGAAAATTGAAGTGCTGACAAATCTGGTAGTCCATCAACGTGATGAATAAAACGATTCATATATAGTTTCATTTCTAATGCACTATGCCAATTTTCAAAGGCAAACATTGTTCTCCAATATAACCAAAAATCACTATCTAGTAATTCATCTGAGAAAATATCTTCAATTGTCTTATTTTCTAACGCTTTATCTGACATACCAACAAACATGGCTAGCTCTTTTGCTAAATCTTGACCTAGATTGAATTTACCATTGTCATAGCGTTCACCACGATTTTTAGTCACACGACAATTACTAAAATTAGGATCATCATAGTTGGTGTAATAAAAATGATCTAATACACTCATATTAGGATCTTCTGTTGATGGTAGTGAGCTAAATAAACTCCATAGTACTTCAAAATGGTGTCCCATTTCGCGTCCACCACGTGCTACGTATCCTGCATTTTCACGAACAGCCCCATCTAATGATCCACCTGGAATATCTAATTGTTCAATAAATGTAATCTTGTCGCCTTCCATATGGGCATCACGGATTAAAAAACAACCTGCTGCTAACGCACCAATACCCGTTCCAATTAAATACGCTTTTTTATCTTCAATTCCCTGAGGTTTTCTTGCTTGTACTAAAGAATGATACGTACCATTTGTCAAAGTCAGTCTTGGATCATGTGTTTTTAATTCCATTTAATCTCCCACTTTCAATTTCTTTGATAGATAGAAGCTAGTTAAAATCCTTTGTACCGCTCCCATGTCTATATTATATGTGGTTTAGAAAAAGATATCATTACGCAAAAAAAGAGCGGTGTACTAAAACCGTACATCACTCTTGATATGTATTTTTTTTAGGCATTCTTTGTCCCGTGCCTAAAAATCTATTAATTCTTCATGACTCCTCATTAAAGACGTTTCAATATTTCCATCAAATAAAAAACCTATTCGCATCACAATGTCTTTTGGGCTTTCTTTCATCCCTGTTTGTATCCATCTCAGGACCATACCTGTCAAGGCACATTGATAGAAGGAAACCACTAATTTTTTATCGTCCTCTAAAGCAGATGTTTTTATGCTCTCGTGCTCTACATAACGCGTCATAATATCTCCCGATGCTTTAAAAATGTAACGAATAAGCTCATCTTGTTGCATAGAATCGTAAACATGATAAATAGCTGTTTTATTTTCCAATGCAAATGACGTTGCTTCTAAAAAGCTTTCCTCCCACGATAACGTATCGCTATAATTATCCATAATTTTAGTCAATTGGTTTTCAAATATTTCCGATAGGAGTTCATAAATATCAGAATAATAATAATAAAAGGCATTACGATTGATTTCGCATGCTATCGCTAAATCTTTTACAGTAATTTTTTTTAGTGGACGTTCATTTAACATGGCAACAAACGTATCATGAATCAACTCTTTTGTGTATTTTTTAGCCAAACTAACACCACCCAATCTTTTTAATCATTATATCACTTTTGTGTCTTTTGGATAAATAAAAAGTAGGAGTTTCATACTCCTACTTTCACGGTACTATTTCTTTAATCTAAATCAACTGATTTTACCCAGCCTGTGACCGTTTTATCTCCTTGTTTAAAGTTTGTTTTGTACCATATGCCATATGCTGTTTCTGCTTTTTCTGTTACGTCAATGGCGGTATTTTTCATACCATCTAGATTGCCAATTTTATTTGTCTCTTTCCCATCATATGGTCGGTCATAGACTGCTCCTGATGATGTGTTAACAACAAATGATTCAGCCACTTTTTTGTGGTCTTTATAGGTACTTAAATCAACGGACTTTATCCAACCTATATCTGTTTGTTTTTGTTTCACATGTATCCATGTACCATATCCTGTTGTCACTTTTTCAACTGCTAATACACTGTCCAAATACAATGTTTTCGTATTCCCTATGTACGTTGTCTTTTTAGGTCCAGCATAAGGAGAATCATAGATAGAACCAATTTCTCTTGTCACAATTTGATAAGTATTTAATGTCTGACTATTCATCGTTTCATCTAAATCAACTGATTTCACCCAACCTATAACAACTTTATTACCTTGTTTAAAGTTTACCTTATACCATACACCATAATCAGTCTCTGCTTTTTCAGATACCGATACTGGTTTTTCAAACATTCCTGTTAAGTTGCCAACGCCTTTGGTTTCCTTACCATCATATGGACGATCGTAAACCATGCCATTGTTTCGATTTACAATCAATCTCGTATCCAATTTTTCATGATTATAATAGTTATTTAAATCGACTGATTTTATCCATCCTTCTGTTTTTTCGTCCCCAATCATAAAGACTGATTTATACCATAATCCATATGGTGTTTTAGACTGTTCAACCAATTTAATCGATTGTCCATCCAATCCTTTAGTTGTAGCGATTCTCTTTGTCTTAGAACCTACATATGGCATATTGTAAATTGCTCCGTTAGCTGTATTAATTGTCTTATGACTATCAATTTTTTCAGTGAGAATATCATTAGATAAATCGACTGATTTTACCCAACCATATTCCGTTTTATACCATGTTCCATATAATGTTTCTGCTTTTTCAGTTGCTTTGACATCTCTATTTAGCTTACCACTCAACGTATCAACACGTTTCGTTCCATTTCCATCATAAGGTCTATTATAAATTGCTCCACCATCTTTATTAATGAAATAATTGTTGGCAATAAATGCATGATTATAATAATTATCTAAATCAACTGATTTTATCCACCCCGTTGTCAACTGGTTGTTCACCGTTAGACTCGTTTTATACCATGTTCCATAAGATGTTTCTGCTCTTTCTGTTAACTCAACTGTTTTATATTTCAACTGTTTCGTTGTGATTAAAACTGATGTTTCTTTTCCTGTATAAGGTGCTTTATAAATCGTTCCTCGGTCAGTATTAATCGTTTGTTTTAACTGAACTTGTGTTGTGACTAACTGATCCGATAAATCCACAGATTTTATCCAGCCAAGTCTCGTTTTAAACCATAATCCATAATTTGTTTCTGCCTTCTCAGTTACTGTTAATTGGGTATTAATTTTTCCATTTAATGTGCCTACATTTTTAGTGTTGATTCCATCATAAGGTTTATCGTAAATAGAACCAAAATCTTTATTCACATATTTGGTTTCATTTACTATTTCATGATTCACATATGTTTCCACATCGACTGATTTTATCCAACCAGAGACAGTAGAACCATCTTGATCAAAACTTGTTCTATACCAATCACCATAACCCGTTGTAGCTTTTTCAGTAATAGATATTGTTTTACCTTTCATGCCTTTTGTAGAACCTACATACTTTGTTGATGACGGCCCAATATAAGGTCCATCATAAATAGAACCTGTATTGGTATTAATCGTCATATCTCGTTCAAATTTTGTTTGATTTGAAATACGCACAAAATCAGTTGTTTTCATCCAACCATTATATGTTTTATTGCCTCTTGAAAAATTAACTTTATACCAATCTCCATAACCTGTATGTGCTTGTTCACTAATCGCCACTGATTGATGTTTCATATTTTTTAATTGTGCGACAGTTTGTGCACCAGGATGATACGGTCTATCATAAAGAACTGCTCCATCCACATTTAATACCATCTTATCATTTACTTTCTTCTTATCAATGATATCCACAAATTCACCTTTTTGAATCCAACCACTCTTTCTTGAACCATTTTTGTCATATGTAAACTGTTGCCATGTACCATGTCCATTTACAACTTCTCTTGTAACAGTCACTTGTTGATGATAAAGTCCCGCAGTCGTATCAACTGACTTATCCCCTGAATTGTAAGCTCTTGAATAAATAGCAGCATTTTTTGATTCAATAAAGCGTTTATTATTTAATTTTGTGTCTTTAATCGTTGCATTTTTATCGTCACCTAATTTGAATAGCATAATTTTAGTCCAAGGTGTAGCCGATTTAATATTACTTTTAATATTTCGATCATATGAATGCCACATTAAATTTTCGTTTGAGCGACTGCCCCAGAAAAATCCAATATGACAATCATAATTGGGTCTTGTAAAATCTGGTTCAAAATAAATAACATCACCTTTTGATGCTTTCCCACTCTTTAATAATTGATCAACAGAACTAAATTCATAATATTCTGTGTTTAATTTCAATGCATCTCGCCAATTATATGCGTTACATACATCGCCCCACGCATTAGATACTCTTGTTATTTGACGTAAGTCTCCTCCAGCACGTTGAAAAGCTGTTGCAACAAATCCTGTACAATTAAAGCCTGGACCATATTTGTTTGGTGCTCCTTTAGGACTCATGCATTGTGCACTAGGTACCCACAATCCTCTAAACGGTGTTCCAAGATAAAAGCCGTCATACTCATGTCTTGTTAATTCATTCATTAATTGATTTTTAGTGATACCCAGATAATTAGCTACACCTTGTTTTTTTCCAGCTCTTGCAGAACGAGAATACATGGTCATGTCTTGCATCTCCTGACCAGCTTTATCATAATCAGTATTATTTTTAATGTATTCTAATACTTCATTGTATTCTTCAGGTGTTTTCGCTTCTCTACTTAACGTTTCAAAATAATCCTCTGATAATAATCCCTTTTGATCTTTCGCGTTATCACCTGAAGATTCTACAGTATTTCTTATTAACTCATTAAACACTTGACTCGATTCACTTGTGTTTTCTAAAACGCTGTCTGAAGATGCTTTAGTTGATTCGTTAGTCCTATTGTTTTGAACACTTTCACCAAATACTACCATTGGCGACATCAAAATAGACATCAATACCACCCATTTAACTTTTTTCATTATTCTCCTCCTAGTTGTTATGTTGCGATTCAATCCATTATACTATTTTACATTAAAAATATATTTTTTAAATTTTTATCATATCATCAACCAAATGTATCAATAATCCTTTTAATTGATTTAGGTCATATTCACTCACAATTGTTCCCATGACATAACATTCCATGTATTCAAATTTTATAATATCTTTTTTGTTATCTATAATCAATAGGTCATAGAACGTTCTCTCTTTCGCTTCTTCAATTTCCATATTAAAATCATCCAGTAAAGATTCTTCTAAAACATGTTTAATCCCCATTTTCACTAAATAATTCATATGAAGTTTTAGACCAACTCTTAGCACAGGTTGTGTGTCTGTGGATATGACCTTTAATAGCGTCATATATCGCCAAAATAAAATATCTTTAAATGAATTAGAAATACATAAATCATATTTGTTTTGATGGTGTTCAATCATCTGCAAAGCGATATGTCTCAAATGCCTATTTGAATTGTTTTTTTCTTCTTTAACAAAATTCTCTTCACCATAATAGACAATACTACTATTTAGATAAATCAGTTTGAAATGAGTTTGAAACAAAATATAATGTATACGCCATTTGATATCGTCTGACATATCATTTAGATTAAAATACTGGTTGATAATATTAAACGTATCCTTGTTTAGTTCTACAACTTCTTGAAAATAATTTTTTTGGGTAAATAAATAATGATCCGTTTCAAATTGATATTCTTCAAAAATATAATTAGATTCTAAATTGCAACATTAAGTTAGCCACTCTGGTAAAAATATCTAAATATCAGT
>JBQELZ010000030.1:0-21537 GCA_052104115.1 Vagococcus sp. | reverse complement strand
GAGTGTCTGACTACGGATCAGAAGGTTAGGGGTTCGACTCCTCTTGGGCGCGTTAAAGTTAAAATTTGTTAAAGCCTAGAGAGGCTTTTTTTTTTATATTAAAATATAATTCTAATAACTGTATTATTTGGTAAGTTTTTTGTATAATGAAGGTCAGAGATAGTCAATGAAGGTGGTGTTAACATGACTAGTCGTAATATGTCTGATATTATTGAAGGTTACCTTAAAGAAATATTAGAAGTAGAAGAGCAAATTGAAATACGTCGGTCTGAGATGGCGGATTTGTTTAATTGTGTTCCTTCTCAAATTAATTATGTGATTAATACGCGTTTCACTGTCCCTAAAGGATATAAAGTTGAAAGCAAGCGTGGTGGCGGAGGATATATTCGGATTTATAAGGTCAATTTGGTACAACATAGTGATTATTTGTATCATTTTTCTGAAGAAGTCAGTTCAGAATTGACAGAAAGTGAAGGATTTGCTATTTTAGAGCAACTATATGAAAATAAACTTATAACAAAAAGAGAAAAAAACTTGATAACAGGTTTGTTGAGCACGAAAGCCATGTTGTCTATTGAGGAAAATAATCTTTTACGAGCACAGATGATAAGTGATTTACTTGAACGTCTAGCTTATGAGGAAAAGGAGTAATAGTATGAGCGATCTATTTACGATAAGAGCCAAAAAAGTTTTGTCTTATGCCCAAGAAAGTGCAAGAAAATTTAATCAGGAATCTGTAGGAACAGAGCATTTATTATTAGGTATTATTGAAGAGGATAAAGGGATTGCTGGTAAAGTATTACGACAGTTTAATATAACCTATGATAGTATATATGAGGAAATTAAAAACAATACACAATATATTATGAAAAAAAAAGCGTTACCTGATGGATTGTTACTCTATTCACCTCGAGCAAAACAGACATTAGCTTTTGCTGGTGAAGAGGCCAAAAAACTTGGTGCGCCAAATGTAGGAACAGAGCATATTTTGTTAGCCATTATAAAAGAACCCGATGTTTTAGCTAATCGAGTATTGGATAATTTAGATGTGGACCTAGATAAGGCCAGACAACTTGTTTTCACCAAAATTGGCTTATCAGATATTGGTATAAAGCAGTCCCAACGTAAACCTGGACAACCATCTGGTAAACAGCAAGTAGAAGAGGGGACGCCTACATTAGATTCATTGGCTAGAGATTTAACTGACGTAGCACGCCATAATCAGTTGGATCCGTTGGTGGGACGTGAAAAAGAAGTGCAACGATTGATTCAAGTGTTGAGTCGACGGACTAAAAATAACCCTGTACTAGTTGGAGAACCAGGTGTTGGAAAAACAGCGATTGCAGAAGGATTAGCTCAAAAAATTGTTTCAGGTACTGTCCCAAAAGATATGGCTATGAAACGTTTAATGATGTTAGACATGGGTGCTGTGGTAGCAGGTACAAAATACCGTGGAGAATTTGAAGACCGTCTAAAACGTGTTGTAGATGAAATTTATCATGATGGTAATGTTATTTTATTTATAGATGAATTGCACACGTTAATTGGTGCAGGCGGAGCAGAAGGTGCCATTGATGCTTCTAATATTTTAAAACCAGCTTTGGCTCGTGGGGAACTACAAACGATTGGTGCGACAACTTTAGATGAGTATCAAAAGTATATTGAAAAGGATTCTGCTTTAGAACGTCGATTCGCAAAAATTCAAGTGGATCAACCTACAGCAGAAGAAACAGAGTCTATTTTATTAGGTTTACGTAACAAATACGAAGATCATCACAATGTGAAAATAACGGATGAGGCTATTTTTACGGCAGTGAATTTGTCGATGCGTTATATTAATGACCGTCAACTACCAGATAAAGCGATTGATTTGATTGATGAGTCTGCTGCTAGAACACGATTAGAGCAGGCAATACATCCGTCACCAGTAGAGATTCAACAAGAAAAATTGGCTGATATCATTCAGTTGAAAGAAGAGGCCATTAAATCTCAAGATTTTAAAGCAGCGGCTAAAGCGAGAACTAAAGAGAAAAAAGCACAACTAATATTAGATGAATTAAGACAGAGTGAGAGTGAAACAGCCCGTACTTATGATGGTGAAGTGACTGAAGAGGCGATTATATCAGTTGTTTCCCAGTGGACAGGTATACCTTTGCAGCAATTGGAGAAAAAAGAAAGTGAACGATTACTAGAGCTTGAGCGAATTTTACATGATAGAGTAGTTGGACAAAATGAGGCAGTTGAAGCAGTATCTAGAGCTATTCGGCGTGCTAGAAGCGGGTTGAAAGACCCGAATCGTCCAATCGGATCATTTATGTTCTTAGGGCCTACAGGTGTCGGGAAGACGGAATTGGCCAAAACATTGGCTACTGCTATGTTTGGTTCAGAAGAGGCATTAATTCGTGTGGATATGTCTGAGTTTATGGAGAAACACAGTACGAGTCGATTAGTGGGTTCTCCTCCAGGGTATGTTGGATACGATGAGGGTGGTCAATTAACAGAGAAAATTCGTCAAAAACCATATTCTGTCATTTTATTAGATGAGGTAGAAAAGGCTCATCCAGATGTCTTTAATATTTTATTACAAGTGTTAGATGATGGACATTTGACAGATTCTAAAGGCCGTCAGGTGGATTTTAAAAATACCATTATGATTATGACATCTAACATTGGGGCTACGGCTTTACGTGATGAAAAAACAGTTGGTTTTAATGTATCTGATACAAGCCAAAATTACAAAGCCATGAAAGGTCGTATATTAGAGGAACTAAAAAAATCATTCCGTCCAGAGTTTTTGAACCGTGTGGATGAAATGATTGTCTTCCATTCATTGGATAAAAAAGAGCTCAATCAAATTGTTAAAATCATGAGTCAATCCATTGTGGAACGGTTGGCTGAACAAAAAATCAAATTAACGTTAACACCTGCTGCTATCGAAGTGATTAGCAAAGAAGGTTTCGACCCAGAGTACGGTGCTAGACCAATCAGACGTGCCTTACAAAAAGAAGTTGAAGATAGATTGAGTGAACTTCTAATAGCTGGAGACATTCAACCAGGTATGACAGTGACGATTGGTGCAACAAAAGGCAACATATATGTGAAAACAAAGTCTAAATAAAAGGTAACAAAGTTAGGCGTCGGTAAGTTGACTGACGCCTTTTTCTTTGTGAGAATCTTGGCATGAGCAAGTAAGCTATGGTAGGATAGTCTTATTATATAGAGGAGGAACAAGAGGCATGGTAGACATTACCGCAACAGTGGAATCCATTGAACAGGCAAAACAACTGGTTGAGATGGATATTCAGTATTTATATTTTGGGGATGAGGCATTTGGACTTAGATTGCCAAAGCACTTTACTAGAGATGAGATAGAAGAACTAGTACAATTAGCACATCATCATGGGAAAAAGGTTCAAATTGCTGTGAATGCTATTATGCATCCTGACAAGATGCTAGGCATACCAGATTATTTAACTTTTTTAGAAACAATAGGTGTGGACGTGATTGTTGTAGGAGATCCAGGTGTGATACACGTGTTGAAACGTGACGGGTATGCCTTACCGTTTATTTATGATGCAGCTACGATGGTTACGAGTGCACGCCAAATGAATTTTTGGGGAAAAAGAGGCGCTATAGGAGCTGTCATTGCTAGAGAAGTTCCTTATCTTGAACTTGTCGAGATGTCAAAAGAATTGATGATCTTTGGTGAGACATTAGTATACGGTGCCACATGTATCCATCAGTCAAAGCGTCCACTTGTTGATAATTACTTATCTTTTGTCCAATCAGAAGAAGACACAACAAAGGAGCGTGGCTTATTTATTTCTGAACCTAAAGATGAGGACACGCATTATTCTATTTATGAAGACCAACATGGGACTCATATTTTTGCGACGAATGATGTTAATCTTATGTTAGAACTAAATGAATTGGTCGACATTGACATGACTCACTGGAAATTGGACGGTATTTACACACCTGGGGAGGAATATGTGAAAATTGTCTCTTATTTTATTGAAGCAAAGACGCTACTGGAATCTGGAAAGTGGGATGAGACACACGCTCATCGGTTAAATGAGTGCGTGAAAGCATGTCACCCGCTAGGTCGTAGCCTAGATGAAGGTTTTTACTATTTAAATCCAGATGATATCAAATAAGGAGTAACTATAAAACATGACAAAACAATTAAAACGTCCTGAAGTTTTGGCTCCAGCAGGGACATTAGAAAAGTTGAAAATAGCGATTCATTACGGGGCAGATGCTGTATATATTGGCGGAAATGCGTATGGTTTACGAAGTCGAGCAGGCAATTTTACATATGAAGACATGGCTGAAGGGGTTGCATTTGCTAGAGAACATGATGCAAAGGTCTATGTGGCGGCTAATATGGTCACACATGAGGGAGATGCTAAAGGAGCTGGCGAATTTTTTAGAGAGGTACGAGATATAGGTATCAATGCAGTGATTGTCTCAGATCCTGCTTTAATTGAGATTTGTTTAACTGAAGCACCAGGACTGCCAGTTCATTTATCCACGCAATCCTCTGCGACAAACTTTGAAACCTTAGAGTTTTGGAAAAATGAAGGCTTAGAGCGTGTGGTGCTAGGGCGTGAAGTATCGATGGATGAGGTACGTCAAATAAGGGAAAATACAGATATTGAAATTGAAGCGTTTATACATGGCGCTATGTGTATTTCTTATTCTGGTCGCTGTACGTTATCCAATCATATGTCACATAGAGATGCAAACCGTGGTGGGTGCTCTCAATCATGCCGTTGGAAATATGATCTATTCGACATGCCATTTGGAGAAGAACGACGTAGTTTAACGAATAGTGGCGAAGTAGAGGAACCATTCTCGATGAGTGCTGTTGACATGTCCATGATTGAACACATCCCTGATCTAATTCAAAATGGTGTGGATAGTTTGAAGATAGAAGGACGAATGAAGTCGATTCATTATGTATCAACTGTCTCTAATGTGTATAAAAAAGCAGTTGATAGTTATATGGAAGATCCAGAACACTATGAATGCAAACAAGAATGGATTGATGAATTATGGAAAGTCGCACAACGAGAGCTTTCTACAGGTTTTTATTATCATACACCAACAGATGAAGAGCAGTTGTTTGGTAAACGTCGTAAAATACCTGTGTTTAAATTTATTGGCGAAGTATTGGCCTATGATGCTAATACGAAAATGGCAACCATTCGACAACGCAATCATTTTAGGTTATATGATGACATTGAATTTTATGGTCCTGGATTCACACATGCTCATCAAACAATTACAGAGATGTGGAACGAAGATGATGAACCAATCGAAAAAGCACCAAATGCAATGATGATTGTCAAAATGTCAGTGGAAGAACCAGTGAAACCAGGTGACATGATTCGTAAGAAAAAATAGTGAGGAGATTAGAAATGACTCAATTTGATTATATAGTAATAGGTGGCGGAAGTGGCGGTATTGCATCAGCAAACCGAGCAGGAATGCATGGAGCTAAAGTTCTATTAATAGAAGGGCGAGACATTGGTGGGACGTGTGTCAATGTCGGGTGTGTGCCTAAAAAAGTGATGTGGTCAGCATCGGATATGCGTGACATGATGTTAAAACAAGCGAAAGAATATGGATTTGATGTGACCATTGAGCATCAAAGTTTTAGTCGATTGGTTGAAAATCGTGAGACGTATATTGAACGCCTTCATGGATTATACATGAAAGGGCTAGCAAGCAATGGTGTGACAGTTGTGAAAGGATACGGTAAGTTTGTTGACGCTCATACAATTGAAGTGAATGGCGAACATCATACAGCACCACATATTTTAATTGCGACAGGTGGTCATACGATTCGCCCATCTATACCAGGAGCTGAATACGGGATTGATTCCGATGGATTTTTTGCGTTGACAGAGTTACCAAAACGAGTGGCTGTTGTAGGAGCTGGCTATATTGCTGTGGAATTAGCAGGTGTATTAAATGGCTTGGGGTCTGAGACACACTTGGCTTTTAGACGTGATACATGTCTAAGAGAGTTTGATGAGATGGTATCTACCGCTTTAATGACCAGTTATGAAAAGTCTGGAATGGTGTTACATCCTAATTCAGTCCCAAAAGAAGTCACCAAAATAGATGAGGGTTACGCACTACATTTTGAGAATGGTTCTTCTATTCAAGTGGATGAAATTATTTGGGCAATCGGACGTAAACCAAGTATTAAAGGACTAAATTTAGATGTGACTGGTGTGGAATTAACGGATAATCATGCGATTAAAGTAGATACATATCAAAAAACAACACAATCTGGTATTTACGCTGTTGGGGATGTGATTGATAAAATCAATTTGACGCCAGTTGCTATTGCAGCAGGTCGCCGTCTATCTGAGAGATTGTTTAATGGCCAAACGAATGCTTATCTTGATTATGAGACAGTTCCGACTGTTGTGTTCTCTCACCCTACCATTGGGACAGTTGGGCTAACTGAGAATGAAGCAGTGGAAATGTATGGAAAAGATACACTTAAGGTTTATACGTCTACTTTTACTCCTATGCAATACGCAATAACGGAACACCGAGAAAAATGCCATATGAAATTAGTTTGTGTGGGTATAGAGGAAAAAATTGTTGGACTTCATGGTATTGGTATTGGTATGGATGAGATGCTACAAGGCTTTGCCGTTGCTATTAAGATGGGAGCTACTAAAGCAGATTTTGATAATACAGTGGCGATTCACCCAACAGGTGCAGAAGAATTTGTCACAATGCGTTAAAAGCGATTGTTTATATGAGTTTCTAGATTAGAATCGTTCAAAATTTCTTTGAAAGTCTTATATATATAAGGTATAATGAATGTGTTTAAAATTTAAATAAGGAGGATATAACATGGATTTATTAACATTGGCTCGGTTTCAATTTGGAATGACTACCGTATTCCACTTTTTCTTTGTACCGATGACCATAGGATTAGGGTTTGCCGTTGCTATTATGGAAACATTGTATGTTGTGAAAAAAGATGAGATTTATAAAGATATGGCTAAATTTTGGGGAAAAATCTTCCTACTAGGATTTGCTGTAGGGGTAGTAACAGGGATTATTCAAGAATTTCAATTTGGTATGAACTGGTCTGAATACTCTCGTTTTATGGGAGATATTTTTGGCGCACCTCTAGCAGTAGAAGCATTACTAGCATTCTTTTTAGAATCAACTTTTATTGGTTTATGGATGTTTGGCTGGGATAAATTTAACAAGAAAGTGCATTTATTATTCATTTGGTTAGTAGCCATCGCATCAACATTATCAGCATTATGGATTTTAGCTGCAAACTCATTTATGCAAAATCCAGTTGCGTATCAAATCAATACAGAGACAAACAGAGCAGAGCTAACAAGTTTTGTTGGCTTACTTAAAAATCATCAATTATGGTTAGAGTTTCCACACGTTGTCTTCGGAGCGATTGTGACAGCAGGTTTTGTGATTGCTGGTGCATCTGCATGGAAGATGATGAAAGAACAAGATGTAGCGTTCTTTAAAAAATCAATGCGATTAGGCCTGATTCTAGGATTAGTTGGCTCAATCTTAACAATTGGTGCTGGTCACCAACAAATGATTACAGTTGCTGAAGATCATCCAATGAAATTTGCAGCAATGGAAGGTATTTACGATGATACAAGTGGTGATAAAGCGCCATGGACATTAATCGCGGGTATTGATACAAAAGACAAAGAAACAAAATGGCAAATTGAAGTGCCATACTTATTATCTATTTTAGGTGGAAAAGATAGCTACCAAGGAATGGACTCTGTTAATGCAGACTTGCATAAAGAGTACGATGAGCAATTTGGTGCAGAGATGGATTACTATATACCAGTTAAAACATTGTTCTGGGGCTTCCGCTTCATGGCAGGATTTGGCTCTTTAATGGCTTTAATGGCTATTGTAGGATTAGTCTTACTTAAAAAAGATAAATTAGGAAACATGCGTTGGTTATTAGCACTGTTTGTAGCAGGTATTTCATTCCCATTCATTTCTAATACAGCTGGTTGGTTGATTACAGAGTTAGGACGTGCACCATGGACTGTTTATGGCTTATTTACTATCTTTGATAGTGTGTCTCCAAGTGTGACAACGACCTCATTATTAATTAGTAATATTGTATACTTCGTTCTATTTACATTCTTAGGGTCAGTAATGTTTATCTTTGCGAAAAGAGAAGTGGTTGATGGACCTTATTATGTGGATAAATCAGAAGCAAGAAAAAATGGCATTGATCCATTTTCAAAGGAGGCATTCTAAATGAGTAACTTACAATTACTATGGTTTGTCTTGGTCGGAGTTTTATTCATAGGATTCTTTTTCTTAGAAGGATTTGACTTCGGTGTTGGGATGTCAGTTAAATTGTTAGCTCGTAACAAACGTGAACGTGATCAAGTCATTACAACGATTGGGCCTGTATGGGAATCTAACCAAGTATGGTTGATTACAGCAGGTGGTGCGATGTTCGCATCGTTCCCTGAATGGTATGCGTCACTCTTTAGTGGGTTTTATCTATTTTTATTGATTATTTTAGTAGGTTTAATTATTAGAGGGGTATCGTTTAAATTTAGAGGTAGTTCTAGAACAGCGAAAGAACGTAATCTGTGGGAATGGACACTCTTTATTGGTAGTGTGTTAGCACCATTTTTCTTTGGTATGATGTTTGTGGATTTAGTCAAAGGAATGCCAATTGATGCCTCTAAAAACGTGATGAATGCTGGATTTACTGATTACGTGAATCTGTATTCAATTGTAGGCGGTGTGGCAGTGACTTTAATTTGTTACTTACATGGATTGAATTACATTCGTTTAAAAACAGATGGAGCAATTAGAGAACGTGCTCTAGCAACATCTAAAAAATTATACCCAGTATTATTTGCTGGATTGGTAGTATTTGCTGTATTATCATTCTTCCAAACAGATTTCTTTGAAGAAAAATTTGTCTCATCATTGATTATTTTAGTCGTGATTGTCTTATTTGCAGTATCTGCAGCATATGGCTCGTTTAAAGACAAAGAAGGCTTATCCTTCATCTCAACTGGTTTAATTTTAGCAGGAATTGTTGTATTCTTGTTTAACGGATTATTCTCACGTGTGATGGTTGCTAATAATCCTGATATGAGTTTATTGATTGAAAATGCTTCAAGTACACCATATACATTAAAAACGATGACAATTGTCACATGCGTATTATTACCAATTGTACTAGCCTATATTATTTGGACCTATTACAAGTTTTCTAAACGTGTGAAAGTTGACATCGATAGATAAGGAGACGTACCTAATTGATTGATAAGAATTTATTTCGAATTGATAAAATTAGGCCAGTCTTAATAGGGCTTGCAGGACTTGGTGTTCTGCAAGCCTTATTGATTATCGGACAGGCTTATTATTTATCTAAAGGACTCAGTGCACTATGGGGTGGGGCAACTGTGTCATCTCAATTACCCTCAGTGGTTATTTTTTTTCTTTTCTTTTTCTTACGTCAAGTGTTGCTACTTATTCGAGACAAAGGATTGGATACGTATGCCTATGAACAATCTAGAAAAGTAAGGCAACAGTTACTAGACAAGGTATTTCGCTTAGGCCCTAATTTTGTTCAAAAAGAAGGAACAGGGAATATGGTAACGATGGCCATTGAAGGGGTAGGTCAAATTGAAAATTATTTAACGCTGATATTGCCTAAGTTAACCAATATGATGGTTATCCCATGGGTTATTTTACTCTTTGTCTTTACACAAGATGTTCGGTCGGGCATCGTGTTATTACTCGTTTTTCCTATTATTATTCTATTTATGATTATATTAGGATATGCCGCTAGAGCCAAAGCTGATCGTCAGTATGAAGGCTATCAATTATTAAGCAATCATTTCTTAGATTCATTAAGAGGGTTGGAAACATTAAATTTTTTAGGATTAAGCAAAAAATACGAAAAAAATGTATACGAAGTCAGTGAGGATTATCGAAAAGCAACCATGAGTACGTTGAAGGTGGCGATACTCTCCACGTTTGCCTTGGACTTTTTCACAACGTTATCTGTCGCGATTGTGGCAGTGTTTTTAGGATTTAAATTAATGAATGGTGAGTTATTACTATGGCCAGCTCTAACCGTGTTGGTACTAGCACCAGATTTCTTTTTACCTCTACGTGATTTTTCAAGTGACTACCATGCAACATTAGATGGTGGGAATACACTGAATTCCATATTTCATATATTAGATAAGGACGAATTTACACCAGTAGAATCAATCGGACTTACAGAAGCATGGTCTGACATGGATACGCTTTGTCTGAATCACCTGTCATTAAAGTATGATAAGGGGGCAGATCGCGATACTTTGCATGAGATTGATTTTAGCTGGAAAGGAACAGGGAAAATTGGAATAGTGGGACTATCTGGTTCTGGTAAGTCCACATTGATTAAATTATTGGGAGGCTTTTTAGAAGCACAAACACCCGCAATTGAGATTAATCAACAGGCTGTTTCGAATTTGCATGTGACAGAATGGCAAGATCAATTGTTTTATGTACCACAAGACCCCTATATTTTTCATGGGAGTTTAAGAGAAAACATTGCATTTTATCAACCTCATGCTACAGAAGATTCTATCTTACTTGCGTCGGAACGTGCGGGCTTATCGGAGGTGCTATCTGACTTGCCGGACGGATTGGATACGATTATTGGTGAGGCGGGTCATACGTTAAGTGGGGGACAATCTCAGCGTGTGGCGCTAGCGCGTGCCTTCTTGGATGAAGAACGTCATATTTTATTATTTGATGAACCAACAGCCCATTTAGATGTGGAAACAGAAGCTGAGTTAAAAGCAACCATGTTGCCATTATTTGAGAAACGATTGGTGTTTTTTGCCACACATCGATTGCATTGGATGAAAGAGATGGATTATATTATTGTGATGGATCATGGCGAAATAGTGGAACAGGGAACATATGACGAATTACGAGAAAAAAATGGTGCCTACAATCAGTTTGTAGAGCAACTGAAAGGAGAGTAATGATGAAACAGACTCATTTATTACTTTCAAAACAGGACACGTGGGTACGTCCTTATTTCAAAAAGTATAAGAAATTACTGGCACTGGTGCTGTTTTTAGGATTGTTAACTTTTTTCTCAGCGGCGGCGTTGATGTTTACATCAGGCTATTTGATTAGTAAGTCAGCTACCAAACCTGAAAATATATTGATGGTATATGTGCCGATTGTGTTAACACGTGCCTTTGGTATTGCAAGACCGACATTACGTTATGTGGAACGATTAGGCAGTCACAATTGGGTGCTTCGCATGACCTCAGATATACGACTAAAACTATATCAATCTCTTGAAACACGTGCCAAGACGTCAAAATCAGAGTACCAAACTGGTAATTTACTAGGCATTTTAGCGGAAGACATTGACCATATACAAAATCTGTATTTACGAACCATCTTTCCTACGGTGATTTCGTTACTGTTATATCTACTGGTTATCATTGGATTAGGCTGGTTTTCTGTGCCATTTGCACTATTGATGATGGTTCTTATGGGAACTTTGTTGTTTGTTTTACCCTTGACGTCAGTTGCTGTCAATAATGCTCGTGTTTACCGACGTAAAGCCAAACAACATGCCCTGTATAATCAATTAACAGATGCAGTGCTTGGCGTGGGAGATTGGCAATATAGCGGACGTTACGAGGAATTCTTATCTGGATATAATGCATCAGAATCTGAAGTGCGAGACCAAGACAGAGCAATCAATCGTTACACGCGTTTAGAGGGATTGATGAAACAAGTTATCTTTGGAGCTATTGTGATTGCTTTATTTGTTTGGGCAGGCAACTATTTTGGGTCAACAGGTGAGCAGTCTCGTTTAAACTGGATAGCAGCCTTTGTGCTGGCATTCTTTCCGCTTATTGATGCATTAGCCCCGGTTAGTGACTCAGTGCGTGAATTGCCGTTATATGAAGATACCGTGCAACGCTTAACAGAATTACCGGATACAACCAATTTATCGGCCTCTGATAAGCCGCATCCAACACTAACGTCGTCAACCATTCGCTTTGAGAATACTAGTTTCCATTATACTGGGTCTGAAAAGAGATTGTTACAGGCGTTCAATCTTGAGATTTCAGAAGGGGAAATTGTGGCTATCTTAGGGAAAAGCGGGACAGGTAAAACGACATTATCTAAGTTACTTCGAGGGGATTTGCTTCCAACGGAGGGTCAAGTCACAATTGGTGGACACGATGCGTCACTTTTAGATGGCAAGCAATCTGATTACATTGGTGTACTAAATCAAAGCCCTCACTTATTTAATACATCAATCAAAAATAATATTCAATTGGGGAATTTGGCTGCGACGGATGAGGCTATTATGCGAGCTATTCAGCAGGCTGGGTTAAGTGATGTGGTGGCCTCATTACCAGATGGTATGGACACAGTGGTAGAAGAAAGTGGGAAACGATTTTCTGGCGGGGAACAACAACGAATTGCGTTAGCTAGAATACTCTTACAAGATACCCCAATAGTGATTATTGATGAACCAACAATTGGCCTAGATCCAATCACAGAGAAACAATTACTGGATACTGTTTTTGAAACCTTGTCAGGTAAAACAGTGGTGTGGATCACGCATCATTTGGTTGGCACCCATCATGCAGATCGTTTGATCTTTTTAGAAGAAGGACAAATTAAAATGAATGGGAAACCAAGCGACTTATTGAGGACGAACGACCGTTTTAAAGAGTTGTATCAACTAGATTTATACGAATAACCTTAAAAACCTGATTTTGTTTTGAACAGAATCAGGTTTTTTATAGGCAATAATAATGGATTCAATGACAAACAATTTAACGATTTTGAAAGAATTTATCTGTAAAATAGAGATGTAATGGTTTTAAAAAGTATTTTATTTGGAATAAGAGATAATATTTAGAAACATATGTGTTTAATGAGTTGTTTTTATTCATAATGTTCAAAAAATCTTTACATCGATTGGTTAAAAGGTTAATATTAACATGATTAGGTAAAATAAAATAAATGAATAAGTAAATAGAAGGTTGTTTATTGAAAGGGGGACTTAGTCTATGTTTTTTGAGGATGTAAACATAGATGTTCAGATATATCAAGAAGAGGTTAAAAAACCAAGTGAATCCAGTATTATTTTAATGCCATCTAAACAACAAGGGGCTCAAATTAATCAATTGTTGTTAAAATGGACAGATTCAGAAGGTGTCTTAACACAAAAAGACATTGATCAAGTCGGACAATCATTGTTTCAAGAGTGGGAGTCAACATTCCCATTGTATCAATTGGAACGAGCATTTGTTGATATGACTGGTTATCATACGATTGAACTTTATATGACGTTTGACGCGTCAACTGTTTTTTCAAACACACAAATACGAAATATCAAGAAAAATAGCCCAGAGCTGTTAAAAAAAGAGTTACAGAAAGTGACTGAACATGCGGAGGCAGGTGACCGTAAGCAAGTGGCTAAGACAGAATCTAATCAGTTAACGAACCGAGTATCATTACTCCAACAACAACTAACAGATACCGAACAAAGCCAACACCGTATTGAACGTGATCTACAAGATAAATTAAATGCAATGAAACGTGAAAATAGTGACTTGCAAATGAAGCTTCAACAAAGTAAAGCCGATGAATTGTCTCAAAAAGAAAAATTGGGACGTTTGACAGTATTAGTGGAGAAACAGCAACGTACATTGGATGATTTATCAAATGGTAGCAATCAAGTTAAAAATGAGTACGATGAGCGTTATCGTCAGTTAAAGGATGAAAACGATGATTTGAACTATCAACTTCGAAAAAGTAACACCGAGTTGCTAGATAAACAACGAGATATCCAACAACTAGAACAAACTATCAGTCAACATGACCGATACGTTCAGACACTTCAGGTGGACTTAGACCGTGCAAAACAAAGCAATGATGTACAGTTAAATCAATTGATGGCTGAAAATGAAGCATTGAAAGCTGATGTTATTCGTTATCAAAACAATGAATTGGCTGCTCAAAAATCAGTGCAAGGGACTCAAACTGAGTTACTTGCACTAAAAAATGATATTACTCAGTTGCATCTAGAACGAGACAATCGTCAAGAAGAGATGCAACAAAAATATCAACGCGCTCAATTTGAAAATGAGGAATTACGTGCGGTATTAAAAGAAAATCAAACATTTGAAGATCAAACTCAACATGAATTAGTGGAAGTAACACGTGAGTTAGGTGCTAAGCGTGAACGAGTGAAACAGCTAGAAACAGAGAATCAATTGCTAGCTCATGAATGGGAATCACGTTACCAACATATTCAGTCCGAGCGAGATGAATTAACAGTTCTTTTAGATAATACAAGACAGCTAGACGTTGAACGTCAAAATGAATTGATGCAATTAAATGATCGATTGTCTACACAAGAACAAACAATGAGACAAGCAGTTCTGGAAACAGAGCGTATGACATCAAAATGGCAAGAACGCTTGGCGTTATTAGAAGTTGAAAACAAACGACTTGTTCAACAGTCAGAGATTGAAAAAGAGCAAATTGCTAGAAGCAAACAAAATGAAATCAAACATTTATCAGATAGATTGACACAACAACAAGAATTGGTGTCTAAAATGGTGGCATCCCAAAAAGACACACAATCAAGTTGGCAAGATAACTACAAACAATTAGAAAAAAATTATCAACAAGCAAGACAACAAACAGCTAATTATGAGCAAGAGTTATTAGTATTAAAACAAAAAAATCAAACTCTAGAGGCAAAATTGTCTCATTTAGAACAACTAGATAAAGTGTCTAGTGATGTGAGCGATCTGGATCAACCATTAGGTATTCCAGCATCAGCATTCGCACATGCGGTTATCCCTGAATTGACAACTGTAGAGGATAATCAATTGATGGATGATATTGATCGTGAAGTAGAAGAGTTAACCGTCCCAGTTGTTGATACGCCAGCTGCTATATCAGAAGACGTTGAAGAACCGATCCCTAATATTTCATATGAAGACGAGTCTAGTGAAGATGAGTATGGATACAATGAAGATGACGACGATTATGATTATGACTATGAAGATGATTATGAAGATGATTACGACTATGATTACGAAGACGAAGACTATGACTATGACGAAGACGAAGGATTTAACTATGATCCTGACACCGTGATGGAAGATGTTGATACGTTATTAGACCATTCAGACGATGATGATATTATCAAGGTGTCCAAAAAAGACTATCAAGAATTGGAAGAATTAGTTGATTCCCTAACAGATAATTGGGAAGATGCAGCATTTGATACGCCAGAACTTGTGACATTTAAGTCATGGGCTGAACCTAAGATGAAAAAATTTAGTCGTTTCCATAAAAAAATGGATGATGGTATCACAGCACCGAAACTATTCTCTCGTAAATACAAAATTGAAGAGGGAACATTAAATCAAATCAAAGCCTATGCACTTATCAGTCGTCATGTCGGAGGAGACTCTGAAGATGATTATGATTACGACTATGACTACGACTATGATTATGATTATTAACAAATAAATAGGATAAAAAGACCCCCCATTAACAAGAGTTAATGGGGGGTTTAGTATCTAGTAATGAAGTATGTTTTATGACAAAGTGTGTTTGTCACCTTGTTCAATAGCAAATTTTATCAGTAGGGGTGAGAACAATGTCGTAAGAATAATGGATACTACAATGGCTGAATATAAGCTGTCGTTAATCAAGCCGATATTTTCTCCCATTTTAACAATAATTAGAGCCATTTCACCACGAGAGACCATTCCGGCTCCAATGATTAATGATTGATTACGGTCAAGTTTTGTCATACGACTTCCTAAATAACCACCGATTAGTTTTGTAAGAGTTGCTAAGACAGTTAAGACAATAATGAGTAGGGCATACTCTTTAAATGCGGATAATTCGATATCTAACCCGATAGACACGAAGAACACCGGAATGAATAAAGAGTAACTAATAATGGACACATTGTGTTCTACTTTATGTTTGGCATCTGTTCGTGACATTAACAACCCAATGAAGAATGCTCCGATAACATCACTAAGTCCAACATGTTCTGAAATAATGGCAAAAGCAAAGCATAAAATTAATCCAACGGCTGTTTCAACTTCAACGGCTACTAACTTTTTCGCTAAGGCCAGTAATGGATTTAAAATGAACTTAGCGAATACAAAGATACCAAGGAAGAATAGGATTTTTGGCCCAAGTAGGTTCCAAATAAAGCCGACCCCCATATCACCAGAGCCACCATCAGCGCTTAAAAATGCTGTAAAGAGGCTGACGATTAACACCACAGCAATATCATCTACCACCGCAGCACCTAGAGTGACAGAGCCCTCAGCTGTGTCTAAGCGATTGTATTCTTTTAGAACTTGTACAGAAATACTGACAGATGTGGCACTAAAAATGACACCTAAGAATAAGGCTTCTTTCCAAGGAATATTAAATAAATGTCCAGCACCACTTAAGAAAATCATCGGGAAAAGAATTCCGAATAAGGCCACCATCACGGATGGCGTTAAATATTTTTTCAGCTTGTCTAAGTCGCTTTCTAAACCAGCTAAAAACATTAATAAGATAACCCCGACCTCTGCAAATACAGAGATAATATCTGTATGAAGAACCAAGCCGAGTAACGCAGGGCCTAAGATAACCCCTGTTAATAATTCGCCGATGACGGCCGGAATTCCGATACGGTTACATAAGTGTCCCGCAAGTTTTGTCCCTAAAATAATAAAAATAAGAGACGTTAATAGTTCAATTGTCATATATCTTCCTCCTTAAATAATAAAAAGAGCATACACTCAAGCTGCTCTTCCCGCCCTGAAAGAGTTTACCTTGAAGCGTACGCCCAACCTAGATTATAAGTCCGTTACTAATTCTGACATATAATGCTATTATTTTCAATTGTTTTCATTCAATTATACCTGTTCTGGTACCTCTACGTCAAATACTTCTCCCAAAGCTTCTACACGAGTTTGCCAGTCTGCTGTCGTAAGACCTTGTTCAACAACATAGCGATTACGCGGGTGTACACGGCATTCATGAGAACATCCTCGTACGTATTTTGCTTCATTGTCTTCTGAACATAAAATTTGACGGTTGCATTCAGGATTTGAACAGTTCACATAGCGCTCAGATGGTGTACCATCAAACCAATCTTTCCCTACGATAACAGGGTTCACATGATTGATAGGCACGCTAATACGCTCGTCAAAGACATACATAGCTCCGTCCCATAGTTCACCTTGAACGTCAGGATCACGGCCATAAGTTGCGATACCGCCGTGTAATTGACCGACATCTTTGAATCCCTCACGGACTAACCAGCCAGAAAATTTTTCACACCGAATGCCACCAGTACAATAAGTGACAACACGTTTTTCCATAAATTGTTCTTTGTTGTCCCGAATCCATTGAGGCAATTCTCTAAATGTACGAATATCAGGTCTAATAGCGCCTTTAAAATGTCCTAAATCATATTCGTAATCATTACGAGCATCAATGACTACCGTATTGTCATCTAGAATAGCTTCTTTAAAATCAATTGGTGATAAATACTGCCCGGTTTGTTCAAGTGGGTTGATGTCATCTTCTAGTTTTAACGAGACAAGTTCTGGACGAGGTCTCACAAACATTTTTTTAAAGGCTTGTTCATCAGATGGGTCAATTTTAAAAAATGTTTCTTTAAACTGGTCGCTATTATGCATGAAATCCATATATGCTTGGGTATCTTCAGTTAAACCAGATAGCGTTCCGTTGATTCCTTCATTCGCTACTAAAATTCGGCCCTTTAAGTTCAATGATTTACAAAAAGCTAAGTGCTCAGCTGCGAATGCTTCTGGGTCTTCAATGGGAACGTATAAATAATATAATAAAACTTGATATTTTGACACGGTCATTCCTCCTATAGTTTGTACGAAACTATTATAAAATAGGTCTAAATGTTTTAGCAACATACGTGCTTGATTCACAAACTTTTTTAAGCGCTTTTTTCTATTAATTTAGTTGACGACACATTGATTTAAGGATATGTTACTAGGAGTAAGACTAAACCTTTATGTAAAGGAGTCCCGTATCATTATGTTGTGGAAAGAATTAAAAAAACAGTGGCGTTTTATGGATGGTATCGTGATTCTTATTTTAATCGTGATATCGTTTGCCCCAATGGTTATTTTTTCAATGAGCCAAAAAGATACAAAAGATGGCAATCAAACAATGGCTATTGTTTCAATTAATGGAAAAGAAGTAGATAGATATGAATTAACGGATCAAACACCTCATAAAGAGAAAACCTATTATCCTGGTAAAGGGCAATACAATATTATTGAGATGGAAGGCAACAAAATTAGAGTCAAAGAAGACAATAGTCCGGACCAAATTGCAGTTCGTACTGGTTGGATCAGTAAACCTGGTCAAACAAGTATTTGCTTGCCTCATAAGCTGGTGATTGAGATAAAATCACAAGTACCATCAGAAGATGAAGAGATGATTATTACTTATTAGGAGGAAATCATATGATAAAAAAAGCGACAACCTTATTAGAGTTTGACAAGATGCACGATTTATCGTGCTACGCATTTAATGTGGTCCATACGACGCAACAAAAAGAAGCTTATCTGATGCTGTGTGACACAATAGATAATTATGTGTTAATGGAAGACGCGAACATACTCAGCCAGGCAATGTCTTTTCCGTTTCATGTGAGAATAAATGGTGTGTCCGTGCCCATGTCTGGAGTTGGAAATGTGGCTTCCTATCCAGAAGCGAGAGGAAATGGTAGCATTCGTCGTATTTTTTCTAAAATGCTTAACGATTGGAAGAATGGACATGTCGCTGTGTCATATCTGGCCCCATTTTCGCAACCTTTTTACCGTCAATTTGGCTATGAGACTCTCTTTGATGGTCAGGAATACAAGATACCATTGTCGTTATTCTCTCAACTTCCATCTGTAAGAAATGGACGAACTGAGAGAGTTGAGTGGGAACAACAGAAGGAAACGATTCAAAGATTATATGCTAGTAGTTTAGGCACTCATCATGGAAGTGTAGAGCGAGAAGATTGGTGGTGGAACTATAAAGTAGCCTCACGTTTAAATCGAAAATGGACCATTGCATACGATGAGAATAATCATGCAGTGGGATATATGTGGTATGAATTAGGAAGTGAGGATGCTTTTATTATTCATGAGTTGGTGTATCTTAATTTGTTTGGACTGAAAAAATTATTAGCTTTTGTTTCATCACATAGTAGTAGTTTTTTAGATTGTATCTCGACGAACTTAGGAGATACGACATGGTTGGATTTGTTTATGGAGAGTGACGAGATAAAGGTTCGATCCTATCCGTATATGATGGCTAGGATTGTGTCTTTTGCGACATTCATGACGACAACTCAATGTATGGCATCAGATGTACCGAACATTTGGTATCTTGAAGTGATGGATGAGATGTGTGAGTGGAATAATGGTATATTTGAATTAAAGAGTCAAAATGGACGAGTTACGTGTCAACAGGTATCTGATTCATATCAAGATAAAGTAGCTTATAGCGGAACGATTCAGAGATGGACACAAGTGTTGATGGGTCGACATTCATTAGAACGAGCTATTTGGTACGAATGGATAGATAAACGAATGAGTGAGGCTGATTTGGAGAGCCAATTGCTCACTGAGACCCCTGTGTTGTATGATTATTTTTAATGAGTATCGGCCAATCAAGTATATATATTGATTGGCCGATATTTTTTATTAAATTACCATATATCATATTGTGCATTATCAATATGCCAATGCGTATTTTCTAAATAAGAACGTAGTTCAGTAGTATTTTTTTCAATGAATAGATTTAAAATAGTTTGATGCTCACGATTTGTACGATAGAGAGTATCTTGGATACTACAAGGATCAATATTGTGGCACTTACCAATGAATACTTTTTTCTTTTTTAGTATTTCATGAACAAGTTTTTCATTAGAGCATTTTGTAATATATACATTGTGAAATTGACTTTGCAGTTCGTTGTATTTTGTATACAATTTGTTTTTTATAGCAGAATCCATAGATTCAATTAAAAAACTCATGGTTGCATAATCCTTATTAGTAAGACTATCTATGGTCAAGGAAGCGATTTTCCCATCACATAACCCAATTATTTCATAAATATCTTCCATATCTTTTTTAGAAAGATCTTTTATTTTAAAACCTTTCCTTGGGGTATGCTCTAAAATATCATCTGCGGTTAGCTGGAATAGGGCTTCTCTAACAGGTGTTCTACTTATATTGAGTTTTTCTGCGATATATTGTTCTGTTAATTTATCGTTTTTGTTTAAATTTCCTAGAATAATTTCTTCAGAAATGAAATTATATATTTTTTCTTTCACTTTAAAACCTCCTTATGAAATCTATATAAATACAATCTATTCTTTTTATAGGAGAAAATCAAATTTTTTCTAAATGAAAGGGTTTGCAAAAAAAATAATCATATTGTATACTGTATACATATCAAGGAGAAAGAAGGAATAGTATGTTTAAAAATGTTATTGTACGTGTTCCATCACAATCGATTTCTGAAGGAATTACAAGTGCTGATGAAGGAAAACCAATTTATGAAAAAGCTTTAGTTCAACATGAAAATTATGTGAGTGCTTTAACTAAAACAGGTGTTAATGTAACAGTGTTAGGTCCTGAAGATGAATTTCCTGATTCTTGTTTTGTTGAAGATGTTGCGTTATGTACAAGTAAATGTGCAATTATTACTCGTCCTGGCGCATTGAGTCGAAGAAAAGAAGCGGCATTACCAGATATGTTAGAAGCTTTGAAAGGTTTTTACGAACATATTGAGTATATTGAAGAACCTGGAACTATTGAGGCTGGGGACATAATGATGGTTGGTGATCATTTTTATATTGGTGAATCTGCTAGAACAAATGCTGAAGGCGCTAAACAAATGATAGATATTTTAGAAAAGTATGGTTTAACAGGACAAGTTGTTCAAATGAGTGAAATGTTACATTTAAAAACTGGTTTGGCGTACTTAGAAAATAATAATTTACTTGTTGCAGGTGAATTTAAAACTGCAGCAGAATTCGAAACATTTAATCGTGTTGAAGTAGAAATGAGTGAAGCATATGGAGCAAATTGTATATGGATGAATGATTATGTGATTGTTCCAGAAGGCTATCCAAACGTTCAATCTAAAATTGAGGCACTAGGATATAAAGTGTTAGTAGTTGATACATCGGAATATCGAAAAATTGATGGTGGATTAAGTTGTTTATCATTAAGATTTTAGAGTGAACTAAGTGAAAGCGTTGTAATGAGGAGCCGTAGAATTTGTTTATCTTATGTATAAGCATTCTACGGTTTTTTATTGATAAATAATTGTTCTCAAAAATGTTATATGAATAAATAAGCTTAGTTGTAGAATCAAGTTAGTCACCCTAAAATAATAAAAAAACACCAT
>JBQELZ010000029.1:18408-21577 GCA_052104115.1 Vagococcus sp. | reverse complement strand
GGTGTTTTTTTATTATTTTAGGGTGACTAACTTGATTCTACAACTAAGCAAATATAATTAGATACTAAAAAACCATATAAAAATAAAACATCCGTTTCATAATAAGGAGTCTTATAGCGCTTTGAAAAATCATAAGATGCTTCATCTACTTTTTGATAAAAATCATCTTCTTTCAAGAGATCGTATCCGCTCTTTTCCAAATAACTTTCTGAATGAAATTTAGTTCGCTCTTTACAAATGTATAGCCATAGATACATCATATAATAGTTTGTGCCTTCTATTGGAAGTTTGATTACCTCGGATAAATTGTCAATAAATAAAGAAATCAACTCATCTGTCATTTGTCTATCATACATATCTATTGGTACTACGTGCCAATAGAATTCAAATAAAAAATGACGGATATTCAGCTCCTCTCCTTCAAATTTACCATTTTTAATTTTAATATTAAATTGTTCTAAAAATAAGTTGACATCCTTTAGACGCCTAAATAAAGAAGATTCACTAATGGATAAACTATCATAAACTTTTGTCATTGTGACTCCTTCATAACGAATCATATACATAATTATTTGATAGTTTAACGAATTACTTAGATAATAAAAATAAAAATGTTTTAAATTCAACTCTACAGGTGCGGTAAATACTACTTTTCTATCTTTAATACTCCAAACAATATTTGAATCTATATTTTCCGATGCCTCTATAATTTCTTCAAAGTATTTATTTAAGGAAACACTAGATATCACTAAATCTTTTGAAATATCCCTTAATAAAACCTCACCGCCATGTACCCATACATATCTGATAATTTTCATTTGTAACTTTTCAGCATTATCTAAAACATCTAATATCTCCATATCTACCACCTCAAACAAATCTTTTTATAACATATTACCAATTATAGTCCAGTAGGATAACCTTGTCATCTTAATATATACTCAAAATAAAAAGTATGTGTCAAAAACACATACTCTTACCTATCTATCATAATAGATATTCTTGATTCGTCATTTTCATGATTAGATTCTAAAACATGCACGATACAGTTCTTAGGGATATCGTCACTAATTTGATTCAATAAGTAACTATCTGTCACAAAAATTTCGTTAAAGTTATTTAATTTTAACAGGTCTCTAACTTCTTTTAAATGCTCTTCATCTTGAATTAAAGGTACTAAGTTAATTCCCTTTTCTGAGAGCATATCTATATAGCCTAATAACATAGAATATTGATCAACGATGATGTTTAGTATCGCATTGGGTTCTACTACATTTGTTAACCAATACACAAGAAACTCTTGTTCTGAGTAAAAACAATTGTTTTTATATGTAATTAATTGTAATCTTGCATCTTTGTACCTAAATGATAATACTGCCTTACCCAAATTATCATAATAACGTTGGTACTCAATTTGGTCATTTGAGATTTTACCATCCATAAGCAAACGATCTTGGTCATAAATTTCTATATACTTAACTAAACCATCTATAAAATTGTAACAATCTAAATCATCATTTTGGTAGTTTAGTAATGTAATATCCTCGACACTATCATAATAATATTTCGTATTATTTTTTTCCATAACATAAAAATCCTCTAGCATTTGCCTCCTATTAGATAAAGATAAGGCTGTTGTATGGATAGTTTTTTCATCTAACACTAACAAATCATTGTATAAATTATAAACTGATACATGTTGTGGTAACCATCCTTTTCGTTTATATTCTTTGATAGTACCAGGTAAATTAGTATTTAATTGTGTCGTAGCAATACTTATATTTTGATTTTCATTGAACAAATTATTCCATATTCGCATTGATGAAGCTTCTTCGTCACTTAAACCTTTTGGCAAGTCATCTGTAATTACTAGGTAAACTTCCTCTTTTGCCAAATCTGATTCTAGCACATCAAATTCTAGAGATAACTGCTCTATTTTTTGATTCGTATGTTTTTGGTTTTGCAATAATACGTCTCTTTTTTTGTAAATTTCATTATATTTACTATCAAAAGAATCTCGTTTTTCACGACATTTTGTTATTAATTCATTATTTTCAAGTTGAGAATTTCTTAATATTTCTTGTTCTTTTTTACTAAATGCTAACTCAAACTTTATCTTAGTTTCTAACAAATATAATTTCTTATCTTCAAATTTTAATAAGTAGTGTAATTCTTCCAGTTTTCTTTGACGTTTTGAAATAGTTATGATTAAGCTTTCTATCGCCTTTGAATAAGATGACGTGCTTGCTAATCGTTTTTCATCTATTGTAATCAAACGATTTAATCGTTCAATTCGGTACTTTATATCTTTAATATAATCATGTTGTAGTTTAATACTTTTCTTTAATTGAATTAGGCTGTTTGATTGATTAATCAATTGTTTTTCTAATTTTTGATTGTGTGTTTCCAAATTAGTAACCATCTTATCATAGTTTAAAAAATGTTGATGATTAAATTCTTCTTCTATTTTTGAGTGGCTTAACTCTTTAACAAGTAATTCTTTTTCATTTGATAATTCTGACACTAACATTTTTTTCAATTCTTCCGCTTCTAACAGCAAATTATCATACTTACTTTCTAAAAACCCTACTCTATCCTGTGCAATATGTTGATTGTAATCATATTGTATACCTAATTTATTCCCCTCATTACCTATTCGGTACCTAAATACATTACTATCTTTATTTTTGTTCATTTTTTACACCTTCTTATTTCCTATCATACCTTAATAATAGCATATAACAAATAGTCTAAGATAAAAATATCCTAGACTATTGTTTATACTTTTAATTTAATTATTAATGTTTCTTTTTTCTTCTAAAGAACAAGGTAGAAGCACCCAATATCGAAGTTAAGCCTAACGCATTCATAAATTCATAAGATTCTACTTCATCAGTTTAAGGTAGTGCAGATTGGCTACTTCCTCCACTGTTTTTACTTAATCCTTTTGTCTGTTTTTGACCAATTGATGGGTTATCTAACTTACTTGTGTTAGTACCTGATCCAGTATTGTTCGAGTTAATACCTAAACTGCCTGACCCGTCTGAACTGTCTGATCCATCTGACCCATCTGAACTGTCTGAACTGTCTGATCCATCTGAGTTATCTGATCCATCTGAATTGTCTGATCCATCTGAGTTATCTGACCCATCTGAACTGTCTGATCCAT
>JBQELZ010000029.1:0-18308 GCA_052104115.1 Vagococcus sp. | reverse complement strand
CTGATCCATCTGAGTTATCTGACCCATCTGAACTGTCTGATCCATCTGAATTATCTGATCCATCTGAGTTATCTGACCCATCTGAACTGTCTGACCCATCTGAATTATCTGACCCATCTGAACTGTCTGACCCGTCTGAGTTGTCTGACCCATCGGAATCTCCCGGATTATTTGGATCTGTATTCTCATCAAAATGTTTATCCATTTTATCTTTAATATTTTCTAAATCTGTTTTAGCATTGTCAACATCTTCTTGAGTTGCATCTGGATCATCTAGTACTTCCTTAGCAATATCTCTAGCTTCCTCAAATTCATGATATAAATCATCTGGATATTTATTATCATCATTCGAATATTTATTTTCATTATCAGCATTTTCAGGATTTGTTTCTTGATACAGATTTTCTAGTTCACTTTTATCTGTCTCATCAACTTCATTCATTTCTAAACCTTCAAATGTAGATTTCAAAATATTGTAGGCATCTTCAACCTGTTCGCTTGTTGCCTCATCATTTTCAAGTACTATTTTTGCAGACAATCTTGCTTCTACAAAATCTTTATAACTTTGACCAGTATATTGTTTAGTGTCATTGTTAATATCTTGCACATTTGAATATAAGTTTTGAAGTTTTGATTTATCAACAGATTTGACTTTGTCAGTAATCAACGTCACTTCAGAACCAACTTTATCTGGATAACCCATTTGATGTCCTATTAACGTCACTGTTATTTTATCTTTATAACTAAGTGTTGGAACATTTACTGAAAATGTACCGTCAGAATTTAGTTTAGCTTCATATGTTGCACCGTCATTTATTTGAACACTAACTGTATATGATCGATTGTTTGAAAAATCATTGTTTAATGATTTTCCGATAATCACATTGTCGTTAGCATTTGGCTGATTGACTTCAATAGGTTGTAATTCCCACTCTTGCCAATCTTGAGAAGCTTGCACCTGTGTATGTGTGATTTCGCTCAATTTATCTTTTTTATTTGGTTGGTGTCCAATTATTTGTATATCAACTAAGTCATTTAAGCTAAGTTTGCCTGTTTTCACCATAAAGTTACCAGTACTATCTAGTTTTCCTTTATAAGTGTCTTTTCCATTAATAGTAACTACAACATCATATGTTCTACCTAATGACATATCATTTACTGCTGAGCCAGTAACATACTCTTTCCCATCAAATATCTCATTGATATCAGCTGGATGAATCACCCAACTTTCATATAAATCATCAGCATTTTGAACCATTGTTTTAACAATATTAGAACACAAGATATTGCCATCTTTATCTTTTAACACTTCACCATTACGATATGCAAATAGTTGAGCTGTTACGACATCTCCTTCTTTAAATCCTTTAGATATGTCTTTTTGACTAAATAATCCATCTTCACCAACTGTTACAATACCAGCAGGTTTTCCATTTACAGTTAGATGAACTTTGTATTCGCCATCTTTAATTTTACCTATTGTGGCAATACCACTAATTGCAGTATCTCCTTCTGCAATTTGATTCAATGAAGGATCCTTTATAGATAATTCTATTTGTTGTTGTGTCACTTGCGGCATCACGTCTTGTAATTGTTTACCAATCCCTACCAATGTGCCATAGCTATTTAGTTTTCCAGCGTATACAAAAGCTTGAGCTTCCACATATCCGCCGTATTCAAGAACACTACCAGTGTTATAGCTAAATCTACCTGTTTCTCTGTCTACACTTACTTCTGATAACTGGATAGCTTGTCCACTTGGCGTATAGTAAGTCAGTTTCACTTTATACACATTCAAATCATCGGAATTAAACGGTACAGAATGACCATTTTCATCTACTAATCCACCAATTTGACCACTTATGGTAGTATCACCATCTTTAATCTTATTCACATTAACAATTGGTGCTTTCGCTTTTCCAACTGTCCATTCTTGTAGAGAAGATTCTGACACATAGTTTAATCGTTCGTTTTCACGAATAACTGTTGCCATGATAATATCTCCTGCTTCAAATCCTTTAGCAGTATAATTTCCATAATTATCTTTCTCAGCGTAAACAAATTTAAATTTATTATCATCATTTATATCTGCATAACCTAACGTTACTATCGTCCCATTGGCTTTTTTAACTTGTAAACGTACTTTATACGTATCACCAGCTAAATCTGTATTATGATTTTGCTGAACGTGCCCCGTAATAACTGTTGAGTTGTTGACCAATACATTGCTCAATTCTGGCGTTGCCACTGCTACTTGAGAAATATCAGTATGACTTCCTAGTCCACTTGTCGCACCATTTGATTTACCTTTGTCAAAGCTGTTGTTAAGGTTATTAGAAATGCCTTCCTTCGCATCACCAATAAATAATAGTGGTTTTTTATTTATTTCTGTTGTCACCATCATTTGGTTATCTGTTTCTGTGTTTAAAGGTATTTTTATATTATTTTCACGACTCCAACTTTCAAAATCAAATTCTAAATCATAGTTCAGATTAAACCAAGTTTGAACTATCATTGATCCCACACTTTTTCCAGCAAGTTGTCTAGTAACAAATCGTAAAGTTGGAACACCATTTTCTGTTAAATAATATTCAACAGTAAAATCATCTGATGACAATTCTGATAAACTCACTTTATCAACTGAGAAACTATCATATGTAATGACAACATCCCCAATTTCAGCATTCGCACCAATACTTAGATAATCTCTCCAATTTTTTGTTTCAAAGAATACTTGTAAACTTGGTGGTAATTCGATAAATGTTTCAAAACTTGGCGAATACACTGTGAACGTTTTAAGTGTTGTTAAGCTAGGCTGTTTTGATTTTGTTTTGATAACCAATTTACCATTAGTCATTTCCACTTCATCAAAGTCACTTGTAGTGTGGCCAATTGTAACGAAGTTCAATCCAGGTTTCTTAACTAAGTTATCTTCTGCTTTTTCTAAATCTTGTAACATTTCTGTTAAGTTCGTTAAAGTTAGTCCATAATTCGTTGAAAACGTATCTTTTGTTTCCTTAATTAATGCTTCATAATCATCGTACCCAATGATGAAGTCTTTTCCATCTAATTTAGCAAAATCGGTCATTTTTTGATTGATTTTTTCTTTAATGTCTGTTGCTTCAGAATTTTTATAAATAGCTGAATCAAGCATTGATTGCAATTCTATAATAGCACTATTTATATCATTCGCAGTTGAACTTGGGTCTTGCAATAAGCTTTCAGCTGCTCTCATACTATTTCTGATTTTAAATCCATTAATATATAACACATCAGGATCTGTAGAATCTGATTTAATTCCTGTTGTTCCTGCTTTTTCTAACATTTTAATTAATTCTTTTACTGCATCATCTTTTGATGTGACTAAATTGTTAATAGATTGATTTAGAGAATGAATCAATTTATTTAAATCATCTGCTTGAATTTTATCTCTATCGACTACTAGAGCTTTATCAAAAATCACTTTAAACGCTTTATATGAATCATTTAAAATGATTTGATCATTTTCAAAATGGCTATAATCTTTTTCATCTACTGTTTTTGCAGATTCTAATGCAATATCCAATGTTTTAAGTAAATCATCTTTAGATACCAACTGATTCAATGCCTTGGTTAAATATTGTGTGGCAACTGAGATATCTTCTATAGATGACTCTGATGCGGCTAAAATATCTTGTGCATTTTTCAATTGGATATTTAGTTCGTTCCACGTATCCGCCGTGTAATGCCATTTTTCAGTTTTATTATCAATAATAACTTTAGCATCTTTAATTGCTTGATTTAATGATGTAACACTTGCTGATGGTACTAAGCTTTCATATTCTTTTTGAAGTGCATTTAAAGCAGTTTGCAAATCATTGGCTGTAGTACCTTTGTCACTATCTAATTTTAACGCAGATAGATAGGCTTGATACATATTGTCAAAACTTTTGACTGAGTAACGACCTGCTTCTTGATTTTGAATAGATTCCGTCACAACAACATATAATATTGATAACTGTGTACGCAGCTCATCCTTACCAACTAAAGAGTTAACAGAATTTAATAACATACCACTTGCTTCTGACAATTTTTCTATAGATGATTTTGGATTTTCCAATACTTTTTCAGCTTTAAGAATCGATTCTTGTAATACTTTATACGTATCTGTTGTATAGTCATCTGCTTTTAATTGTTTGGCTTTATCTACAGCATCTTGTAATTGTTGTCTACCTTCTTCTCCTACTGGTATAACAGGTACTAAATGATTCATAGCCTCACTAATCGAACGATATGCTTTATTTAATAATGCTGACGTTGGATTTGCAATAGCATCATCACCTTTACGAATTGCTTCTTGCAATACGGCAAAACTATATTGTGTATAGTCAGATCCCTTAAATTCTTTTGCTTTTAAAATCAATTCTTCTAAACGTTTAACATCCACTGCAGATGGGTCATTTAGATTTGGTGCTTCTAATTTTTCAATCGCATGATACAGTTCATTAATCACTGCTTCTACATCACTTTGTGTTAATGTTGTATCAACCATTGATGCTTTACCATTTTCAATTGCTTCGCTTAATACTTTATAGGTTGAGCTACTGTAATTTGTAGGACTTAATGATTCTGCTTTTTTAATCAAGGCATCCAATGTATCTAATGTTACTTTTGTTGGTTTAACACTGTCAATTGTTGTCAAACCACGAATTGCCATATTTAAACTGTCCCTAGAAGCATTGACTTGTTTTTGTGTCGCTGCTGCATCATCAAACACTAATTTAGCTGATTTTAGTGCATCTTCTAAATGTTTAAAACTTTCGTCTGTATAATGTTTGTTATCGTTTGAGTACATTTCTGCAATATCAATAGACGATTCTAAACCATTTCTATTAACATTTATATTCGATTCAGGCACACGTTTAATGCGTTCTACACTTTGTTTCTTACCAATATCACCTTGTTGTCCAATAATAATGACACTAACATCATCATATGCTTCTAAAGCCTTATCTAATTTCGCATTAAAACGACCAAATCTATCTAGTTTTTCAGTTGTCACACGTTTACCATTAATCATAATTTGTGCAAAATACTCTCTACCTAATGAACTATCAATGGTAACAAATCCTTCTACCTGTTTATCTCCAATTTGTGGATCTGTAAATATTGGAGAGTTGATTTGCCAATCATTAAATGAAATCTCATCTGCCAATTCTACATCTGTCACAATGGTTTTGCTTCCAGGATAACCTACTTCTGAACCAATCAAAGTCACACTAATCTTATCGCCTTGTTTAACTTTTTGGTTCAAATCGATGAAAATGTTTCCACTTTCCATAGATAACGCATCTTCATTTATTTTTGTTTCCACGCCGTTAATCGTTACAACAAGCTCATATTTACGATTCTTGTTATTATCTAATAATACATTACCTGTTAAAATACTTGATCCAATATTTACTGGATTTATATTTGGTTTATTCAATTCCCATAGGCTATTTGCATCTGAAGATGACACTACCGTTACATCAACACTTCCTGAACTTGATGCTGATTTTTCAGACCCGTTTACAAATCCTTCTACACTAACAGTAACACTTTGCTCTTTTTCAAGTTTAGGAACCTTAACAGAAAAGTTTCCTGTTTCGTCAATATCACCTTCATAAACTTTATTCCCTACTGTCACTAACACTTTGTATTTAGCATCATTAAATGACACATCGTTCATTGGCGCTTGCCCAACGATTAGCGTGTCTCCTTCTTTTAATTGATTGACTGAAGGTTTTCCAATAGTCCAAACAACATTCTGAACAGTTGGATTGGAATCTGTATTACTTAATTGAATACCTGATGACGTTAAATCACCTTGTCCATTTACAATCCCTTGATACACAAAAGCTTGAGCTTCAATCTTACCGCCAAATTGTAATGGCATTGACGAATGATACGTAAATCGTCCATATTTATCTGTTCTAACTTCTGCCAACTCAATGCCCTTATTAGTTCCTGGTGCATAGTAAACTAGACGAACAGTATAAATGTTTTTGTCTGATGGATCTATTGGATAGCTTTTACCATCTTGCGTTGTTAGTGTTGTAATCTGACCACTAATAACTTTTGAGTTTTGTTGAATTGTATTAACTTCAACAGATGGTGCTTTTCCTTTTACCACATTTAAATTCAATGATTCTGAACTAGTTTCTAAATCAAATTGCTCATTCACTCTTGCAATAGTAATTTTTACATTGTCTCCATTTTTAAATGGTTGACCAATAACATTACCAGTTTTTGGATCCACTAACGTATAGTTAAAAACAAAATTACCTTTACTATCTAAATCTGAGCGTCCAATTTCTTTTCCATTCAATTCAATTACTGCTTGGTACTTATCGCCGTTAATAATTTTATTATTTGACTGTACGGCTTTCCCAACAATTGTATTTGTTCCATCAACAATATGTGTTTGAACGTCCACAGATGTAACAATATCCTGCACATCTAATTCGTTCATACCCATCATATTAGTATCTTTTTTAGTGCTAGGAAGATTAATCGTTCCAAGTATTCCATCTTGTAGTACTCTTGAAGAAGCTTTAATCGTAGTATCATCAGTTGCTTCTTGTATTGGTAAAGCATGTCCATCTTTCAAGTATTGCTCTATATCAACCACCAAGTAGTAATTCAAATCAAATCCTGTTGCTGGAACTAATCCAGTACCTGGTCTCATTTGATTGGTTGTCAGGAACAATACAGGTTGACCATCAATTAATTTATAGGTAACAGCAATGTCTTGCAACAATTTATCATCTGTTAAATTTAATAAGTTTAAATATGGATTCCAGCGTCCAATAATTCCTTCTTTATTATTACCAGAAATAACATTAGTAGAAAGCACTCCGGAACTAGCTGTATTGTTATAAGCTAGCTTCACATAGTTTTTCCATGTGCCATCTTCAAACATAGGTCTTAAATTTTTTGGTAATTTAATTTGTGTTTCAAAGGATGGTCTATATGTAAAGAACTGTAACGTTAGATCTTTCACGTTAGCTTCAACCTTTAACTTACCATCTTTATATCCAGTATCTTTCGATAAATTGGTTGTGGTATTAATTAAAATTGTTTTACCACCTTCATCTTGGGTCACATTATCTTTTGCGATTGTAATTGCTGTTAATGCTTTTGTTAATTCAGCTTCTGATACATTTAGATTATTTAACGTCACTCTTGCTAATTCTATAGCTCTAGCGTAATCTTCGTAACCAGAAATAATTTTAATCTTATCTTCTCCAGTTAATCCATCAAATAGTGCAATTTCTTTTAGAATAGTCGTTTTCAACTGAGCTCGTTTAGTATCGCTAAATGTTAAATCGTCTATAGCACGACTCAATGAGTCTGTTAAATCAATAATAGTCTGTGTTCCAACTTCGTTAGGACTATTTACTAATTCTTCTGCTTTTCCAATAATCAATTGAAGCTGATTCCAACTAATGTCTGTATAATTGCTCTTTTCACCTAAAGTCATTAATTTTTCTAATTCTTTTTGTAACTCTTTAACTGCCTCATCATTTCCTAGTTTTAGAGTTAGAATTGATTGTCTTAATTCTGACACTATCACGCTAAGAGCATCTGGTGTTATTGATTTTCGATCAACTGATTTCCCTTTAATGACAGCATTTTGAAAATGTTCCCATGTTTCTTTTACATATTCAGCACCATCTTTGCCATAACCTGTTGCGATGTACAATTGATTATCTAATTCTTTTAGTAAGTACTCTTTATCAACCATTCCTTTAATGCTCAAATTTAAATTATGATAAGCCACTGAAATCTCATCCGCAGACGATTTTGAGTTTGATAAAATAGCTTTGGCATGAGATAAATCTTTCGTCAAATCATTCCATGAATCTGTCGTAAAGTTTCCTTTTCCTAACTCAACTATTTGATTTCCTTCATTGATTAAAGCTTCTAATCCTTTTAAATCCGCTGTTCGGATTAAATTATCAATCGATTGTTTTAATTGATTATTTATTTCTACCAATCGATCTGCTGATACTTGATTAAAATCAACAGCTTCTGCTGATTTTAATATATCTGATAATTGTTGAATCGTTTTGTTTGTATAAATGTTGTTTTTTGCTTGATTATTTAAAATTGTTTTTGATTCTGCCATTGACTCTTTTAACAGGCGATCCATATCTTCTTTGGATACTAATTCATCAATTGTTTTCATTAAACGACTGTAAGCATTAGAGGATGTATCAATAGACGAATTATTCGAATCTACCACTTTTTTAGCTTGGTTTAAAGCAATAAGATAATTATCATAACTTTTAGTTGTATAATTAGTTTTATCCAGTTCTCCAATTTCATCTAATTTCGCTTTTAAATCATCATTAGATTTCAATTCAATTAATTGCGCTACAGCATCATTTAATACTTTATAAGCATGTGCTAATTCAGCTTGTGTTGCGTCTTTATTTCCAAGTACTTGTTTAGCAGATGCCATTGCATCATTTAGTTTTTTGTAACTTAAAGACGTATAGTATTTACTATCATAGTCAGCCGAAACTGTGTCCATGTAATCTGATAATTTATCAGACGTCATCGTTAAATCATATGAACTCTTTGTTAATTTTACTGTTAGTTGGTCAATATCAGCTTGTGTCATATCTTCATTGGCCAGCATATTTTCAGCTTTCTTTAATAAATCTGCTATTTCCTTAAATTCAGGTTTATCTATCATCCCTTGGGCCAATAAATTTTTCTCAACACTAGCCATTAAATCTGTTAATTCAGTTGAATCTACACGTAATCCTTCTTGTGCCTTCATTATTTTAGCCATAGCATCCTGCGCTTCCGCATCTGTTAATTGATTCGATGCGAGCTGTTTTTCAACCTCTTTTATAGCTCCAACCAATACTGCTAGACTTTTTTCAGAATAATTACCTGTCATAGTAGAAAGTTCTTTAGCATTCGTCAATGCATCTTGTAAGTCTTCTCTAGACGTACCTGATACACTGTTATCTGATTCTGTTGTTTGGCTATCTGATACATTTATATTGTCTTCTGTTGATTCAGTTGTTTCCATCTCTTTGCCAGAACTTGTGCTATCTTCTGGTTGACCTGCTGTCTCTTGACTCGATGTATGATTAGATTCTGCTTGATACAAACCATCTATTTGTTGACTCGCTTTTTCTGCAGTCACATCAGATGAATCCAACATATCATAGGTTTCTTCTAAAGATTGTCCAAGTTCTGAGTCAGCAGTTGCATTAGGGTGTTTTAAACTAATATCTCCTGCAACTTGTCTCAACGTTTCAGCTGCCTCTGTCACAGAAACACTTGAATCTTGCATATCAGCTGTTGCTTTCTCTGTAGTTACTGTACCTTCTTGCAAATTATCGTTTTCTAACTCTTCTGGCTGTGTAGTATCCGCTTCTGCTAATACTCCTCCAGCTAACAATCCCATAGTTGCAATGGTTGAATAAACTAATTTTCCCTTTTGAATCTTAAATTTTTTACTCACTCTTGTTCCTCCTATTTCAACGTTCACGTTAATCTGTTTTTTGTATATCTTCTATCAACTTCTGCCAACGCATCATCACATGTTTTTCACTAAATTCTTGTGCTTTTACATACGCATTATTTGACATCCTGACTCGTTTTTCAGTATCATTTAATAACATTCGGGTCTTTTATATTAAGCCATTTACATTGTTTGGGGCAATTAAATAGCCATTAAATCCATCTTCAACTATCGTATCAGGACCATATCTAATGTCATAGGCAATACTCGGAACACCATACTGCGCTGCTTCAAGTAACGCCAAACAAAACCCTTCTATTTTACTTGTTAATAATAATAAACTTGCTGTTTCATATTCTTCTTTTAAAGAAGGTTGGTACCCTCTAAAAAAAACATAGTCTTCTAATCCATTCTCTTTGACAAATTGCCGTAACTGTTTTTCTTCCTTAAACTGTGTGGCTGCATCTCCATATCCGAACAGATGTAACTCAATCTCTGGAAATTCACTTGCTAATTTTTTAATCGTTAGCAATTGATGTTCTAATTGTTTCTCTTCTGAATACCTCGCCACACTTATAATTTTATAAGGGTTACGTTTTTGATAAGGAACTCGTTTCATATTATTGGGCGTCACACCAACTGGAATATCTCGAACAATTAATTTATCTCTAATTCTCACATCGATATCATCTTTTTGTTTTTTAGTTGAAACAACAAATCCATCTAAATGCTCCATATAACGAAATGCCTCTTGGTATGGCAATCTAATTTCTGAATGTACAGGATCATCTGGCTGTCTCAAATGAATACTATGAAAAATAGGTACTGCTATTTTTTCTGTCTTCATTTTATTTAGAGCCGTTATCAAGAAACGACTTCTATCACTAAAAAAAATAGACCCTTCTTCATTTAATTCATCTAAGAAAAATGCTTGCCAGTCTGCAAGTGTTTGAAAATAAAATGTTTGTCCTTTATAATCATGCAGTATCACTCTAGATATATCACCCTTGAGTGTTCGATAAATAGTAATTTTTTCTTGTCCACTCGGAGAATAATAGGAATCATATAACGTTTCTTGATTGTTTCCTAAAATTTTCACACTACTTAAAAAACCTCTCAAATCATACACTTCACGTTTTACTTTTCTTCGACTCCCATATGGGGCATCAAAATAGTTAATATAATCGATATGTTTATACTCTGAATCGTAAAAATGAGCATAACAAATGTAATCATCTCTATAAAATAGTTTTAGATCATTATCGGCCTCCACATGTTCAATTGTCATATTTTCATCTTGTTTCCACATATTATAAAAATCCAATCCTCCGTATTGATAGTCCCCAACAGATTGCTGAAAGAAATCATACATTGAGATAACATCTTGAGAAACACCATGATTTTTAGCATTTCGATATAATTCTGTACTATAATTCATCGTAATAATCTTTGCCGGATAATGATATTGGTGAAATAATTTTAATCGCTTAATTTGACTATGTTCAATTCCTGGTAATTTTTTTCCAATATTTAAACCTACAAAATAATACATAGCTACCTCCTTATCTGTCTACCTTTCCCTTAAATGTTGCATTGCCAATTTTAGCTGACAAATGACTGCTTTCATTCTTAAATGCGACAATAACTTGATTTTCAGCTTCCTTATACGTCTCTAAATGAAGCGTTTCATCCGTATCATCCACCAAAATAGCACCCGCTTCATCTTTTTCATCAAAGTATTTAAAAATAAGTCCATTGTAATCAACAGACCCTCGTTTAACATCCACCTTATATGTGACTTCTATAAATTCCGATGCATCTGAAATACTTGATGTTAATTTTTGATACAATGGATGGTCAGATGATAATTTTTGGGCTGATACAATAGAAACACCTATCTTATCTGCCTCATCATTTAAGTTAATCTGAATTTCATCTCCAAATGGAACATGGTTTAGATAATCATCAAACTTTTTCTGGGCTTCTTTTTGCCTGTCTTTTTTCCATTTATCTTCTGACTCTTTTTTCTTTTTGTCTTCTATATCAAAGACCAGTTCTTTAATAGGGGTATCATCTAACGTCACAGTGTCTTCTGTCAGCTCTTCAGCTTTGGCAGATTTTTTTTTATTCATCGAATAACCAATTAACGGAGATACTAAAAACCCCAATGCTAAAAACCCTATAAATATATTTTTTATCCATCGCTTCATTGATTACCAGCCACCTCGCTTTGGTCCATCTATTCTCTTAAATGGTTTGGCATCTTTTTCTATTCGTTCTGGAGAGTGGTTTGTATCAACTTCCCATGGATACAAGCCTTCCTCATTTTTTTCATAATACTTTGTAATCATATCTTCTTCATTATCTTTACTTTTTTTAAAAGATTGTCTTGTTTTTAAATATTGTACGGAACCTATGATTACAACTAACAGTAAAGGGAAGGTTTTAATCATATTAAAACTCTCTAAATCGAACATAGAAGTAATTATCATTTTTATAACCCACTTTATAATCATTATTATCAATATACATATATAATAAACCATATAACCAATCACAAACTCCCACTATTTAACATTAATCTCATTTTTAATGGGAGTTATATCTTAATAAGAACAAAAAAAGACATCTTTTTCAAAAAGATGTCTTTTTTATTCTCATTATTCAACTGTAACGCTCTTTGCTAAATTTCGAGGTTTATCTACATCGAGTCCTCTTTGTAAACTTGCATAGTACGCTATTAATTGCAACGGAATAACACTAATTAAAGGTGTCACTAATTCATTGACTTGTGGTAATACAATCGCATCACCTTCATGGTCTAATCCTTCCATGCTTATGACAAGCGTCTTAGCCCCTCTACTTTCTACTTCTTTCATATTACCACGTGTATGACTTGCCGTAATCTGAGATGTAATTAACCCAATAACTGGAATGTTTTCTTCTATTAAAGCAATTGTTCCATGTTTTAATTCTCCAGAAGCAAATCCTTCTGCCTGAATATAAGAAATTTCTTTCAATTTCAATGCCGCTTCTAAAGACACCGCGAAATCTAATCCTCGTCCTATATAAAAAGCACTTCGTTGGTCTTCTAAGTAATCACGACTTAATATGTCTACTAATTCTTTTTCATCCACTAATGTATCCATAACAGAAGCTACTATACTTAATTCATGAGCAGCATCGAACTCAATAGCTTGTGTACAATTCTTTCTCATGCCAATTGCCTTAGCTAGTAAAAGCATAACCGTTATTTGAGATGTATAAGCTTTTGTAGATGCTACAGCTATTTCTGGCCCTGCATATAGAAGCAATGTATGCGTTGCTTCCCTAGATAAAGTCGATCCCTTCACATTTGTAATGGTTAAGGATTCTAATCCTAATTCATTTACTTTTACTAGTACCTGACGACTGTCTGCAGTCTCACCACTTTGAGTTAAAAATATGAAATAAGGGTTATGAGATAAAATAGGCATATGGTACGCCATTTCGCTGGCTAGATGAACTTCTACAGGAATTCCTGTTAACTCTTCAATCAATGTTTTACCAACTAACCCAGCATGCCAACTTGTTCCACACCCAACAATGTAAATTCGATCGCTCGCTATTAATTTATGTAATAACTCATCATCTATCTGAATAGAGCCATCTTCAGCAACATACTGCTGGCTTAACATTCTCATAACAGACGGCTGTTCATCGATTTCTTTCAACATATAATGTGCATATAGACCTTTTTCAGTATCACTTGCATCCAATTCTGCTACATAAGATTCTCTTTGTACAGATTCCCCATCTTGATTCATAATAGACACATTTGTAGGGGTTAAAATGATGTATTCTCCATCTTTAATTTCTAAAAAGGTATCTGTTTGATTAATCATAGCCATTGCATCGCTACCAACTAAATTAAATCCATTCCCTAAACCAATAAGCAAAGGACTTTTATTTTTAGCCAAATACAATGTATTCGGATCTTCTAAATCAATCAATGCAAAAGCATATGATCCTTTCACAACGTGAAGCATATCTGTAAAAGCATCATATGTCGATTGACCTTTATTTGAAAAATGCTCCACTAGTTTAACAATCACTTCACTATCTGTCTCACCATAGAACTCAACATCTTTTAAATAGTCTGCCTTCAATTCTGAAAAATTTTCAATCACACCATTATGTACTAACCCAAAACGTCCATTATTAGATATATGAGGATGCGCATTATTATCCGTTGGCTCACCATGAGTTGCCCAACGTGTATGACCAATCCCTGTTCCTTTACTTTCTTTATCAGATGTTAATTGTTCTAAATCAGCCACACGATTCGTTGTTTTTTCTATATAATGATGTTGACCATCTACAACCATAATCCCAGCTGAATCATATCCTCGGTACTCTAATTTTTTTAATCCTTCTAATAAAATTTGTTTTGTATTCTGACTTCCAACGACTCCGACAATTCCGCACATATTTTTTCCAACTTTCACATGTATTCGTTTCTATTGATGCCTGACTGTCGCCTTTGTTAAAGTGTCACCACTTATTTTTTAGCTCAGTCTATAGAGTGCATTCCCTAGAACTACCCGCCGAATATTTCGATAAGTTCTTTCCTCGTCACCTAATTAGATAGGTCTGGCGCTTTCAATTGGTATACTTACTATAGAAACATTAAAATAATAACCTTATACAGTTTAATTGTCAACTGTTTTATTAATTGGTATAGATATTATAAAAATAAAAAAGCATCAAAAACAAGTTGTTTTTGATGCTTTTTATTTAATTAAACCATGATGTTGCCGTTCTGCTAACAACCTCATTCAGTTCTTCTATATTTTTTCTTCCCTCAGTTTGCATCCAACGAACGGCAGCTTCTTTGCCACCCACTGCATATTCTTTCACACCATTTGCCCAAGTAGCACGGCCACAAAGTACGCCATTAAATGAAGATTCTGATTCTTTCGCAAAAACAAGTGTCTCTTGAAATAGCGTCGCACTAACACCTGCACTTAAAAATATAAATGGTAATTGTGTTGCATGACTTTGTTCTTTAAAATAATGTTTTGCTTCTTCTTTTGTATAGATGGATTCGTCTCCAAATCCTTCTACATAATTCATATTCACTGGTACTTCTACTTTTAATACATCTACACCATATCTCTCTTCAGAGAAAATACTCATCATACTAATCACTTTATGTGGTTTAATCGCTGCATATTCTTTTGAATTATTTTCTATACCAGTTGCATCATAAGACAGTAACTCCAAAAAGAATGGTATGTCTTCTGCCATGCATTCTGACCCAATCCTTTCAACAAATGCTTTCTTTTGCTCATTAATGTCATCTGATTCATCCACATCATAATAAAGTAAAAATTTAACAGCGTCTGCCCCAGATTCTTTGATTCTTTTAGCAGACCATGTCGTTAATAAATCTGGCAAACGACCAACTTTTGTTGTATCATATCCAGTTTGCTCATACGCTAATAACAAGCCAGCTTCCTTATCTCGAACTCTAGACGCAGGTAATCCATACTCTGGATCCAATAAAATAGAAGACGCATAAGGGGTTAGTTCTTTTGAAATAATCACTTTAAACTCTTCTAACAAATCTTGTGTGATTTCTTTTCCATTAGCCGCCATCATTTTTTTCAACGCACCACGTTGATCAATAGCCAAAGCTGAAATGATTCCTTCTTTTGATGATAGTTGGGTCATATAGTTCAGTTTACCTTGAGACAATTCTTTTTTCATATATAAACCTCTTTCTTTATCTAACTCTATTAGGACATTCTATTTACCTGTATATCTGGCAAATATTGATTCGTTTTACTTAAATCAACACAACCTGTTTGTTGCTCTAACGCATTTAACATGCCAAACAACATGCTATAAGCAAGTAACTCTGTATCCTTATATCCATTGATTAAACCATACGCTATTCCCGCTACCGTGGAATCACCAGAGCCTACTGGATTTACAACATTTATTTTAGGTATGCTAATGTCATAAAACTGGTCGCCTATTCTCGCAACTCCTCCGTTTTCACCTCTAGATACTAGTATCAGTGGAATGTCATGAAACAAAGGCATATTCAAGGCTTGAATAATCCCTTCTTTCGTATCCAGAACTGGTATATCTAGCAAGTCACTCAATTCACTCGTGTTTGGTTTAATTCCAAAAGGTTTTTTTGGAGCGCATAACGCCTCTTTTAACTGGACTCCGGACGCATCAAGGATTACTTTTTTCTCATATTTATTAGCCATATCAACCATCTTTACGTACAAATCATTGGGGAAACCAGGTAAAGCACTACCAGATATCGTGATAAGTTCAGCAGACTGAAGCAGTGTTTCATAATGTGTTAAAAAGGACATCACATCTTGCTTAGAAACACTCATGCCACTTTCCAACAATTCAGTTTGCTGTCCGTCATGTAATATAGCCACACAATTTCTAGACTCACCTTGTACTTCTAAAAAATGAGTCTCAATATTTGCTTGTTTACACTCTGATACAATATACTCCCCTGTTGTACCACCTATAACTCCTGTTGCGCCGACATGCTGATTGGTCTGTTTCAATACTCTAGCTACATTTAGCCCTTTCCCACCAGCTGTTTTTCTAACATCAGTTATAGGTAATCGGTTAATATCATTTAGATTTAAATGTGGTATCTGATAAGAGATATCTACAGATGGGTTCATCGTTACAGTCAATATCATGTGGATACGTCCTCCTTAATCGTGATAATACCCTTCGTCCCATTTCACTATCTCATCTTTAAACATATCTTCAGAAGACACACTGTCTGTTTCTTCTGTAATCAATTGATCAATCTTACTAATAATATGCTTATCTGCTTCTGTTCCGATAAATTCTGTATTCAAGAATGTATCAATAATTTGAAACATTAAATTTAACCCAACAATTTTACCACCCATGCCTAGAATATTTGCATCTAAATGTTCTCTCGCATATTTAGCTGTTGTTTCATCTCTAACCAACACAGCTCTAGCCCCTTTATTTTTAGCGGCTGATGTCGTTATGCCCACTCCTGTCCCACATAATGTGATCCCATAATCTGCTTGTTTGGTCGTCACTAAATCTGCTACTTTTTTACCAAAAATAGGATAGTGAGTACGTGTAAAATCGTATGTACCAACATCTATTACTTCATGACCTTGTTCTTTTAGATAGTCTGAAACTTTCATTTTTACATCTGTTACTATATGATCACAACCTAATGCAATTATCATTATTCATTACCTCACTTTTTATTTTTATAACATTTTATTTAGCATATCTACTCGAACCTGATGTCTACCACCTGAATAGCCCGAATGTACATAATGTTCAACCAGTGCTAATCCCAATGCTTCTCCAACTATTTTGGTGCCAATCGAAATCGCATGAGCATTATTATGATCAGCTGTCATCTTAGCTGAGTTTTCATCTGTTACATTTGCCGTAATCATGCCTTGTACTTTATTACTTGCTAGATAAGATCCCACTCCGTAACCATCAAACATCACACCACAATCTGCTTTTCCGTCTAGTATTTCATGTGTCACTGCTAAAGATGAGTCTACAAAATCTGTCGATGCTTCTTCACTTAAATCAGTGACTATGTATCCTTCTTCTAATAACATTTTTTTAGCTTTTTCTTTTAATTCAAACCCATCTTGATCTGCTCCAAGTGCAATTCTTTTTGTCATCGTTCTGTCTCCTTTTAGTTTATTCGAACAAGATTTGAGTATCTTGTTAATTGTTCTGATGATATATTGTCATCTGTAATAATTCTGTCAATATCATCCAATCCATAAAACTGATAAAAATCCTCTTTATCTAACTTATAATGATCAGCCACAATTATTTTCATAACTGAGTTATCCAAAGCAATCCTTTGGCTACTACCTTCCTCTATGTTATAAGTAGAAATTTCAGTTTCACTAATACCATTAACGCCAATAAATGACTTATCAAATTTCAAATTTTTTAGCATCTCATTAGCGATACTACCTACAAATGTACGTGTCTTTTTCCGATAATTCCCACCTATTAAATAAATCTCATAGTCTTTATCTTTATTTTGAAACTTCTCAAATACAGACAAACTATTAGTAATAACTCGTAAATTAGTAACTTCAAGATAATCAACTATTGTTTCAATTGTTGTTCCAGGCCCAAAGAAAATAGTCTCGTCTTCTGAAATACACTGTGCTGCTTTCCTTGCTGCATTTATTTTTTCATTAATATGAATCTCTTTTTTTTCATCATGAGATAACTCTATTAATTTTTGATAGTTAATACTTTGAGCTCCACCATGTACACGCACTAATTTTCCTAATGCATCTAGCTCATCTAAATCTCTTCTTATTGTCATATCTGAAACATTAAGTGTTTCTATTAAACGTGTTGCAGATATAACTCCCTCTTTATTAACTAATTCAATAATCTTTGATAATCTTTCACTTTTTAACAACTTTTCACCACCTTATTCGATTTATCTCAATTTCCCTCAACAACTTTGTTTGATTTTGTTCGTTGTTTACGGATTCATTATATCTTTTTTCCTTTTTTAAGTCAATAACGAAAAAAAACAAACACAAAAAGTTGACAACGGTTTCTTTTAAGAGTATATTTTAGACATAAACAAACATAAACAAACGAAAGGAGGTCCACAAATGTTTAACGAAGACTTAATTTTCACTTCTGATGGATTATCAGCTGAGGATGTATTTAAAGATATTTTCTAAATTGCAACATTAAGTTAGCCACTCTGGTAAAAATATCTAAATAT
>JBQELZ010000028.1:0-24225 GCA_052104115.1 Vagococcus sp. | reverse complement strand
TGATATTTAGATATTTTTACCAGAGTGGCTAACTTAATGTTGCAATTTAGAACATCATTTGAAAATAAAACATCTCCCAATACTGTTATACTTCCTATTGTTTGCCCAACAATGATTAACACAGTCATAAACAGTGTCATGAATTTTTTAGTCGTCCCCATTTAAATCCCCCTTATTTTGTACATTTTTTTAAAATACGATTAAATAAAAATGTTCTCACTCCTTTTATCATACATTAATTATTTGTGTATTATTTTTAGATATTAAAACCCATATAACGAACAAGCGTTATATAAAAATATATTCAATCATATCAAGGTTTTATAAACTAAACAAGCCTAATGAGTCTTAAAAAAGTTAAATAACACTATATATGCATTTTTAAACACATAAAAAAATCACAAACACTTCATATATTATCGTTGGTTACGTTCTCTATTTTTTATCATAAAAAAACATTTAATTTTTTCAAATTAAACGTTTAAAAATAACAAGTTTGACTTTTTACTCTAACTATTAATTAATCAATTATCCTTACATATCAATTTTATCAGTTTTACTAATCAATATCTCATTTACAAGTTATTTATATCTATGACAGTCTCTAAAATTATTTTCAAAATGAGCTACTAATTCCTTCTCCCAATTTATAGCTTATATCAATCAGCATATTTGTTATAAAAAAAAGTAAGGTGGATTCACCTTACTTTTATCCTATTCAGAACACTCTATGCCTGAACATCAATCATTTTAGTTCCATCATTTAGGACATCTCTATCTAACTCTTTAATATAATGACTGGTTACAACACCTGCTAACATACTATCGTTCACATTAACAGCCGTTCTAGCCATATCAATCAATGGTTCAACCGATATAACGAGACCCACAATCGCAACTGGTAGATTCATTGATCCTAAAACAATCAACGAGGCAAATGTTGCTCCACCACCTACTCCCGCAACTCCAAAGGAACTGATTGTTACAACTGCGATTAACATCAGAATAAATTCTATACTAAATACATTAATTCCAACAGTTGGTGCAACAATAGTAGCAAGCATAGCTGGATAAACCCCTGCACATCCATTTTGACCAATTGATAGGCCAAAACTACCAGAAAAGTTAGCAGTCGCTTCATCGACTCCCAACGCTTTTGTTTGTGTTTCAATATTTAAAGGTAATGCTCCTGCACTTGACCGAGATGTAAACGCAAAACTTAACACTGGAAAAGCTTTTTTAAAGAATGTAATAGGATTCACTTTCACTCCCATTAAAATAAGAGAATGAAGGATTAACACAATAGCTAAAGCCGTATAAGATGCTAAAACAAATTTGCCTAAATTTATAATGGCATCAATATTACTTGTTGCCATCACATTTGTCATTAACGCAAAGACGCCATATGGAGTTAATCGTAATACTAGCGTCACAATTCGCATAATTATTTTATATAAGCTATCAATTAAATTAGCAAAAAAATCGGCTTCTTTTGGTGCTTTTCGTTTTACTCCTAAATAAGCCACGCCAACAAATGCGGCGAATACAACAACCCCAATTGTACTGGTTGGTCGTGTCCCTGCAAAATCAGCAAAAACATTTTTCGGGATAAATGACACGATTTGCTGTGGAATTGATAAATCTGTTACCATCTCTTGTCGTTCAGCTAGTTCTGCAATACGAGCGGTTTCTGCTGACCCTTCAATAAAAGTCGAACCTTGTAACCCAAAAAGCATGGTTGTCCCGATACCTACTAAAGCTGATAGGGCTGTAGTGCCGAGTAACACTGTCAAGACAGACGCACTTATTTTCCCTAACTTTTTAGACGCTTTCATCTTTGTAAAAGCTCCTACAATAGATATAAACACTAACGGCATAATTAACATTTGTAAAAATGAAATATACCCATTTCCGACAATACCAATCCAATCCATCGCCTTCAAGGTCGTCTCGCTCGTTGATCCTAGAATAAATTGAATGGATAAACCAAATATAATACCTGCACCTAATGATAGGAATACTCGATTTGAGAATGCCATATGGCGCTTTTGTAACTGATAAAAGCCGTAAATAAATACCGCAAAAATCAGAACCACTAAAACAGTGATGAGTGTTGTCATTTTGTTTCCCCCTCTTATTTTTTAAATAAATGACAAGTACATCATAGGAAGTAAAGGTTCCTCAGTGATTATTCTTCAACAATCACTTAAAAAATCTGAAATAACGATCTTTATATGATTTTTTTATTCTACTTTAAACAAACCATTTTTGCAAAGATTTGATGCCGAAAAAAAAGAGTAGTCAGATGACTACTCACACTTTTTTTCTATTTTTAACATAATCAAAATAATCGGCAACGTAAATGCTGAACTATATAGATATCTAAAATCCGTGGCCGGAGCTGCTAAAAGTAGGGTTAAATAATTAACAAAAATCGGTAAAAATAAAATAGAGCGCTTCGTTAAAATTGCTGAGAACACTCCAATTAATAATAGTAAAACAATGAACCCTGGATTTGCAAAGTATTTTGGTTGATTATTGATTCTCTCTGCTAGATAATCAAATTTATTTTTCAATCCTTTACTATTGCTATCACGTGTTTTATCTAAGCGTTTATTGGCACTCCCTACTAGTTTGTCAAAATCTGACTTTGATAAATAAGGCTGTGTATCGGTAAACTGCTCTGTATATTTTTCATAGTCAGTGTCAAATGAGAACGTATCAGCGAATCGCCAACTATTTATCAAATACACTCTAAAATCATCCGGCAACCCCGCTTGCCAGAACGCACGCATTTGTTTCAAATATGCAGTCACGTATGTCCGAAAGTTAAAACGTAATGTTTTGGCCCAATGTTTTAAAAAGGCTCCCATGTTATCCTCTACAAACTCTTTATCAAAATTATCTGAGAATTTCAAAGGATTAACTGTTACTTCATCGTAGTTAGTCGACCATTCCTCTTCAGGTAATATTTTATTAAAAAAGGCTTTAGATTCAGTTGGTATACACCCATTAAGTGTATAAGTAGCTGCTATTTGTTGCATTGGTACTGCCAACGCTTCACTTTTAGGACTTTTTATAAATCCAAGATGTTGATAAACAGGCCCTTGAATTATCGAGTGGCACAGCAACGGAACAAAGAATACTAAAACCAAACGTTTCCATTGTTCTTTATAGTGCCACAACATGACTATCCCTAGCAACAATACAATCAATAAAGAATTTTTTCTAAATTCTAATAAGAGGAATGTCACCAAAGAAAAACTGATTAAATAAGTGATATTTTTCAATTTTTTTCCATTTGTATCAAACATCTCAAAAACGAGGTATGTATAGACCAGCATCAAAACGGAATACGGCACATCTTTCCAAAAAGTATTCATGTAAAATCCATTAATTGGATAAAAGGCATAAAACAAGGCAATCAATGTAGACACTACATATGGCAATCCCAGTTTATTTAATCGATTTAATACGAAAACAATGAAAAGAACTGTCGATGTCATCGTGATAAAGAAATAAGCATTTGTTGTAGAAAATAAGGTGTATGTGACTCTAAGTGATAACGTATGTATAATTGGATGCCACGAATTTAATGACCTTAGCTCTAGTGCTTGTCCAAATTGATCCAAGGAATCGGACGTAAAAATCCCTGGTCTAAAAGCTAACCAATAAACGAACCATACACCCTCAATCACTAGGCATAGTACCACATAATAACTCATATGAATGGATGTTTTTTTAAGCCCTTGTCGTCCTTTTTTATAGCGTTCATAAGGCCTACAAAAGAAATTCAGTACCAAGTAAAAGAGTATTGTATAAAAACACAATCCAATGATAAATCCTAAAATGGAAAATTCAGTCGCTGATAAGATATCTTTCACGCTTGAAATTAACCAAAAAACACTCAATATTAATGCGAACACCATTTTTTTTATCATCATTTCGTAAATCGTTTTATGGAATAAAATAAAAGAAGTCACTGCTGATCCTAGAAATAAAAACAAATGGCCTAAGTTAAAGTTTTCTACACCATAATATAAATAGATCATTGGAAAATATAATAAGCTTGTGACGAGTGTAATGACTAGTCTATCTACTTCAATATGTGATAGTTCTTTCATTATTCATGTTGTCCTTTCCAATGCAGCAATGAAAGAAAATAGGTTTTTTTATGATTGGTTCTGATTGTATCCAATATTAACCCACACTCAAATCCTCCTAGCGCTACCAACATAATTCCCATGGATAAGATGGCAGAAGGAAATCGATCCACTTTACCTGTTGCCGCATAATCAACGATAATCGGTACACCAATTACCAATGATAGAATGGCTAATATCAAACTTATGAGTGAAAAGAAAAACAACGGTTTTGAATTTTTTAACATGACCATAATCGTTTTTAATACTTTATACCCATCTGATAATGTGTTTAATTTTGACTCACTGCCTTCTGGTCTATCTCGATAATCAATTTGGATTTCTTCAATTAAAAAACTATTATCCACAGAATGAATGGTTAATTCTGTTTCAATTTCAAATCCTGGACTTAATACAGGAAAATTCTTTACAAAATATTTATTAAACCCTCTATAGCCAGTCATAATATCATTAATATTCGATTTGTATAAAAAATTAATTGAGCCTCTTACTAAATTATTTCCAAACCCATGAAAACTACGTTTATTCTCACTCGCATATGTTCCATTAGAGAGTCTGTCTCCAATAACCATATCTGATTTACCATTTCTTAAAGAATCCAACAACTGATGAACAGCATCAGCTGGGTACGTATCATCACCATCTACCATGATATAATAATCAGCCTCAATGTCAGAAAACATGCTTCTAACAACATTACCTTTTCCCTGTCTAAATTCCGTTTTTACAACAGCACCCGCTTTTTTAGAGACACTCGCAGTATTATCTGTTGAATTATTATCATAGACATAGATGGTGGCATCAGGTAGCTCTTTTTTAAAATCTACTATTACTTTCTCTATTGTTTGTTCCTCATTGTAACACGGTACTAATATCGCAATATTCTCATTCATCCTAGTAAACATCCTTTTTAGTAAATATTTTTAATATATCCTTTTTAATAGACTTAAACATAAAAAATAACAACAAAACTATAATATATGATAGTAAATGCATAAAATATAATTATACACACATTATGAAACTCTGGTCTATTAGTACAGAGATAAATTCATTAAAATTTAACATTAAAATGATACAACTCATCTCCATATAAAGCAACCTATAACTAGATAAAGAACAGTCACTCGTTTCATTGATTCACATAAAAAAGAGACTTCCTTTAACGGAATCCTCTTTTCTCTTTATTCTTGTTCTTCGGAAAATTGACTATTATATAACGTTTCATAAAATCCTTTTTTAGCCATTAATTCGTCATGATTCCCCTGTTCGATGATATTTCCTTGATCCATCACCAGTATTAAATCTGCTTCCCTTATCGTCGACAGTCTATGAGCAATCACAAAACTTGTTCTTCCCGCCATGACTGTTGCCATTGCTTTTTGTATCAACCCCTCAAGCCTTGTGTCAACAGAGCTTGTGGCCTCATCTAAAATTAAAATTTTGGGGTTCGAAATCACCGCTCTGGCAATCGTTAATAATTGTTTCTGACCAAGAGAAACATTATCCCCTTCTTCGTTAATCACCATTTCATATCCATCTGGCATCGTTCGAATAAAGTGATCAACATTAGCTGTTTTCGCCGCATCTACTACCTCATAATCTGTAGCATCTAACTTGCCAAAACGAATGTTTTCACTGATGGTGTCATTATAAAGCCAGGCATCTTGCAAGACCATACCAAATAAAGACCTAACGTCACTGCGTTTCATCTCTTTTGTATCAATACCGTCTATTTTGATTGAGCCTTCTGTGACATCATAGAACCGCATTAATAGATTAATCAACGTCGTTTTCCCTGCACCAGTTGGCCCCACAATGGCTACTGTTTGTCCGCTTTTAACTGACACGTTTAACTGTTGAATCAATGGACGAGTTGGGTCATAACTGAATGACACATTTTCAAATGTTACATCTCCCTGAACCACATCTGGTAATGGTCTATCCTGTTCATTCAACTCTTCTTCTTTTTCATCTAGTATGGCAAATACACGTGTCGTTGCGGCTGACGCACTTTGTAAAACAGAGGACAATTGGGTGATTTGTCCCATTGGTTGATTCACTTGCCAAACATATTGAATAAACGCCTGTAAATTACCTATCAACAGTGTGCCTTGTATAATATAAAAAGACCCTAACACGGCTACACCAATATAAGCACTGTACGTCATCAAATTAACTAAGGGCATCATCAAGCCAGAAATAGCCGCTGCTCGGAATCCATTGTACGTTAGTTTATTGTTTACCTCTCTAAATTCCTTTAGCGTCTAGTCCTCACGTCCGTATAATTTGAGTACACTAAAGCCTGTTAGATTTTCTTGAACAAATCCATTTAACTCCCCTAAAGAAGCCTGCTGTTTGCCGAAATAAGATTGAGACAAAGACACCACTAGCTTAGATACGAGTATCGACAAAGGAATGACTAGCATCACAATCATTGCCAACTTCACATTAATATAAAGCATAGCCACAATGGAGATCACAATACCTAATAAGGCGTTAATAATTGGGATAAAACTTTGTTGCATCGCATTTCCTACAGCATCTACGTCACTCGTTACTTTTGACAAAATATCACCAAATTGATGCGTATCAAAGTAGGAAACGGGCAATCTGTTTAGTTTTTGATCGATATCTTTTCTTAAATCTCGCATACTATGTTGTACCACATTTGTCATACAAAGTTGCGCAAAGAAACTGGCTACACTATAAATCAGTCCAATCAAAAAGATGACCACTAATATCTGCCAGATATATGAAAAATCCAAGCCTTCTCCCCGTTTTAAATTTGCCGCAATACGTGTCGTAGGTAGTCCTGTCACATAAGGAAGTAATCCATTCATGACTACCGCTAGAATCGTTAAAAGCAACGCTAGAAAGAAGCTTCCTTTGTAAGGAGATATGTATGTATACAGTCGTTTAAATGATTTTAATGACTCTTTCATGCTAACTCCTCCTTTGTTAACTGAGATGAGGCAATATCATAGTACACAGGGCATGTCTTTAGTAGCTCACGATGTGTCCCTTTTCCAACCACGTCTCCTTCGTTTAATACAATGATTTGATTTGCATGCATGATTGTACTAACACGCTGTGCCACAATCAGCACCGTTGCATCTGTCGTGTCTTCTTTTAATCTCATTCTTAATCTAGATTCTGTTTGATAATCCAATGCGGAAAAACTATCATCAAACACATAAATAGACGGTTTACGTATCAAGGCACGTGCCATGGCTAAGCGTTGTTTTTGTCCCCCAGAAAAATTAGACCCACCTTCTGTGATGGGCTCATCTAACCCTAACTTTTTCTTCGACACAAAATCTGTTGCTTGCGCTCTATCAAGCGCTTCTTTCATGTCTTCCTCTGTCGCATCAGGTTTACCATACCTCAAATTATCAGCAATTGTTCCAGAAAAAAGCAGCGCTTTCTGTGGAATATACCCAATTTTTTGACGCAAGGCAGATAGTTTATACTCCCTCACATCCACTCCATCAATTTTAATGGTACCACGTGACACATCATAAAATCTTGGAATCAATTGAATCAGTGTTGATTTCCCACTTCCAGTACTACCAATAAAAGCCACAATATCTCCAGGCTTTGCCGTAAATGAGACATCCCGAATCACAGGGCTTTCAGCATTACCTGGATAGGCAAATGAGACATCTTCAAAGGCTATGACTCCTTGTGTCTCTGTTACTGTTACGCCATCAGGTTTATCCTTAATCGCAGGTTCTAAATCTAACACTTCTTGTACACGTTTGGCTGATACCGCTGCTCTTGGATACATCATAAAAACAGAGGCAAACATCATAAACGAAAACAAGGCATGAAAAATATACTCGATAAAAGCAATCAAATTCCCCACTTCTAAACTACCGGCATCTATTTGAAGAGCTCCAAACCAAATCACTAGTACCATAATAAGATTGAATAGAAAGAAAAATGCCGGCTGTGCAGATGCCATTAGTTTAAACAATCTCTTTGAACTAGTTGCATACTTTTCATTGACTGCTTCAAATCGTTCTTCTTCAAATCGTTCATTCACAAAGGCACGAATCACTCGCAATCCCGTTAAATTTTCTCTTAATATCATATTAATGCTATCTAGATTTTTCTGCTGTTTTTTGGACAATGGCTCGGATAACTTGCCAATCATCATAATTCCGATTAATAGAAATGGTAACGCACCAAAAACAAAGACGGATAACGACGGGCTCGTTCGGATCACTAAGTAAATACTTGAGGCAAACATAATAGGAGTAATAAATCCTATTCTTAGCATCATTCCCATAAACACCATCACTTGGAAGGCATCATTCGTTGTTCGTGTGATTAAAGAAGACATCCCGATTTTTTCATATTCTTGATGAGAATAGTGTTGGATATTCTCCATCATGTCCTCTCTCATTCCTTTGACAATCCCTGTATTAATCCGTGCACCAACGACTGATAGACTGAGATTTAGTAAAATACCAACAATAGTTAAACCAATCATCCAGAGTCCAACCTGTTTCACATACGCCATATCATTGTGGGCAATTCCCACATCTAACATTTTTGCGAGTAATGTTGGTAAGCCTAGCTCTATCATAATAAATCCTAATACACAGATAAAATTTAAGACTAATAATTTTTTTGTTCCTTGGCATAATGCCACATGGTTTTCATTTGACTCCCTACTTTCTTTGCATCGTTCTTATACTCTATCACACTCTACTTGTATAAAATAGTCTTTACCGTTTCAGTTAACCTACCTTTATAGCTACCACTGGTTTATTTCATCACTCTTACTAATAGGTATTGTTTCTATACATACACATTTAATTATGATAAAATAAGTCTAATTGTTGGAGAACACAACTCCCAAAACGAGACGGTGAATAATCTAAAAATAAATGAAACAAATAGAGGTTTCATATCGCTGTAAACGCAATTTTTATAGCGAAATTATATTATTGAATAGGTGCTAGACACACCTAAGTTTGTTGTGTTTAAAAATAAATTAGCAAATAACTTTTATTATAGATAAGGAGAATTTATTATGATTTACAAAATTTATTACCAAGAAGACAAAGCTTATAGTCCTCAAAGAGAAAAAACATTGTCTCTTTACATAGAGGCAGACTCGCCTGTTACAGCTAGACGATTATTAGAACAAAATACCCCTTATAACATCGAACTAATACAAGAATTAGAAGGCAACCATTTAGAGTACGAAAAAGAAAATGCTGACTTCAAACTTGTGGAGTTTGAGTAGACATGAAAGTCCAAATTAAAAATAATGAAACTGGCGTATTCGGCGTCGGCGGTCTTGGAGAAATCGGTAAAAACACATACGGGGTTCAATTTCAAGATGAAATTATCATGATTGATGCAGGGATTAAATTTCCTGAAGATGATTTGCTTGGAATTGATTATGTGATTCCAGATTACCAATACATTATTAAAAATATCAACAAAGTAAAGGCACTTGTTATCACTCATGGTCACGAAGATCATATTGGTGGGATTCCTTTTCTTTTACGTCAAGCGAATATCCCTATCTATGCAGGGCCACTAGCTATGGCTCTAATCCGTAATAAGCTAGATGAACACGGTTTATTGCGTGATGCAGAGTTACATGAAGTGAATGAAGATTCTGTTATTAAATTTAGAAAAACAACAGTTAGTTTTTACAGAACCACACATAGTATCCCAGAAGCAAATGGTGTCATTGTTAAAACTCCTTCTGGAAATATCGTGTATTCAGGAGACTTTAAGTTTGACTTTACTCCCGTTGGTGAACCGGCTAACTTACATAAAATGGCTCGACTTGGAGAAGAAGGTGTCTTATGTCTTCTATCAGATAGTACCAATGCTGAAATTCCTGAGTTCACTAAGTCTGAAAAAATTATTGGTGAGTCTATTTTAAGAATCATCGAAAAAGTAGAGGGTCGTGTTATTTTTGCGACATTCGCTTCAAATATTTTCCGCTTACAACAAACAGCAGAGGCTGCTGTTAAGACTGGACGAAAAATCGCGGTGTTTGGTCGTAGTATGGAAAACGCAATGGTAAATGGACGCTCATTAGGGTACATAAATGTACCAGATGATACATTTATCGATGGCAGAGATATTAATAAATACCCTGCAAATGAAGTCATGATTCTATGTACAGGTTCTCAAGGTGAACCAATGGCTGCTTTAAGTCGTATCGCCAATGGAACCCATAGACAAATCTCAATACAACCTGATGATACGGTGATTTTCTCTAGTTCTCCAATTCCAGGAAACACAACAAGCGTAAATCGCTTGATTAATTTATTATCTGAAGCTGGAGCAAACGTTATTCACGGGAAAGTAAATAATATTCATACATCAGGACATGGTGGCCAACAAGAACAAAAACTACTATTACGTTTATTAAAGCCTAAATACTTTATTCCTGTACATGGTGAGTACCGCATGCTAAATGTCCATTCACAATCAGCACAAGCAACAGGCGTCCCTAAAGAAAATTGTTTTATTTTAGAAAATGGAGATGTTTTAGCCTTAACAAGTGATTCAGCAAGACGTGCTGGTCATTTTCATGCAGATGATGTGTATGTAGATGGAAATGGAATTGGCGATATCGGAAATATCGTGCTTAAAGATCGTCGTATCTTATCAGAGGATGGGTTAGTGTTAGCTGTTGCCACAGTTAATTACGACACACAAACAATTGTCGCTGGTCCGGATATCTTATCTCGTGGCTTTATTTACATGAGAGAGTCTGGTGAGTTGATTCAAGAATCACAACGTATCCTATTTAATGCGATTCGTAAAGCCTTGAAAAAACCAGATTGTAACGAAGAGATGTTAAATGAAGTCATCATCAGAGCAATTGAACCATTCTTGGTAGAGCAAACAGAGCGTCATCCAATGATTTTACCAATGGTACTGGAAACAAAATAACCAATAAACACACGAAAGAGTATCACACTCTCTCGTGTGTTTTCTATCTATATATAAACGCAAAAAAAGTGTAAGTAGACAAACTACTTACACTTTTTATTTAAACTAATTACGCTTTAACAACGTTAGCTGCTTGAGGTCCACGATCAGTTTCTTCGATATCGAATGATACTGCTTGTCCTTCTTCTAATGTTTTGAATCCTTCTCCACCGATAGCTGAGAAATGTACGAATACGTCATTTCCTTCTTCTTGTTGAATAAATCCAAAACCTTTTTCAGCGTTAAACCATTTTACTGTTCCTTGAGCCATGTTTGCTTCCTCCTCGTGCCTTGAGCACATAATGATATTTTGTAATTCTTGCTTTCGGTCGATAGAGGTGTCAGAATCTGTGTAAAACAACTTCTATTGAAATCCAAAATCAAATTACAAATTAATCATAACGCAACTGTTCTTTAATTGCAAGTCCAATAATCACCTTTTTTTCTATATTCTCCCCGTTTCTTTAAAACTAACATAACTTTTGTTACCGATTACAAGATGATCCAAAATATCAATCCCCATTAATTTACCACACTCTATCAATCGACTTGTAAATCGTTCATCTTGTTGTGACGGCTCCGGATTACCAGAAGGATGATTGTGAGCAAGTATCATTCGAGCTGCGGAACATTTAACCGCTCCTCTAAAAATTTCTCTTGGATGGGCTATGGATTGATTTACAGACCCTATAAAGATGGTATCTTTTTTTATCATTTCATTTTTACTATTTAGATACAAAGCCATCAAATGTTCCTGTTGGTAATCTGCCATCTCTAGTACGAGTTGTTCGCCAATTGCTTGACTTGATACAATTTGTCCCAGTTTTATTTGATGACACAATGAAAAACGTCTGCCAAGTTCAATTGTCGCTTGTAACTCCATGGCTTTAACTGGTCCAATACCATTTATATCCGTCAATTCTTCTAAACTGGCTGCTTTAAGTTCGAATAAACTCTCAAAATGATGGAGTAATTCTAATGATAAAGACATCACATCTTTATTCTTTGAACCAGTTCTTAAAATAATTGCTAATAATTCTTGATGAGACAAAGCTTCTACACCATATTTCAAAAATCTTTCACGCGGTAGGACATCTTCTGAATAGTTTTTCATCACTAAAAAATCCTCCTCTTCACATATAAAAATACGTAAAAAGGAGGCTGTTCATTTAATTATTTTTTATAAAGTTTAATACATCGAACAAATCTGACTCAATTCTATAAGCTTTTTCTTTTACCTCATCATCAGGTGCAATTAAATCTGGCACCATAATCACAGGAACATGGGCTGAGTAAGATGCTCTCACCCCATTTACTGAATCTTCCAGCATAATCGTTTCACTCGGTAATGTTCGCAACTTGGCTACTGCTTTTTCCACAATTTCTGGATGAGGTTTCGCATGAGTGACCTCATCTCCAGAAATGATATCTGAAAATAAGTGTGTCAAGTTAGCTTTTTCTAGTAACGCTTCAATCGCAGCACGATTATTACTAGATGCTACAATACTTGGTATTTTATGTTCATTTAAATAAGTCACAAGCTCCAAAACTCCAGGTTTTAGAGGAGCACCCTTTTCTTTTAATACTTCCCACGAGGCATCTCTACTAGCTTGAATAAAACCAGCAATTGTTTCTTTTGGTACATCTTTAAAATCTTCAAAGTACTTTTTATACGCCGCTTCTTCGCTTAAGCCAATTTCTGTTAAGTAATATGCTTCATCGTAACCGGTTAGTCCAAAGCGCTGTGCTTCTTGTACATTCATTTTACTATATACTGCTTCGGTATCGAAGATTAATCCATCCATATCAAAAATAACACCACTGATTTTTTCCATCTATACGCCCCCTAATAATGTGTCTCTGACTTGAGAAATAAAGTAAAGAGATCCTGTGATTAGAATCAGATCATCCCCTGTTAGTTCTTTCAATACATCAGCTAAAGCTTCCTGCCAATTTTCATATGCCTCTAACCCTAACTCTTCATATTGAGCCACTGTGAACGCTCTTGGATAATCGAATGTGGTCACTTTTAAATCCAGCTCAGGGACACCCTCTAAGTCCCGCACCATAGAGCGAATGTCTTTGGTTGAGATAGCACCAAAAATCGTGTGGATGTGTTTGCCTTGAAACTCTGATTTCAGATTGCTTACCATGACACGCATCGCATGATCGTTGTGGGCACCATCTAACACGATAAGTGGCTCATCTGATATTTTTTCCATTCGGCCTGGCCAAAATGCATGTGACAACCCTTTTTGGATGTCTTTTGTTGTGACCGTTATCCCCATTTTTTCTGATACCACATCAAACAACTGAATCGCTACACTTGCGTTGTCTACTTGGTGCTTCCCTAACATGCCGATTTTTGCATGGGATAAATCAATCCGACTAGAGCGAAAATTAAACAGTTCTCCCCAGTTATCAGCTGGTTTTAAATACTTACTACTAAAGTCTCTGCCATACCTGTAAACAGGGCTCTCTAACTCACTCGCTTCTGCTGCAATAACTCCGTACGCCACTTCATCTAGCTTTCCTAATACAACTGGAACATCTTTTTTGATAATACCAGCTTTTTGAGCCGCTATTTCTTCTAAGGTCTCTCCTAAAATATCAATGTGATCCAAACCAATCGTTGTAATAGCTGAAGCCAAAGGAGTTATGACATTTGTACAGTCATAACGTCCCCCTAACCCTACTTCAACAAGCACAATATCAACTTGTTTTTCAACAAAGTATTCAAACATGATTGCTGTTAGAATTTCAAACTCAACGGCATTTTTTAGAGATTCATTGTCATCCATTTCATCAACAAGCGGTTTTATCTTATCAACCATTTCTACCAAATCAGCGTCTGGAATCGGTACACCATTAATAGCGATGCGTTCATTAAAGGATTCAATATATGGAGATGTAAATGTCCCAACCGTTAAGCCTTGTTGTTCTAACAAGCATCTTAGAAACGTAGTGGTTGACCCTTTTCCGTTGGTGCCACCAATATGTACTGTCTTTAATTTGTGTTGAGGATTTCCTAATTTTTCTAGCAAAGCATCAATTCTAATTAATCCTGGACGGATACCAAACTTAATGCGGTCATGAATCCAGGCTACTGTTTCATCATACGTCATGTTCTGGTCACCTTTTTTGTTTATTTTTTCAATGTTTGGATACGTTCTGTAACAGCTGCTTGTTTCTCTAAATACTCTTTTTCTTTGGCTTTTTCACCATCAACAACAGCCGCTGGAGCACTTGAAACAAATCGTTCGTTCGCCAATTTTTTCTGCACGCGTTCTACTTCTTTGTTCCATTTGTCTAGTTCTTTTTCAAGACGTGCAATCTCTTCTTCGATATTAATTAAGCCCTCTAATGGAAGATAAATTTCTGCTCCTCTTATCATAGTTGCCATAGCTGTTTCTGGTGCTGTAATATCATTGGCTATCACTAATTCTTCTGGGTTACAGAAACGTTCTATGTAATTCGTATTCGCTTCTAAGAATGTTTTCACTTTCTCATCTGTTGGTTTAATCAACAATGTGATTGGTTTAGACAATGGTGTATTCACTTCAGCACGACTATTACGAACTGAGCGTATTAATTCTTTCAACACTTCCATCCCATCAGCAGCCACTTGGTTACTTAGTGCATCATTCACTGTTGGGTACGCAGCAATGACAATAGACTCACCTTCATGAGGAAGTTTTTCCCAAATTTCTTCTGTAATAAATGGCATGATTGGATGTAATAATCTTAAAATATTATCTAATACATACGTCAAAATGCTTCGTGTCATATTCTTTTGTGCCTCATCCTCACCATAAAGAACTTCCTTACTCATCTCGATATACCAATCACAGAAATCATCCCAGATAAAGTTATATAAATGACGACCTGCTTCACCAAATTCGAAACGATCAAAGTATACTGTAACGCGATCAATGGTCTCATTTAAGCGAGTTAAAATCCACTCGTCTGCTACCGTTTTATGTCCTTCTAATTGGATATCCTCAAATCCAAAGCCTTCAAGATTCATTAGGACAAAACGTGATGCATTCCAAATCTTGTTGATAAAGTTCCAAGATGCATCCATTTTTTCATAACTAAATCGCATATCTTGACCTGGTGTCGAGCCGTTTGATAAGAACCAACGCAAAGCATCCGCTCCGTATTGCTCGATAACGTCCATTGGGTCAATCCCGTTTCCAAGAGATTTACTCATTTTACGTCCATCTTCTGCTCTAATAAGTCCATGAATTAGAACATTATCAAATGGGCGTTTGTCTGTAAACTCTAAACTTTGGAAAATCATACGACTTACCCAGAAAAAGATGATGTCATATCCTGTTACAAGGGTATTTGTTGGGAAGTAACGGTCAAAGTCTTCTGCCCCTTCTTCTGGCCAACCCATTGTTGAAAATGGCCACAACGCTGAGCTAAACCACGTATCTAGCACGTCTTCATCTTGCGTCCAGTTCTCACTATCTGTGGGTGCTTCTTCTCCCACATACATTTCCCCTGTTTCATTATGGTACCACGCTGGGATTTGATGGCCCCACCATAACTGGCGTGAAATCACCCAATCATGAACGTTTTCCATCCATGTTAAGAAGGTTTGATTAAAGCGTGGTGGATAAAATTCAACCGCATCATCTGTTTCTTGATTTTTAATGGCCATTTCAGCAAGTGGTTGCATTTTAACAAACCACTGTGTGGATAATCGTGGTTCTACCACAACACCTGTACGTTCAGAATGTCCCACACTATGAGTCATTTTTTCAATGCCTTTTAATAGACCAAGCTCATCTAAATCCTTAATGACTGCTTTACGTGCTTCAAATCGGTCCATGCCTTCATATTTACCAGCCAAGTGATTCATAGAGGCATCTGCATTCATCACATTAATACGAGGTAAGTCATGACGATTTCCTACTTCAAAGTCATTAGGATCATGAGCTGGTGTGATTTTCACAACCCCTGTTCCAAATTCCATTTCTACATAGCGGTCACCAATAATTGGTATTTCCTTTTCAACTAATGGTAAAATAACAGATTGACCGATTAAATGTTTGTATCGATCATCATCAGGATGAACTGCAATAGCTGTATCACCTAACATCGTCTCAGGACGTGTTGTAGCAATCTCTAATTTCCCGCTCCCATCAGACAAGGGATAATACATATGATAAAATGCCCCTTCAACATCTTTGTGGATGACTTCAATATCAGATAACGCTGTTTTCGCTTGTGGGTCCCAATTGATAATGTATTCACCACGGTAAATTAAGTCTTTTTCATACAATGTCACAAAGACTTTTTTTACAGCGTCAGATAAACCATCGTCTAATGTGAAACGTTCACGAGAATAATCAAGAGATAATCCTAGTTTCCCCCATTGTTCACGAATATGTCCTGCATACTCTTCTTTCCATTCTTTTGTCGTCTCAATAAATTTTTCACGACCTAAATCATAACGTGTGACCCCTTGGCCACGTAGTTTTTCTTCTACTTTTGCTTGTGTGGCGATTCCTGCATGGTCCATACCTGGTAACCACAATGTATCGAAACCTTGCATTCTCTTTTGTCGAATAATCATGTCTTGTAATGTTGTATCCCACGCATGACCCAAATGAAGTTTTCCTGTTACATTTGGTGGAGGAATAACAATAGAATAGGGCTCTGCTGTTTTATCCCCACTAGGCTTGAATAATCCTTTTTCTAACCATTTTTCATAACGTCCCTCTTCTACTGATTTTGGGTCAAACTTTGGCGCTAAATTATTTGTTGTCTCTGTCATATCATCTTGTCCTTTCTTATCAAACTAAAACAAAAAAGCCCTAAAATATTTCTATTTTAGGACGAATTTACTCGCGGTACCACCTAGATTATAATGACTAATGCATTATCACTTTGGAGTGAGGTAACGATCACGAATCGGATAATCTCTGCTCCTAAGCTACCTTCACACTTTGCCAAGGAAAGTTTTTCAGCCAAGAACTTTCTTTCTAAAACTTTTTCAAGTGTTACTCCTCTTACTCTAAGCATTTCTCATTTTTTTCATTTTACAATGAATACTGGCAATCGTCAAACTAAATTAGTTTTTTTGCTGCAACTAATGCTGCGTTATAATCTGGCTCTTGTGAAATCTCCGGTACAATTTCTTCATACACAACGTTACCTGTTCTATCCACAACAAAAATAGCACGAGCCAATTTTCCGATAGCTGGAACGACCAAGCCGTAACGTTCACCAAACTCAAGTGATTCATCTCGTAGCATCGTCATTTCAACACCTTCTGCTGCACACCAAGTACCAAGTTGCTCTTTTGTATTATTTGAAATCGTCACAAAATGAATCTCTGTTAACGATGATGCTTCTTGATTAAAGCGTTTTGTTTGAAGTGCACAAATACTGGTATCGATATCTGGAACCACACTAATGATAACTGGCTTGCTCTTTAAGTCTGTTAAAGACACACGCTCATCCTTTAAACTTAACAAATCAAAATCCGGTGCTACATCTCCTACGTTTGGTTGTACACCTGCTAATTCTACTGGTTCGCCTTTTAATGTCACTTTCATCTTAAACACTCCTTTTAGTTTTATCCTCTTCAGTATAATCAATACACTCGATAAAAACAAAAGAGATGCCTAATAATTAAGGCATCAATGTTAAATCAGCTCCATTGTAATTTTCATCATAATAAATAAGCGTTTGAAGTTCTGTGGTTAAATCAATGTACTGCACTTGTACATTGTGTGGTACACGTAATCGTTTTGGGGCAAAATTTAATACGGCTGTGACACCTGCATCAACGATATCATCAATAACAGATTGTGATTTATCGCTTGGCACTGTCATAATGGCAGTGGTAATTCCCTCTTTTTTAATTAACTCATCCATCTTGCTTAGATCTTCCACTTTAACACCATTTATCGTTGTTCCTATGATACTTGGGTCAGAATCAAATGCAACAACGATGTTTAAGTTTGGATTTTTTCTAAAATTATTGTTGATTAATGCTTTACCTAGATTACCTGCTCCAATTAATGCAATTCGTTTTTCAATTTTAGTGTTTAGAATGGTACTAAATACTTCAATTAAGTAAGGCACGTCGTAACCGTAACCACTTCTTCCTAATTCTCCAAAATGAGAAAAATCACGTCGAATCGTTGCTGACGGAATCTGAATCATGTTACTAAATTCCTTTGATTTTATTCTCTTTACTCCACTTTGATCCAATGTTTTTAAATAGCGGAAATATAGAGGTATCCTTTTAGCCGTAGCTTTAGGAATTGTTTTATTTTTACTGTGAATCTCCATTATGCCCCTCCTGAATTGTGACTAATTTCACATTTAGTGTATCACTTTTTTTTTTGTTTTTCAATATCTTTGTGAAAAACAATCAGTAATCTTATTATCTTACTTGGATACGCTTACAACATTCTAATATAATCATTTGATTCCGTGACCTTTTTTTCAATATAAATGACTGTTAAATAACTCTATAAAAAAACAAACAACTATCCATCTGACTGTTTGAGTTTGCTTTAAATGATTCCTTAATCTTTTCTCGTTCTTTATGTCTTTCTTTTTCTACTACCTTATCATCTCACACTAGCCACACTACTCTCTCCATTTATTATAAATATTCGTTATTTTTCACTATGTTGATTCTCTCTCTATCTATTGTTTTTATTTCAATAATTATTATTTTAACCTGCATCGATACAAAAAAACTGTCAAAAATTTTTTGACAGTTTTTTAAAACAATTCATCCATTGAATCGGTAGTTTGATTGAGGTATGAATCACTTGATTTTATTTCTTCTATTACTAATCCTGACAGAGCTCTTTCAACTAAACCTTCAACATCCAATCGTCCTTCATATTTCACCACTTTTTCAAGCTTGGGCTTTGTCTTTGGCTCAGGTGGTGCAAAAATTGTACAACAATCTTCAAATGGTTGAATGGCTAACTCAAACGTATCTATTTTTTCAGCAATCTCAATAATTTCACTTTTATCCATTGTAATAACTGGACGAATAATTGGTGTTGTGGTTACGTCATTGATTGCTAACATACTGTGCATAGTTTGAGAAGCGACTTGTCCAAGAGATTCCCCATTAATAATAGCAAGTCCACCACGTTGCTCTCTTATTTTATCTGTTAAACGAAGCATAAAGCGACGTGTTATTGTCATCCAATAACTAGATGGTGTCGAGCGTTTGATTTCTTCTTGAATCTCAGTAAATGGCACTGTCATAAATTGGATACTTCCCACATACGGAGTCAATTTAACAGTTAAATCTTTTGCTTTTTGACGCGATTTTTCACTTGTATACGGCGGGCTAAAGAAATGAACTGCTTCTATCTCAACACCACGTTTCATACCAAGGTATCCGGCTACTGGGGAATCAATACCTCCTGATAACATCAACATCCCTTTCCCGCTAGAACCAACAGGTAATCCACCAGCTCCTGGAATTGTTTGACAAGACAGATAGGCTGCTTCTTGACGGACTTCAACATCTACTCTGATATCCGGTTTAATCATTTTTACTTCAATACCAGGGATGCCTGTAAAAATTGCTCCCCCTACTTCTCGGTTCATGTCGTTACTATCCCAAATAAATTGTTTATCAGATCGACGACTTTGCACCTTGAATGTCTGACCTGGAGTCCAAATGTCTTTCACCATGTTTAATGCTGTTTCTTTCATGAGTTCTGTGTCTTTCTCAACCTTTATCACTGGAGAAAAATTTTGAATACCAAAAATAGGTGTCAGCCTTGCCATTACAGCTACATTGTCTGCTCCATTTAAGATTAAATGCATTCTGTCTCGGTCACCATGAATTTTGACTTCAGGAAATTCATGCAAACTTTGTTTAACATTGTAAGATAACTGATTAATGAATAATCGTCTATTTTTACCTTTTGTTGATAACTCACCATAGCGAATCATTATTTCTGTATAATTCATTCTGTCTCCCCTTAAGAATTTATTTTATCAAATTTATCATATAATTGTTTAAAAACAATTAGAAATTGTTCCACTTCCATCATCGTATTCGACTCATTAAAGCTCACTCGAATCGCCGTTTCTGCTACATCACTTGGTACCCCCATCGAAATTAGGGTACTACTATTGCTTTTTTTCCTACTCGAACAAGCACTAGTCGTGGACACAAATAGTTCTTTTTCTTCAAAAGCATGCACCAATACTTCCCCCCGTATTCCTTTTAGTCCAAAACAGATAATATGTGGTGCAGCGTGCTCTTTACTGTCTATAGAAAATACTGTTACTTTTGGATACTGTTGTACTGAGTCTCTTAAATAATCTCGCAGGCGTTCCATGTGTAGTTGTTTTCTATCTCTGTCTTCGAATAACAAACGCATTGCTTTAGCACTACTCACAATGCCAGGTAAGTTTTCTGTACCACTACGCTTATTTTTTTCTTGTCCACCACCATTAAGAAGTGGAGCCAATTTACACCCTTTTTTCCAGTACATGATTCCAGTACCACGTGGGCCATGGAACTTGTGTGATGAAAAACTGGCAAAGTCCACTCGATCTGTTAACCAGTCCTCAGTCGGGATTTTACCTACTGCTTGAACAGCATCAACATGAAAATGAATGGTTGGATGCTCTTCTAATAATTTACTAATATCTTTTATCGGTTGTATCGTTCCTATTTCGTTATTAATCACAATAGTTGATACTAAAATGGTCTGAGATGTGATCATCTCTTTTAATGCGTTAACATCAATAATGCCTTTTTTATTAACTGGTACATAGGAAATAGAAAATCCTAAATGTTCAAGTTGTCTCGCTGTTTCTGTCACAGAGGGATGTTCAATGGATGACAAGATAATATGCTGACCAAATGGTTTTTTTTCAATAGCTGTTCCCTTAATAATCCAGTTATTGCATTCTGTTCCACCACTTGTAAAATAAATAGTTTCTTTTAAAACATCTAATTGGTTAGCAATTTGCTCTCTTGATTTTTCTAACATCACATGTGATTGCTCACCTAGTCTATGTAAACTTGATGGATTCCCAATAAAACGCTGACTCGTTTTAACATATGTATCCAACACACTTGGATTGATTTGGGTTGTTGCGCTATTATCAAAATAGATCATTTTCTCCACACTCTCCTCAAAAATTCAAACCCCATTATAACCCTTGATATGCTCGACATCAACTGATTCACTTATTTATTTTCAGTATTTATCCAAATAAAAAAATCTTATAAAATCAACTGATAGAAAATGACTTTATAAGATTTCTAATGTAAATTTCTATTTTAATGCATAATCAACATTTTATACATCATCTAATCTAGTGTAACAACATGTCACTATGAAGATAATATTAGATATAAATTATAACGGTATTTATACTATGTGTTCTTCCAACAATCGATCCAATATCTTTTCTACATTCATCATAATAAATTCTTCAGGTTGGATGGCGATAATAACACATTTCTCTTTTGTTTGAGTTAGTAAAACATTTAAATCTTCTTCATAACGATGTACTTGCGGAGATAGTAGTATACAGTCATAATTTTTTAACTCTATTTTCTCTTGTACTCTAGACACTGGCGCATAATCCACATTGATGTTTAGTTTTCTTAACTGAATACTCTCTAACATTTTGGATACAAATAATGCAGCACTAACACCAGTTTCACAGATAAATAATAGTGTTTTCCTCATAAAGTCCCTCTTTCTATAGCGTTATTACACTTACTATATTTCCTGTCTTTAATGATTCATCAGCAGCAAAAGCAAGTCTTTGAGCTTTTATCCCGTCCTCAAATGATACAACTGTTTCAGTATCATTTCTAACTGAATCCAGAAATTTTTCTACTTCTAATACGTATGCATCATTGTAACGTTCTAAGAAAAAATACAAAGGTTGTTGACTCTCAATTCCTTCTACAGTCGATAAAGTGACTGTATTTTTTATCTCGTTATTCGCTTGAGATGATCCTTTCGATCCAAATATCTCTAATCGTTGATCATAGCCATAAACTGCTTGTCTGCTGTTACTAATCACTCCAATACAGCCGTTTTCAAATTTAAGTGTTACAACCGCCGTATCAATATCTATTCCTTTAATATCAGGATTAATTAGCGCTTCACCTGTAGCATAGACCTCTGTCACTTCACTCCCAACAATAAAACGAGCCATATCAAAATCATGAATCATCATATCAAAAAATAACCCCCCTGATGATTTTATATATGACATTGGTGGCATTTCTGGATCCCTAGAATCAATACGTAACAACTGGGCATCTCCAACTAATCCTTCTGTTACATGTTCTTTCACCTGTGCAAAGTTTTTATCAAAACGTCTATTTACACCAATTTGAAATTTAACACCTGATTTTTTTACTATCTCATATGTTTCAAGCGTTTCTTTATCTGAAAAACTAATTGGCTTTTCACAAAAAATATCTTTACCCGCTCCTGCTGCTTTCTTTATCATATCCACATGAGTATCTGTTGGGGTACAAATGAAGACTATATCAATATCTTCATCATTAAAAATATCTTCAAAATTTGAATACAACGGAACACCATACTCTTCTTCAAAATGTGGCATATTTTCTGCAAATATATCAACTACTTTTTTTACATTGACATGAGGCATCTGCAAGAGATGCTTAATATGCAATTTACCAATACGACCCGCTCCTATTACGCCAACTATTAATTCCTTCATCATTTTCCATCCCCTAATTTAGTATTATTTTGCAAATCCAATAGGTGAAAATACAAGATACGTTATAACCACAACCACAATAGTTAGAACGCTTACAATCGTTGTGTATTTCCACGGTGTTATATCAACTTTAGTATTAAATGACGTTATCTCAAATCTTCCATCTGGTTTCAAGTTAGAAATTAGTAACATAACAAAAAGGTCTAAGAAGAATAGAACACTTAATACATATAAAAAATGGATATCTCTCAAAAATAGTTTCGATAAAGCATAAAGTACTATATGCATTGAAATTGTTACCTTAGCTGCATAGGCTGTCGCCTTTTTAGAATAAAAAGCTAACAATATAATGACAAGTAGTGGCATATTATATAAACCGTTAAATTCTTGAACAAATTGATACAGTCCAGCAGGAGCATATGAAATAAATGGTGCAACTGCAATCGCAAATACTCCGACGCATACTGTTACTACTTTACCTTTTTTAGTCACTTGTTTATCACTTGCTTCTTTATTAATAATTGGTTTATAAAAATCTAAAGACAACAAAGTTGACGTTGCATTTAATGCTCCAGAAAAAGAAGACAATATCGCACCAAAAATAACAGCAGCAAAAATGCCATAAAGTATTTCTGGAAATACAGCTGTAATTAATGCAGGGTAGGCTTCATCTGGAGTGTTACTTAATAGATTTCCAAATAAATTTCTGGAAACGATACCTGGAAACACTAAAAATAATGCCGCAAACACTTTAAAAAAACCTACTATAAACACACCTTTTTGAGCTTCTGCTAAATTTTTACCAGACAACGCTTTTTGTACAATCATTTGATTGGTACACCAAAAATATAAATTGTTAAACATCATTCCTGTAAACAAGGTTGGCCATGGAACAACCGCTGAATCAATTGATCCAACTGAGTTTAATAGCCAAGGCGTGTGGGTTACAATAAAATCTAAACCTCCAATAAAGCTACCCTCTCCTAATTTGACGACACCTAACATTGGGACTAATAACCCACAAATAAGTAATCCAATCCCATAAACAGTGTCACTATATGCGCTTAATTTAAGTCCTCCAATTAGTAAATACAATACACCGATAATACCTATACACATTGATACTAAAACTATGGCAACAATTGGTTTTATCCCCAATAATTCATCAATTCTAAATATTTTATTAAAAACCAAGGAGCCAGAGTATAAGACCACTGGCAAAAAAGATGTCATATATGTAATGATAAAAAGAGCAGATATAATACGTTTTGTTGTCGTGTCAAAACGTATTTCAATAAAATCTGGATAGCGTAAAATATTTTGTGTAAATAGAAATTTTAGGTAGATAAAAAGAAAG
>JBQELZ010000027.1:0-28176 GCA_052104115.1 Vagococcus sp. | reverse complement strand
TGATATTTAGATATTTTTACCAGAGTGGCTAACTTAATGTTGCAATTTAGAAATTAAATAGGTTTATACTAGGTCTATAGAAATAACCACCAATACGTTTTATATAGGGTGAGACAAACAAGAGGGAAGCGAAAAAAATGAAAACAAATTATGATTTTATGATGCCAAGCGTTAATTTTTTTGGTCCTGGTGTGATCGAACAAATAGGTGATCGTGCTAACATGTTACACATGAAAAATGTGTTAATTGTGACAGATTCATTTTTAAGACAAATGGAAGATGGCCCAGTGAAGCAAACAGAAAAAAGTTTGCAAGCAGCTGGTGTGAACTATGTGATATTTGATGAAGTGGAACCAAATCCTAAACTACGTAATGTGGCTTCTGGTGTGGCATGTTACCAAACGCATGAGTGCGATAGTATTATCACTGTGGGTGGTGGTTCTGCCCATGATTGTGGTAAAGGAATAGGAATTGCTTTAACCAATGGCGAGGATTTGACTAAATTAGCAGGGATAGAAACTCTAGACCATCCATTGCCACCACTAATGGCAGTGAATACAACGGCAGGTACAGCCTCAGAAATTACACGTCATGCTGTATTAACGAATGAGGAAACACATTTAAAATTTGTGGTCGTGTCTTGGCGTAATGTGCCGCTTGTGTCTTTTAATGATCCATTGTTAATGTTAGATGTGCCAACGAAACTTACGGCAGCAACTGGTATGGATGCGCTATGTCACTGTGTGGAATCATATGTCTCAGAAAATCGCAATCCTATAACAGATGCCCAAGCTGTTCAAGGCATTCAATTAATTGGACAATACTTACGTCGTGCTGTGGCAAATGGCCATGATGTAGAAGCGAGAACCAATATGGCTTACGCCTCATTGTTAGCAGGTATGGCTTTTAATAATGCAGATTTAGGATATGTGCATGCCATGGCCCATCAATTGGGAGGACAATACGATGCGCCACATGGTGTATGTTGTGCTGTCTTGATGCCAACAGTTGAACGTTGGAACATGATTTCTAGTCCAGAGCGTTTCCGTGACATTGCTATCTTTTTAGGAGAAAATGTCGATGGGTTGTCAAAAATGGAAGCGGCTGAACAAGGCATTAAAGCGTTAGAACGTATCTCTGAAGACGTTGGTATACCAGCGAATATCAAATCAATTGGTGCAAAACCAGAAGATTTTGAGTTAATGGCAGGTAATGCTTTGAAAGATGGCAATGCTTTTTCAAACCCTCGTAAAGGAACAAAAGAAGACATCGTCAATTTATTTAAACAAGCGTACAACGCCTAATATATGAAAACGTCTCACATATAATGATAAAAACCAGAAAGTCTGTATCTTTCTGGTTTTTTTGTGGCATTCGCTCACATGATGGAAAATAGGGAAGAGGGTATCTTTTACAATGTCTTTGTCCTACAATGAACCTGTTAGATTGTTTTAAACAACCTAAATTAAAAAAGTATGAAAAATAAGGCATCTATCAAGAAAGTAGGTATTTTTATGTATCAATATCCATTTTATCGTTACCGAAAGAGCGACACAACATCCTTTATCCCCATGACAGATACGGTTGACCACGTGTTTGAGTTTGATTTACAAGTGACGGAGACTGGTCCGATGTATGAACACATTGGTCAAATTCATTACAAACAGAATCCAATTGACTACCATGATTTTTTAATGGGAGCAGGTTTGTCTGCCAATGACCTGTCAGATACCACATTTATCTATTTAGAAAACTTTCGTATTTTTGATCTGGAAAATAGGGGAAAGGGCATTTGTAATCATGAAATTGCGACACATTTAATTGAGTTTATCCGACATATGGATACGACGTTTTTGATTTTTGGATTGACTATTTTCGTCTCTTCTCCAAAATACGATCACAATAATCGTGTTTTGCCTCATACAACAGTGTATGAAAATTTTTTTCCTGAAATAAAACACGAGTTATCTCAAAATGAGCGAGTACGAGTGTTTACAAAAGAAGATATTCCAGAATTAGAAGCTATCCGTCACCACTATGCCACCTTAATGGACCAAAAAATGGGACTTTATCACCCACAATATTCATAAGAAAGATGTACAAAGTGGTCAAAACTCGTTATAATGATGGACAACATTATCTTATAAGGAGGCGATAGTTTGTTAACACGAGAGATAGTTCACTCATTTCCTAAAGCGGAATTACATTGTCATTTAGATGGCTCTATCCGTCCGAAAACGCTTCAACGGATTGCCAAAGAACAATACATGTCAATTTCAGATAATTTAGAAGACATCGAATCTGCGATGAAAGCACCAGAGTCATGTCAAAATTTAGAAGACTACCTGATGTGCTTTAGTTTTGTTTTGCCATACTTGCAAACAGAACAAGCATTAGAAATGGCTGCATTTGATGTGATGGAGCAAGCTGTAGAAGACGGTGTTCGCTATATTGAAATCCGGTTTGCTCCTAAATTGTCTATGAATCAAGGTCTAACGGTGTCAGAAACAGTCATGGCTGTTTTAAAAGGAGTGGCCCGCGCTGAAAGTCTGTATGCCATCACTGGTAATGTCCTAATCATTGGCATGCGCGATGAAGACGTGTATCAGATTCAAGCGATGTTTACAGAAGCCCTGGAGGTAAACCATGAAAAAGTGGTCGGTATCGATTTGGCTGGGGTAGAAGAAGAGGGGTTCTTAACAGAGTTAACAGAAAGTGTGACGTGTTTTGTGTCTGGTCAGTCGGTTCAATTGACGTTACATGCCGGTGAATGTGGTTGTCAGCGTAATATATTAGAGGCAATTGAAGTCGGTGCAACTAGAATAGGTCACGGTATTGCTATGAGGGGAGATAAGGTAACACGAGATGTTTGTGTCTCTCGTGGTATTTGTATCGAAGGATGCCCAACAAGCAACATCCAAACCAAAGCCATTGGATCAATTGATGAGTACCCGTTTAAAGAATGGTTGGATAATGGGGTTCATTTTTGTTTGAATACAGATAATCGAACCGTTTCGAATGTGACGTTAACAGATGAGTACATGACATGTGTCAGGGCATTTGACTTAACCATTAGTGATTTATATACATTAAATAAGTATGGCATAGAGCATTCTTTTGCTAAGGATAAGGATAAACAGGTTATTCTATCAGAAATGACGACTTATTATACTCAGAAAGTTTAGAGCCAAGACTCTAGACTTTTTTAGATTAGGACTATAGTCCCTATATTATGAGACGCATTATCTGTATAATTGACGATATAGAAAAGTATAGAAAGAAGAGATGACGATGGGCTGTATTGGAAATATTATTTGGTTATTATTAGGCGGTTTAGCAGGAGCTGTCTCATGGTTTTTAGCAGGTATTTTATGGTGTATTACCATTATCGGCATTCCAATTGGGCTACAATGCTTTAAGATGGCTGGATTAAGCTTGTGGCCTTTTGGCAAAAAAGTAGTGTACAGCAATAGTGGGACGTCGTTGTTGTTAAATATTATTTGGTTGATTGTGAGTGGTATCCCATTAGCAATTGCTCATTTTACCAGTGGCTTGTTACTGTGTGTAACGATAATTGGGATTCCATTTGGGATGCAATCGTTTAAATTAGCACAACTTGCTTTAATGCCTTTTGGGGCAAGAGTAGTGCCATCAGGTACGATGTATATGGATATTGAGTAAGATAAGAAATGGCTAACAGAGGAGAGGCTAAATCATGTCAAGTTACAATGATACCCACTCTCAAGAAGAATGGGATGTGTTATTTCAACGAGAAAAGGAGCAATTAGTACGCGAATTAAAGGCTAATTTTTTGCGCATGTTTCAAATTGGGTGCTCGTATTCTGATGTCAAAAAGTACCCAATTATGGATATCTTGTTAATTGTCAGGGATTTAGACTCTCTTCATGTAGAGGATATGGCACAATGTGGCTATACGTACTTTGGTGAAACAGAGACGTCTGGACGACAATTTTTTAGAAAAAAAACAGGGGAACTCGTGCAATACATTCATGCATTTGAAGAACACAATGTAGAAGAAATAAGGCGACAATTGGGGTTTAGAGACTACCTGTTGACCCACCCAGAAGAGCGGAAAAAATACTGTCGATTAAAAGAAGAGCTAGAACAGACATATTCAGAGACGACAGGACCTGAAGTGGTAGATACACATAGACTCATACAAGAATTGGAGAAAAAAGCACTAGTTTATTTATGGCATAAAGTATCAGATTAATAAAACAGTAACAAGGTGAGGTGAGGTGAAGTGTCATGAGAAGTGAACGTGAGAAAATGTTGAATGGTGATTTATACAGAGCAAGTGATGAAGCGTTACAGCAAGCAAGTAGGAGGGCCAGATTACTCACTCATCAGTTTAATCAAACAACAGATGATGATAGTGAGTTAAGACGTTCTATATTAAGCGAGTTACTTGGTCAAACACAAGAACATTATTACATAGAGCCTACATTTCGATGTGATTATGGTGAACATATTCGTATTGGCAATTATTTTTATGCTAATTTTGATTGCATTATGCTAGATGTTGCTCCTATCACCATTGGCGAGGGTGTCATGTTTGGGCCTAGAGTGAGTTTGCTCACAGCTAGCCATCCAATTGATGCCACTGTTAGAAAAACTGGATTAGAGTATGGCTTGCCTATCACTATTGGAGATAACGTCTGGATTGGAGGTAGTGTCACAGTAAATCCAGGAGTTAGTGTCGGTCAAAACTCAGTGATAGGATCAGGGTCAGTTGTCACAAAGTCGATTCCTGAAAATGTTGTTGCCGCTGGAAATCCGTGTCGTGTGATTAGAAAGATTACAGAGGAAGACACGCACTATTGGAAACAAAAGCAACAGGACTACTGGAAAGAAACATCCCATATAGAGTAAAAAGACTTCGAATCAAAAGATTCGAAGTCTTTTTAGTTGAACCACCAATTATTAAATGATTTATGTAGCGTATCAAAATCCGATTTTGGCACATTATTGGCTACTTGTTTTTGAATATCACTGATAGAAATTTGTCTGTCAAAGGCGTTTTGATGACTGGTGATACCACCTAAACCTGTGTTCACCATTTTCCCCCAACCAGCTGTTCTTGACTTGCCTTTAGCCTGTAAGGCATCGTTTGTTGCTCGTATTTTTGCTTTTCTTTGCTCGGCTCTCTTTTGTCTGTACTGTTTAAAGGTTGAAAACATCGTGTCCATCCCCCTTCTGTTAGGTACATTATATCATATTTACGTAAATTGACGCCATTTTAAGAGACGTCTCTCTAAGACATCAATCAGTTGAAATAGTAAAAAGGCTACCCCGCTTAATACTAAAATCCCGCAATACATATCTAAATAATCGAGTCTTGCCCATGCATCCATAACGAAAAATCCTAAACCATATTGTGTACCATAGACTTCTGTAAAAAATAAAATGGCAATTGCGGTTCCTAATGCAATACGGAGTGCGCTTAAAATAGAGGCAAGTGCTGCGGGTAAGGTAATCGTATAAAATTTTTGCCAATCTGTTGCGCCTAGTACAGTCAAATTTTGATAATAGCTAGGGGGGATACTTTTAATCCCATCTCTGACAGATAAAATCACCTGAAAGACCACAATCAATGTAATTAATATAATTTTAGACACGTTTCCTAATCCAAACAATAACATGATGATAGGAAGTAGAGCTATTTTAGGAATTGGATAAGTGAGGTAAATGATAGGATCGAGGTAGTAATTCCACTTCTCTGATTGTCCCATTAGTAAACCGAATAAAAAACCAATACCGGTCGCAAGAAACATGCCCCACCCAAGACGAATTAAGCTGTTATAGACATGAAGTCCCATCAAGCTTAAGTCCATGTCTCCAAAATGAGCATAGACAGCTAAAGGAGATGGTAACATAGTTTGATGGATGAGTTGGCTAGCTAGCCACCATAAACTATTTAATATAAGAAAAGAGATGAGTGTGCTGACCCACTGTTTTTGTTGCCTCATTGTTAATCAAGTGCCTCCCTTATACGTTTAGTGACGTGATAGAAGGAATCAGTCAGTCGTTTCTTTTGTGGCTCTATCTCAAAACTAGGGTTGTCAAATTCGTGTATAATTTGACCTGGTTTTCCTGATAGTAGGACAATGCGTCGACCTAAGAAGACGGCCTCCTCCACATCGTGGGTAATGAGAATAGTCGGTGCTTGATGCTGTTTCCATTGATTGAGAAATAGGTGTTACATTTTTTCACGAGTGATAGCATCTAAAGCAGAAAATGGTTCATCTAGTAAAAACAAATCAGGGCTCATCACCATAGAACGAGCGATAGAGACACGTTGTTGTTGTCCACCACTTAATTGATTTGGAAATTGTTGAAGCAAGCCATCCAATCCTAACTCCTGGATAATGTCAGTCGTTTTTTCTATTAGCGTTTTTGATAAGGGAATTTTTTTTATCGTCAGCCCCATCATAATATTGTCATAAACAGATTTCCATGGAAGGAGTCCGTAATGCTGAGGAATCCATCCGATGGTTTGTGTTTTGGGTGATACGGCTTGTCCGTTCAGTAATATATCCCCTTTATCAATAGGATGAAGAGACGTAATACAATTCATTAACGTGGATTTACCCGCACCGCTGGGTCCAATGAGCGAGACAATGTCATGAGGCTGAACAGTCAGTGAAAGACTGTCTAAAATGATGGTCTCGTCATATGAGGCTGTCATGTCTTGTATGGATAGCATAAAATAAGTCCTTTCTATTGAATGGTTTATTTTTCAGATAATAGAGGACTCAAGATATCCTGTTCTGTCCATTCTTTGGTATAAATGCCTTCTTGTTTCGACCAATCCAACGCATTTTTTACTTGGGTTGCATCAATTTGTTTGGCGTGTGTATAAGTAGGTAAAGTCACATCTTTTTTGATTTCATCAGAAAAACCAATTTTTTCTTTTAAAACATTGTAGTAGTTATCTAAAGGTTCGCTATTGATGTAATCAACGCCTTTGTTGTAACCACGGTAAAAAGCCTTAATCGCATCTGGATTTTTTTCAAGAGATGTGTCTGTAAAAGCGAAAATTGTCGATTGTATGTTTAAATCATGGCTGTTTCCAAGTTCTCTTAAACCATGAGAGAGACCAATTGTTCTGAAAGGTTCTGGAACAACTGTTGCATCAATTTTATGGTTGGTCACTAATTCGATTCGTACAGGAATTTGTGGCACTTCTTCATAGCCAACATCTGTGATAGCTAGGTTTTCTTTTTCAACAGCTTCATCTAAAAAATAATAGGGTGCTTGATTTTTTGTATAACCCACTGTCTTTCCTTTTAAGTCAGTTAATGATTGAATGTCATCGTTTCCAGTTAAAACAGAAAAAGTTCCGATAGATTGGCTGACAATTTTAACATCCATGCCACCTTGTCTATATGCACTAAGAGCGATTAGATCAGTGTTTGCACCATCTAAGTTATTACTTGTTAGGGCAGTATCTCTATCTTTGGGTGATTTAAAACTTTCCAAGTGTAAATCCAAACCTTCTTCTTTAAAGAATCCTTCTTTTTCAGCAATGTAAACAGGTAAACTGTCAACAGCAGGCATTGCGCCAAAACTTAATGTCATAGTATCTTCAGATTTAGTCGCACCTGTCTTTTTTTGAGGTTGTTCATCTGTGCCACATCCGACAAGAAGGCCTAGTGACAGTGTCGCAAGCATTGTCATAAAAAGTGTTTTTTTCATATATGTATGTCCTCCAAATAGTATAAAGTAGTTATCATATGGCATGTTCATGCCTTGTCTAAATTACCACAAACTTTTTTATTTTACCATTTTTTCGCTTTTGATTTTCAATTGAAACTAAACATATTAACGATAATTGTTTAGTTATTTGTTATTGGGAAAATAAATGGTAAACTTAATGAAACATCTATCAAGGGAGTGTTAAAGTATGTATCAATCAAGTAGAGAAATGAAAGAAGAAGCTAGAAGACTTTTAAATGGGCGTTGGAAAGAAGCGATGCTATTAAATATTGTTCCAGTTGTGATACAAATATTAGGAGGAATCATTGTGTGGTTAAGCACGCCGATTGGTAAAAATATATTCGGAATTGATTTATCTGTTGTTCTCTCAAATCGTGTCCTAGAGCCGATAATAACTTTTTTATTGACATTATTAACGGTGGGGATTTCATTTACGTTTTTAGATGTGGTGAGAAAGGGTTCAGAACAAACATTGGCCTATCAACAGTCCTTCCGAATTTTTAATCAAAGAGACTTTATTCCCGTATTATTAATCAATGTCTTGACCCAGTTATTTGCATCATTATGGGCCTTGTTATTGCTTATACCAGGTATCGTCAAACACTACTCATATTCTCAAGCTAATTTTATCTATAAAGATTTAGCCACGCACACAGATGTTAAAACTCTCAATGCGACATCTTTTATTACTCAAAGCAGAGAATTGATGAATGGGCATAAAGAGCGGTTATTTTGGTTAGACATTAGCTTTATAGGTTGGCATATATTTGGTATTGTCACATTTGGTTTTGGCTACTTGTACGTCACACCTTATATTAATATGACGAGAGCTATATTTTATGATGATTTGTCTAAAGGTCAATATTTACAAGTAGATAAAGAAGAGATTGAATTGGATGAAGGTTGGGAACTTTTTTAATATGTAAATATCGTATTTGTGTCCTATATAATGGTATAATAGTATATATATTATTTGTTATTCGTATAGTGAGAGTCATATTGAGACAACCGAAAAGGAGCTGATTCATATGATGTATGTAATGGCGTTGATTCCTGCATTTGCTTGGGGTTCAATTGGTATTATCACGGCAAAGATGGGTGGGACCACTGAACAACAGACAATAGGGTCCATGACGGGATTTATGATTTTTGCGCTAGGCATTTACTTCTATACTAATCCGGTTATTTCCTCGGGTATGTTAGTCGTAGGTGCGTTTAGTGGTGTATTGATGGCTGTTGCTAATTTTGGTCAATTTGATGGGATGACATCTTTAGGTGTCTCTCGTGCAGTGCCTTTAGTCGCAGCTGGTCAATTGACATTAAATACATTATCTGGAGCTGCTTTGTTTGGAGAATGGCAGACCATCAAGCAATGGCTTGTGGGACTTGTTACGTTATCTGTTATTATTTATGGTGCTAAATTAACAAGTTTTCAAGAGTCACAAGGAGACGAGAAAAAGAGCTATGCTAAAAAAGGTCTTATTGGGGTAGGTTTGGCTATTATTGGCGGTGGTCTATATTCAGTTATTCCTAAAGGATATCAATATTACGCTCAAATAGAGGGTGGGGCAGAATTTACATTTGGATTGATGGTGCCGCAAGCGTTGGGCGGATTACTAGGTTCCTATTTGATTTATGCTTTACGAACGAAGAAGAATCCATTAATGGAGTATAAAACACTCTACCCTTGGAAAAATACATTGGCAGGATTTGCCTTTGCTATAGGTAGTTTGTTTATGCTGATGGCTTCGACAAGCTCGCTAGGTTTAGCTACAGCCTTTACATTTTCACAGCTTAACTTATTAGTTGGAGGATTTGGAGGGATTGTGATACTACACGAACATAAGACAAAGAAGGAAATGGCATACTTTTTAGCAGGCGTCTTACTCGTGTTAATCGGTGCAATTGTGACCAGTAGAATCTAAAAAAAGCTTTCGGGCTTTTTTTTATTAAAAGAGTGAGCATAAAACTTTACTAACTTTAAGTAAGTTTGATAAGATGAATCCAGGTTAAAAAAAACAACAAAAAAGGATGGATTACATTATGTCAGCATTTATTAACGCATTACAATCACGTCGTTCTATTTACGCTTTAGGTAATACAATTTCATTATCAGATAAAGAAGTTGAAACATTAGTAAAAGAAGTGGTTAGAGATACACCAACTGCCTTTAACTCACAAACCCAAAGAGCAGTCATACTATTTGACGATGCTCATAAAAAAGTTTGGGGTATGACAGAAGAAGCCTTAAAACCTTTGACACCACCAGAAGCATTTGCCAATACGCAAGCAAAATTACACAGCTTTGCAAAAGGAAAAGGCACAATATTGTTCTTTGAAGACACTGATATTGTGAAGTCATTACAAGAACAATTTGCTTTATATGCAGATAATTTTCCAATTTGGTCTGAACAAGCAAGTGGTATGGCACAAGCCAATGTTTGGACAGCCTTGTCTGAAGAAAACATTGGTGCTAACTTACAACATTACAATCCATTGATTGATGATGCTGTAGCGAAAGAGTGGGATATTCCTACTTCTTGGAAATTAAGAGCACAATTAGTGTTTGGATCTATTGAAGAACCAGCAGGCGAAAAAGAGTATATGGAAGACGATGCCAGATTTAAAGTTTTTCATTAATCAAATAGAAAACATGAATTGATCAAGAGATATCTTGGTCAATTTTTTTGTCTAAAAGTCCAATAAAAATCATATATCAAAATAAATGTGATGAATGTCTAATAAGTGGTATTTTTAAGTATAATAAGATGAAAAATAGCAAAAAACAGTTAAAAAGATGAAATGTATCCGTTATTTTTGTGTTTTAAATTAGTATGAATTTGTTATAATGATAAGTATACGAGCTAAACTAACGGAAAGGAGTAAATTGATGAATAAAAAGGAAAGACAAGAGATCATTAAACGCATTATTTCGGAAAATGAAATAAAGAATCAGTATCAGCTTATCGAACATCTAGAGGAAGAAGGGGTATTTTCTACACAAGCCACCATATCTCGAGATATTCAGGAGCTTAATATTGTTAAAAGTCGCAATAATGAAGGTATTTTTTGTTATCGTGTGTTACACAACACCATTGTGGGAACAAAAAAATTAACGGATGAAGAGCGCTTAATCCATACATTATCAGAAACAGGCGTGTCTTTAACGCAAATCGAATACAACAATATTTTGAATGTTCACCCAGGAAATGGTCAAGTTGTAGGAATCTTAATTGATAGTATTCGAACATACTTTACTGAAATAGTGGGATGTATAGCGGGAGACGATACCATTCTTATCATGTCTCGCAATAAAGAAGATGCCACAAAGGTCTATAATTATTTTATTCAATATTTATATCCAGAATAAGGATAAAAAAACACCGTTTATTTTTTAATACTTAGTTTAACTCGCGACATCTATTCAATTTTAACAAACATATGTTGACTATGAGCACTAGTCAAATACAGCATTATATAGTAGAAAGTCCAATTGTGAGTCATTTTCTCTAAAGAAAGTGATGTTTATCACAATTGGATTTTTTTGTATCCGTGTTATGTGATAGTGCTTACAAAACTCAATGAAATACTCTTTTTAATTAATTAGACTACATTTATTTTTCAATTAACGTAAGATAAATATATAATAAGTGATGTTTTTAATTAAGATTTAATATTCTCATCAAAAAGTAACTGAATAGTTTTTTTTTTTTTAGTATATATATTAGTCTAAATCAAGCTTTTGAAAAGAAAACGCTATCTTTACGTGGGTAAAAATTCAATAAGCATTTTTTCGTTGTATCTTTCGCATTTTAAATGATAAGATTAATACGATAAGTCTAAATATATTTGTTAGTATATGGGTGTAAACAAAATATATAGGAGGTTTTTATTAATGAGTAAAGCAATTAATGTATTTTCAGAAATCGGTAAATTGAAGACAGTCTTAGTGCATCGCCCAGGTAAAGAATTAGAGAACCTAATGCCTGACTATCTAGAAAGACTATTATTCGATGATATACCATATCTGGAACAAGCACAAAAAGAACATGATGCTTTTACAGATTTATTAAGATCAAAAGATGTGGAAGTTCTTTATCTAGAAGATTTAGCAGCAGAAGCATTAATCAACGAAGACGTAAAATTACAATTTGTTGACCAATATTTAGAAGAAGCAAACATCAAGAGTAAATCAGCTAAAGCAAAAGCTAAAGAAGTATTATTAGCATTGCCAACTAACAGAGAGTTAATCGACAAAGCTATGGCTGGTATGCAAAAAGTTGAATTACCAGAATTTGATGCAAGCAGCTTAACTGATATGGTTGAATCATCTTACCCATTCGTTATTGATCCAATGCCTAACCTTTATTTTACACGTGACCCATTTGCTACAATCGGACATGGTGTGTCAATCAACCGTATGTATGCAGAAACTCGTAACCGCGAAACAATTTTTGCACAATTTATCTTTGATTTCCATCCACGTTTTGCTGGAAAAGATATCCCTCGCGTTTATGAACGTACAGCTCCAACTCGTATCGAAGGTGGAGATGAGTTAGTATTAACTAAAGACGTATTAGCAGTTGGTATCTCTCAAAGAACTGACGCTGCTTCAATCGAAGAAATGGCTAAAAATATCTTTGACCAAAACATTGGCTTCCAACATATCTTAGGATTTGATATCGGTGAACACCGTAAATTCATGCATTTAGATACTGTATTTACAATGGTTGACCATGATAAATTCTCAATTCACCCAGAAATCGAAGGCGACTTAACTGTTTACTCAATTTCTAAAGGCGAAAATGGAAAATTAGACATTGTTCGTGAAGAAGATACATTGGAACATATTTTATGTAAATACTTAAACTTAGATAAAGTTCACTTAATCCGTTGTGGTGGAGGAAACTTAACTGCAGCTGCAAGAGAGCAATGGAATGATGGATCAAACACATTGACAATTGCACCAGGTGAAGTAGTTGTTTACGATAGAAACCCTATCACTAACAAATTATTAGAAGAAGCTGGCGTTAAATTAAACTATGTACCAGGTAGTGAATTAGTTCGTGGCCGTGGTGGTCCAAGATGTATGAGTATGCCTTTAGATCGTGAAGATATCTAAGAATTACAACATCTAAGACATAAAAATAAATGAATATAAAATGAGGAGAGAAAAATATGACATCAGTTTTTCAAGGACGTAGTTTATTAGCAGAAAAAGACTTTACAAGAGCAGAATTAGAGTACCTAATCGACTTTGGTATTCATGTAAAAGATCTTAAAAAACGTGGAATCCCTCATCGTTACTTAGAAGGAAAAAACATTGCATTATTATTTGAAAAATCATCTACTCGTACTAGAGCTGCCTTTACAGTAGCTGCAATCGACTTAGGTGCTCATCCAGAATACTTAGGTAAAAATGATATCCAATTAGGTAAAAAAGAATCAGTAGAAGATACTGCTAAAGTTTTAGGTAGCATGTTTGATGGTATCGAATTCCGTGGATTCAGCCAAGAAGTAGTAGAAGGATTAGCAGAACATTCAGGCGTTCCAGTATGGAATGGTTTAACAGACGAATGGCATCCAACACAAATGATCGCTGACTTTATGACAGTTAAAGAAAACTTTGGCCGTTTAGAAGGCGTAACATTAGTATACGTTGGAGATGGACGTAACAACATGGCAAACAGTTTATTAGTAACTGGAGCTATGTTAGGTGTAAACGTAAGAATTTGTTCACCAAAAGAATTATTCCCAACTGAAGAAGTGGTTAATTATGCAGAAGGATTTGCAAAAGAATCTGGAAGCCAATTAATGATTACTGATGATGTTGACAAAGCAGTTAAAGATGCTAACGTTCTTTACACTGACGTTTGGGTATCAATGGGTGAAGAAGACAAGTTCGAAGAACGTGTTAACTTATTAAAACCTTACCAAATTAACATGGAAATGGTTGAAAAAACTGGAAACACTGATGGAGAATTAATCGTTCTTCACTGTCTACCAGCATTCCATGACACTGAAACTGAATACGGAAAAATGGTTGAAGAAAAATTCGGCGTTGCTGAAATGGAAATAACTGATGAAGTATTCAGAAGCAAATATGGTCGTCAATTTGAAGAAGCAGAAAACAGAATGCACTCAATTAAAGCAATCATGGCTGCAACTTTAGGAAACCTATTTATACCACGCGTATAGAAACTGACTAAGCAGCATGCTATTTATATAACATGCTGCTTTTTTAAAAGATAATTTTAATTGAAAAGAGGATTTCATCTATGGAAAAAAAAGTAGTAGTGGCTCTAGGCGGAAATGCAATTCTTTCTGATGACGCAAGTGCTCAAGCTCAACAAGAAGCTTTAATTCAAACATCTAAACATTTAGTTAATTTGGTAAAAAATGGCTACCGTTTGATTATTTCTCATGGTAATGGCCCACAAGTAGGTAACTTATTATTACAACAACAAGCGGCAAACTCTGAAAAAAATCCAGCTATGCCACTTGATACTTGTGTTGCAATGACACAAGGTAGTATTGGTTATTGGCTATCAAATGCTATGACAAATGAAATAAAACAAGCTGGTATTTCAAAAGAAGTTGCCACTATTTTAACTCAAGTTGTTGTAGATGAAAACGATGAAGCATTCACAAATCCAACAAAACCAATCGGTCCATTTTTATCTGAAGAAGATGCCCAAAAAGAAGCAGCTGAAACGGGTGCGACATTTAAAGAAGATTCAGGTCGTGGTTGGAGAAAAGTTGTAGCAAGTCCAAAACCAATCGACATTCATGAAGCAAATGCGATTAACACATTGGTTAACAATGATGTGATCACTATTTCATGTGGTGGCGGAGGGATTCCAGTAGTTGGGGAAAATCTTACAGGTGTTGAGGCAGTGATTGATAAAGATTTTGCTTCTGAAAAATTAGCTGACTTAGTAGATGCTGATATGTTCGTTATTTTAACTGGTGTAGACAATGTTTACATTAACTATGGTAAAGAAAATGAACAAAAATTAACAGAAGTAACTGTTGCTGAAATGGAAGAATACAAAGCACAAGGACATTTCGCTCCAGGTAGCATGTTACCAAAAATTGAAGCAGCGATTCAATTTGTTAAAAACAATCCTAATGATCAAGCAATTATCACATCATTGGAATGTTTAGGCAAATTAAATGGTGAAGAATCAGTAGGTACAATTATCAAAATGTAGGAAATAACTGTTTAGGGGTAGAAAATATGGAAATGGGAAAATTTATGATTGATCAACATCTGGAAGATTTCCGATATTTTTCTAATGATGATATACAGAAAGTTCAAACTCATGGTATTTTGAGACAATATAAAAAAGGTCAAGTTCTATTCGACTCAGGAGATGAACGTACCAAAATATATTTTTTGAAAACTGGTGTTATCAAGATAGAAAAAACGGATACAACAGGCACGTTCTTTTATATGCATTTTCTTCAATCTGGGGGATTATTTCCTAGGATTGGTTTGTTTGCTGATTCTAAGTATACATACTCTGCGGTTGCTTATACCGATATAGAAGTGTTTTCTATTCCTATTACTGTTTTTGAGGAATTGATGATGAACAATACGCATCAATTAACTGTATGGATTAAATCTCAATCAGCTATTTTAAAATCACAGATGACAAAAATCCAAAAAGGTACGATGTACAGCACGAATCATCGAGTTGTAACAACATTAGCTATTATTTATAAAGATTTAGGTGAGGTGGACGATGATGGCTTTATGGGCTTGTCATTTCCTATCACAATTAGTGACATTGCGCGAGCTAGTGGGACGACTCGAGAAACAACGAGTACCATTATGAAAAGTTTGACGTCAATGAATAAAATTAAATATGTACAAAAAAAATTAACTTTCTTAGATATGGCTTATTTCAGTGATTTTTTAAAGGATTGAGTTTAATGAATTGTCTATAAAAAGAAAGGAGTAGCATGATCTAAAGGGTAGATCATGCGCAAACAAAATGACAAAAGAAAAGAAGAAAAGAAAAGAGCTCTCCTCATTTAGTATTTTGTTTATTATTATTATCGCTTTAGGATTGATTACAAAATTATTAAATGGGCAAACATTTACACCACAAGCTGTTAAAGATGGTGCAGATATGGTGGATCACGTTGTTGGAGCTAGAATTTCTGATATTGTAATGTCTCCATTCTACGGATTCCGCGATGCTATTGACATTTGTGTGTTTATCTTAGTTTTAGGTGGCTTCTTAAACATTGTCACTCAAACAGGTGCTCTTGAAGCTGGTATCCAAAACGTTGTTAAGAAATTAAAAGGAAACGAACTTATTATTATTCCTATTTTAATGATTTTATTCTCAATTGGTGGTTCTACTTATGGTATGGCAGAAGAAACCATTCCATTCTATAGTTTACTAACAGCGACAATGATTGCTGCTGGATTTGATACAATCGTAGCGGTTGGTACAGTCTTGTTAGGATCTGGTTCAGGGGTTATTGGTTCAACTGTTAACCCGTTTTCAACTGGTGTAGCAATGGATGCGTTACGTGGTATTGGTATTACACCAAATACTGGAGTTATCTTATTACTAGGTACAGTATTATGGGCAGTTACAACAGCTTATTCTATTTTTATCGTAATGCGTTACGCTAAAAAAGTAAAAGCCGACAAAGGCTCTACTATTTTATCTCTACAAGAACAAGAAGACATGCATGAGCATTTTGGTAAAGATGCGGGTGGCGAAGTTGAGTTTACTAAAAAACATAAAACAGTGTTAACATTCTTTGCTATTTGTTTCGTTGTTATGATTGTGTCTCTAATTCCTTGGGGAGAATTTGACATTAAAATCTTTGATGGCTGGACAGCTGTATTAACAGGTGAAAGCTTTGGAGATTGGTACTTTGGTGACTTAGCTATGTGGTTCTTCATCATGTCGTTAATCGTTGCTTTAGTTAACCGTTTCAGCGAAAAAGAAATCATTGATAACTTTATCGAAGGTTCAAAAGATATGTTATCAGTTGTATTAATTATCGTAGTGGCTCGTGGAGCATCAGTGTTAATGTCTACTACTTACTTAGATTTATTCATTCTAGATAGAGCAGCAGGCGTATTATCAGGATTATCACCAATCTTATTCGTTATTGGTGCGTATGTCCTTTACTTATTCTTATCATTCTTAATTCCATCTACTTCAGGTTTAGCATATGTGTCTATCCCTGTAATGGGTGCTTTGGCTAAAGAAATTGGCTTGAGTCCAGATGTAATGGTAATGATCTTTGCTTCAGGATGTGGGTTAATTAACTTAATTACACCAACATCAGGTGTTGTAATGGGTGGACTAGAAGTGTCTAAAGTAAACTATACGACTTGGACAAAATTCATGATGAAACCAATGTTTGTTATTGGGGCATTGAACCTAGTTATCTTGATTGCAGCAATGTTAATGTTAAGCTAACAAATCATTAAAAGCCTATGATGACTTTTCTCATCGTAGGCTTTTTTTATATGAAAAAACTCCACTAACGAATTCGTTAGTGGAGAAACTAATCATTACATTTCTTCAGGCGCATTTAATCCTAATAGATATAAATCTTGTTTTAACACTTCAGCCACAGAGTAAACCAATGCTAGACGAGATTCTTTTTGCTCATCGTCTGCTAAGATTTTAACGTGTGCATAGTATTTATTAAATGTTTGAGCTAATTGAATCGCATGTTTAGCGATAATTGATGGCTCATATTTTTCAGTTGCACGAATCACTGTTTCAGGGAAACTTTGTAATAATTTGATAACTTCCCAGCTATCTTCATCATTTAGTGAGTATGCTGTATCTGGATTTGGTGTGAAGTTTGCTTTTCTTAAGATACTGCAAGAACGAGCAAATGTGTATTGAACGTAAGGTCCTGTTTCACCTTCAAAACGAACCACTTCATCTAAAGTGAAGTCAAAGTTATTTAGACGGTCATTACGTAGGTCGTGGAAAATAACCGCGCCAACGCCAACATCATGAGCCACTTTGTCTTTGTTTGGTAAGTTTGGATTTTTTTCTTCAATTTGTTGTTTAGCAGAAGCGATTGCTTCGTTTAATACTTCTTCAAGAAGAACGATTTTACCTTTACGAGTTGATAATTTTTTACCACCTTGTGTGATTAAACCGAATGGAATGTGGTGCATATCATCAGCCCATTCACATCCTAATTCTGTTAAAACGGCTTTTAATTGTTGGAAATGAATACTTTGTTCGCCACCAACGATGTATAAAGCTTGAGCGAAATCGTAGTTATCCATTCTGTAAAAGGCAGATGCTAAATCTCTTGTTAAGTACAATGTAGCACCATCAGATTTTCTAATTAAAGCAGGATTTAGGTTGTATTTTTCTAAGTCAACGATTTCAGCGCCATCGTCAATTTTCAGTAAGTCTTTTTCTTTTAATTTTTCAATAGCAGCATCCATTTTATCGTTATAGAATGACTCACCATTGTAAGAATCAAAGTCAACACCTAACATGTCATACACATATTGGAATTCTTTTAATGATTCTTCACGGAACCATTTCCATAATTCTGTTGCTTCTTCATCGCCATTTTCTAATTTTTTAAACCATAGACGGCCTTCAACTTCTAATTCTGGGTCTTTTTCTGCTTCTTCATGGAAATCAACATAAAGACGTAATAATTCTTTAATTGGATTTTTACGAACCGCTTCTTCAGATCCCCATTTTTTGTAGGCAACGATTAATTTACCAAATTGAGTTCCCCAGTCACCAATGTAATTAATACGTACGGGTTCATAATTCATTTTGGCAAAAATACGGCCTAATGAATGACCAATAACTGTTGAACGCAAATGACCCATTGACATTGGTTTGGCAATATTTGGAGATGACATATCAATTGGTACTTTTTTACCATTTCCTAAGTTTGCATCTCCGTAATGTTCAGGATCTTTTACGATGTCGTGTAAGGTATGCTCACTTACTTTGCTTTTGTCTAAGAAAAAGTTAATGTATGGACCAACTGCTTCAACTTTTTCAAAGTCATCAGATGTTAATTGTTCAGCAATATCTGAAGCGATCATTTGTGGAGCTTTACGCATTGTTTTCGCCAATGAAAAGGCTGGAAATGCAACGTCTCCAAGTTTTGCTGATTTTGGTTTTTCTAGCAAGTTTGTAATTTCATCAATTGTAAGGGCATCGCCAATGACTTGATGCAAACTTTGAGCCACTAATAATTGTTCACTCATATTATTCCTCCTAATATTTTAAGCATATTTATTCATCTTCAATGCAACGAATTCAAAATAAAACATAGTTTCATTATAGCAAATGTTTGGAAATATTACTATTGCTAATCCTTTTAAATATAGGAAATTAATCGAAGTTTTTTTTACTCAAATTTGGTATAATAAAAAGTATAAAAATGCAAGGGAGTTTCTATCATGGGAAAGAAAAATCGACAACTCTTAATCAAGCAGATTATCTCACAACAACAAATTGAGCGTCAGGAAGAGTTGAAGCAACAATTGAAAGAGCATGGGATAGAAGCAACACAAGCGACTATTTCTCGTGACATAAGAGAACTTAGAATTGTTAAGACACACGCGGCAGATGGCCGTGTCAAGTACATGATTTTACCAGATCAGGAAGAATTGCCACAAGATAAATTAAAGGATGTTTTTCAGGATTTAGTGACAAAAGTGACACGTGTTCATTTTATGAACATCATCAATACCTTGTTAGGGACTGCAGATGTGATTGCTGCAGAATTAGATGTTCTGGATATGGAAGAAATTGCTGGTACCATTGCTGGAACAGACACTATTGTATTAATATCCAAAACGGATGAGGACGCGATAAAGATTAACGAACAATTAACGAGTTATTTAAACTAATTTGGAGGGTGACATATGACAGACATAACACAGTTACAAAATGGATCAGATATTAGAGGTGTCGCAATTGAGGCAGAAGGGTTTGTACCAACGCTGACTAAAAAAGAAGCAGCGAGTATTGCGATAGGTATCGTGAAATGGTTAAGAGAACGTAAAGGGATTACACATAGGCCGTTAAAAATTGCTATAGGACATGACAGTAGATTATCTGCGAATACTATTAAAGAGGGGTTAATCGATTCATTGCTAAAAGAAGATGTGCTTGTCTATGATACCGAGCTATCAACCACACCTGCGATGTTTATGGCCACTCAATTTGAAGAATTTGATTCAGATGCAGGCATTATGATTACTGCGAGTCATTTACCATTTTACTACAATGGCATTAAGATTTTTTCAAAAAATGGTGGTGCAGAGCATGATGATATCGAGTATATTTTGACGCATAGTGGCACATATGAGTCAGAGTTAGACGTTAAAGGAACAGTCATCAAAAAAGATATTGTCAGCCTTTACGCTGCAGATATGGTGAGTAAAATTCAATCTGAGACAAATGAAAAACAGCCCTTGTCAGGTTTTCGTATTGTACTGGACGCAGGGAATGGAGCTGGTGGTTTCTTTGCTGAAAAGGTATTAAACGTATTGGGTGCAGATACATCAGGCAGTCAATTCTTAGAACCAGATGGTCATTTTCCAAATCATATTCCTAATCCAGATAATAAAGAAGCGATGGCAAGTATTAGACAAGCTGTATTATCTGAGAAGGCTGACTTAGGTGTCATCTTTGATACAGATGTGGACAGAGCTGCTGTAGTAGATAAAACAGGAGAAACGATTAATCGAAATAATTTAATTGCTGTCTTAGCACATATTGTGTTAGGAGAAGCACCTAATAGCACAATTGTGACGAATTCTCCAACATCTAGTCACCTAAAAGTATTCATTGAGCAATTAGGTGGGAAACAAGTGCGCTATTTATGTGGGTATCGGAATGTCATCAACAAAGCCATTGAATTAAATAAACAAGGGGTTGAAACTCCTTTAGCAATTGAAACAAGTGGTCATGCAGCGTTTAAAGAAAATTACTTTTTAGATGATGGTGCGTATGTGATTGCTAAAATACTTATGCTATTGCCGAAACTAAAAAAACAAAACACCACATTGAGTGAATTAATCGCTGATTTAAAACAACCTGTTGAAGCGCAAGAGGTAAGATTTAAAATAAGTGGTGATAACTATCGTGTGTACGGAGAATCTGTTATTGCGGAGCTGGCAGATGTTGTCACTCAACAGGATGGTTTTTCGATTGACCCAGAAAACGATGAGGGAATTCGTGTCAATGTAGACAACGAATTTGGTTCGGGCTGGTTTTTACTACGTATGAGCTTACACGAACCGTTACTCGTGTTACAAGTTGAAAATGATATAAGTGGGAAAAACACAGAAGTCTTCCATACATTAGCCACATTCTTTTATGGAAAAGAGAGACTAAACAGTGAAAAACTTCTGGCTATTTTAGAAAAATAAGGTGTGAGTAGTGATGGTTAGGACGCAAAATAATGGACCAAAGATAACAGTTGAACGCCAAACGGTAAGTGCAATGATAGCCCTTTATTACAAGCAATTTTCTGATGACAGTCATAAAATTGAGGAACAGGACATTCATGATTACGCCATGCAACGACTTAGTTACTGTCAATTTGGTGAGAAAAAACCAACATGTAATGTTTGCCCAGTTCATTGCTATAAGAAAACGTATCAAGAACAGATGAAAAAAATCATGCGTTATTCAGGTCCACGGATGCTCGTGTATCATCCAGTTATGACGTGGAAACATATGACCAAGGAATGGCGTTTTAAATGGGCTAAAAAGTAAATTCTTAATTGACTTTAAAAGTTAAGGATGATACGATTTTATCGTTATCAATAGTTGAATAGAAAATTGGACTAGTAAAGGACAATACCTCGATTAAAGAGAGAAATCAGTTGGTGGAAGATTTCATCGAGTTCCCCTTGAACCTACCAGGAGTATAAAAGGTTGGATACCTATATCATCCGCTTAAGTTGTAAAGTAATCTCTACTTTGAAACAAGGTGGTACCGCCAATTTTGGTCCTTGTGATAAGTAGAGTTTTTTTGTGTTTAAAACAGAGGAGGATTATTAAAAATGGCTAAAAAACAAGGATTTGTAAAACAGATTACCAGTCGTGATGATGATTTTGCAAAATGGTACACAGATGTTTGCTTAAAAGCAGAACTATGTGACTATTCAAGTGTAAAAGGATGTATGATTGTTCGTCCTACAGGAACAGCACTTTGGGAAAATATGCAAAAAATTATTGATGCAAGATTAAAAGAAACAGGGCATGAAAATGTTTTGATGCCGATGTTAATTCCAGAACACTTATTGTTAAAAGAAGCAGAGCATGTGGAAGGATTCGCCCCAGAAGTTGCTTGGGTAACGCATGGTGGAGACAATGAGTTACAAGAGCGATTAGCTGTGCGTCCAACATCAGAAGTGATGTTTTGTGAGCATTTTAGTAAAATTGTGCATTCACATCGTGATTTGCCACTATTGTACAATCAATGGGTGAGTGTGATGCGTTGGGAAAAAAATACACGTCCATTTTTAAGAACAACTGAGTTCTTCTGGCAAGAGGGACATACGTGTCATGTGAGTTATGAAGACGCACAAAAAGAAGTGATGATGATTTTAGATATGTATGTGGATGTGTGTGAAAACATTTTAGCTATCCCTGTTGTAACAGGTGTGAAATCTGAGAGTGAAAAATTTGCGGGAGCCGATAAAACCTATACAAATGAAACATTGATGTACGATGGTAAGGCATTACAAATTAATACATCACATCATTTAGGCACTCATTTTGGAGAAGCATTTGATATAACATATGCAGACAAAGAAGGAAAAGAACAATTTGTTAATACGACATCTTGGGGGATCACAACACGTGCGATTGGCGGCATGATTATGGTCCACAGTGATGATCGTGGACTTGTTTTACCACCTAGAATTGCACCAACACAAGTGGCCATTATTCCAATTGCACAACACAAAGAAGGTGTACTGGACAAGGCTTTTGATTTACGTGATACACTAAGAAAAGATATGACAGTTTTAGTAGATGATAGCGATAAACAACCAGGTTGGAAGTTTAGTGAAGCTGAAATGAAAGGTTACCCAGTACGTATCGAAATTGGACCAAAAGATATTGAAGCAGGCCATGTCATTGCTGTACGTCGAGATACATTGGAAAAAATCGAAATGCCGTTAGATGACACTTTAAATGAACGTATTTTAACATTATTAGATGACATTCATGATGCTATGTTTAAACAAGCAAAAGAGCGACAAGATCGCAAAACACGAGTGGCACATTCAAAAGAAGAATTTGATGCGTTGATTGAAGAGGGTGGATTTGTTATTGCTCCCTGGTCAGGAGACAAAGAAGTAGAGGCTGCAGTTAAGGAAAAAACGGGAGCGACAACCCGTTGTTGGAGTTTTGAACACCAAGCCGATGATTTAACAGGAGTAAAAGATTTATGGAACGGTGAAGATGCTAAGTATATGATGCACTGGGCTAAAGCATATTAAGATAAAAGGTGATGCGGATTTATTCAAATCCGCATCACCTTTTTTGTACATAATAATAATTGTTTATTAATAATGTTTATGTTATATAAGTTTGAAAAACAAAGACACTGTCAATTGTTGAACAAAATGATAACTAGTGTTATCATTGTGATGAAGAGGGTATAAGTTAAATGACGAAAAAAAATAAAACGGATTGTAATATTTTGTTGTGTTATTTAATTTTGAGCTGTGCGAACGATTAACCTAGGGAATGCTCACCCTAAAATAATTGTTAGATCGGCTTTTTATGTGAATCAAAACACATATTAAGGTTCATATCGAATGATAAAAAGAAAGAAGGATAACAGATGAATTGGATGAAACAGACGATAATTAGTATTATTTTGTTTAGTTTATTATGGGTTTGCATGCCACAACGCATTGTTTACGGTATAAGTGATTTGACTCTTACACAGGAAGGTGGAACATTTTATGACGATGTACCTGAATCTGAAACAAGTTTATTAGGAGCCGCTCAGTATTTTCATATCTTTGCGAATAAAGCTAATTTGAGGAATCATACCAATGGCAATGTAGCAACAAAAGAATTATCTGGTGATGCTAACTTTGGTACAAAAAATATGCCAGGAATTGAATATCATTACGCTCAAAGGGTTCATTCTATTAATGGAGCATCTGGTATGAGAGATCATACGAAAATGGTATTTGGTAAAGGTGTTAACATTGATCTATCAGAATTTAATCGACCAAAGATAAATGGGAGACAGATGGATCGAGTGAGTGGTCATGACATTTTTCAGGATAAAGGTACTGTAGAATATATTGATTTTGATAAAGAATTTAGAAAACTCGATACTGTTAGTAGAAATATGGCAGGACATTCTATAGATAAAACTTATTTTAATAAGGATTTTAAAAATGAAAATGAAAGAGATGTTGATATAACTGACATGCCAGGTAAAGATATATATATCAAACTGGCTCCGGAAGTACTACAAAAAAATACGCCATTAAACATATTTGGGTTAGAAAAGGAACTCACACATCCGAATTTTAAAAATGTTTTTATTGTTGTTGATACTGGAAATAACCAGAGTTATACGTCTCAAAGTCAAATAATTTTTCATTATACAGATGGTACACGTAGGGGAAATGAAGAAACAACAGATTTTTCGGACAGTACTGTTTTATGGACGTTTGCAAATGGAACACAACCATTTGAAGGATTTATCCAGTTAAGAAGCACATGGTTAGGAACTATTTTGGCACCACGGGCAGGCTTATCAGGAGAACAAAACATTGATGGATCTATTATTGTAGATGAATTTGGTGGGGCAGGAGAGACACATAGATGGGATTGGAATGAACGCCCAGACACACCAAAAGGATCGGTTAAATTAGTTAAACAGGATGACGTCACGTCAGATAGGTTAAGTGGAGCGACGTTTGATTTGTATGAACAAACTGATAAGACAGCTAAACCGGATATCGAATTGGACAAAAAAATAAACTTAGCTCTTCTAATGACAAATGCACAAGGTGAATTGACATATGATAACCTGCCTTTGGGTCACTACTATTTTGTCGAAACAAAAGCTCCAGATGGATATAGTCAGACAGATGAGGTGTATCCATTTAGTATAGAAAAAAATCAAATTAGTAAAGAAATTTTAGTGGAAGTGACCAACACTAAAATAGAAGAACCTGATGAATGGTTAGGTGAAATAGAGTTAACCAAGGTGGATGATACAACAAATCAGTTGCTGAAAGGGGCTGAATTTTCTTTATATAAACAAGATGGTACGTTGATAAAAGAAAGATTGACAACGAATGACGGAGGGAAATTATCCATTAAAAAACTTAAACTGGGGCAGTATTATTTTGTCGAAACAAAGGCTCCGAAAGGGTATGATAAAACAGACAAAACATACCATTTTGAAATCACTAAGGATTACTTAAATAAAGTAATCCCTCTTACAATAACGAACGCTAAAAAAAAGGTATATGGGTCTGTGTTACTGACGAAAACAGATCAAAGTGATAGAAATCATTTGTTGGGCAATGCCACTTTTGACTTGTACACATCTAGTGGACAACTAGTGGCTAAAGATTTGATGACTGATAGTCATGGAGAGTTGCACTATAATAATTTGATTCCTGGAAACTATTATTTCAAGGAAACAAAAGCTCCAGATGGGTATGAATTATCAACGGAAATAATTAATTTTAATATTTCTTCAAGTCAAATAGAGACAGTGAAACGATTAGCCGTTACAAATGCTAAAATAAAAGAACAAGGTTCTGTGACCTTAAGAAAAGTGTCGTCAGAAAATGATGATTTGGGACTACAGGGTGCTGAGTTTTCATTGTATGACATCAACGATAAGTTGATTGATTCTAAGCTCACAACAAATGAGGTTGGGGAACTTAAGTATGACAAATTGGATAGTGGAGATTATTACTTTATCGAAACAAAAGCACCAAAAGGCTACGATAATTTGACTAAAAAATATGAATTTAGGATTGAAGCTGGACAGACAGAACAGATGGTAGAAATGACAATTACAAACACACCGTCCAAACCAGATGTTCAAACAGGATCTGTACGATTACTTAAGAAAGGAAACAGTGGTGCTACATTACAAGGAGCTGAATTTGCTTTATTTAATAGTAAAAACCAAGAGATAGATAGGAATCTAGTGACGAATATCAATGGTGAATTAACATATACAGGCTTATTACCAGGGGAGTATTATTTTGTCGAAACAAAAGCACCAGCTCATTATTTATTAGATGATACGCCACTTCTTTTTGAGATAAACGATAAACATATATCAGAGATGGTACTGGTAACTAAGATAAATGAAGTAGTTGTACCAGATAAAGAAAAAGTAGGTTCGGTAGTGTTAACTAAAGTAGCATCTGATGACAGTGAACGTAGACTGTCTGGGGCACTATTTAATTTGTATACATCTGAAGGATATTTAATTGAAGCGAATTTAGAAACAGATAAAATCGGACAGCTCATGTATAGTGATTTGAAGCCAGGTAACTATTATTTCCTAGAGGTTAAAGCACCAGATGGTTTTCGTTTATCTAGAGAACAGATAGGTTTTAGTATCGCTCCAGATGAGGAGACACAAATAAAAGAATTGGTTGTAACAAATGAGCCTATAGAAAATGAGCTGGGGAACGTTATGTTACACAAAGTAGATAAGGATACTCCTAGTATCGTTCTTCAAGATGCTGAATTCTCACTAGTAGATGCATTAGGAAATCCAATTGCAGAACATCTAGAAACGGATGCATCAGGTAATGTTTATTATGATAATTTAGAGTTTGGTGAGTATGCCTTTATCGAAACGAAAGCGCCAAAAGGATATGTATTAGATAGCACTCCTCTAGAATTTTCGATTGACCGAGAGCACGTATCAAAACAATTAGTGGTGACTGTGACAAATAAAAAAGAAGTTACAGGTTCAGTAACATTGGTGAAAAAGGATAATATGCACCCAACGACCTATTTAAAAAATGCTGTTTTTTCACTGTTTCAGGCAGAAACGAATGAGGTTGTCGTATCAGATATTCGGACAGATGAAAAAGGAAGAGCGACTGTGTCAAACCTTCCAATAGGACGGTATTATATTCAAGAAACACAGGCGCCTGAGGGATATATATTATCCGATAAGCAGTATTCATTTAATCTAACAGAAGATGTAGCGACACATCATCAGATGATTGAAATCGAGAATGTTAAAATACCAGATATACCAAAAGATAAAGCGTTAGGCTCTGCAAAAATTGTAAAAGTTGATGCTTACTTAACAAACAAAGTGTTGAAAGGCGCACAATTCTCGTTATATAAAAAGGATGGAATTCTTGTTAAAGAAAATGTTGAAACCAACGATCAAGGTGAAATTCTATTCGAGTCTTTAGAAATTGGCGATTACTATGTTGTTGAAACACGAGCGCCAAAAGGATACCTAATAGATAAAAAGCCTATTAATATTCATGTAGTATCTAATGGCTTGTTATTGAGTGAAGCTTTAACAAAAACGGTTATCACAAATAAACCCGAAATAACACCATTGCCTAAACCGAAAAAACCAATGACTCCTATCACCACAAAGTCCAGACAATTACCTAGGACCAATGAAATATCTTCAGGATATGTTAAGTATATTGGTTTTACCATGCTAGTTATGAGTGGCTTATATATTGGATTTAGAAAAAGATAAGACTTAAAGCCATGAGGATTGATTTCCTCATGGCTTATTTTTTTCGTTTGATATACCAAGGTAATAGGATTAGATGAGCAATATACACAACAATCAATACAATCCTGACATGTAGTTGGTTCACAAGTACGAATGGAATCAACATAATAAAAAAAAGAGTGACTAGCATACGAGCTAGTTGTGTGTTGCTCATGTTTTTATTCACTACCATGTCTTGTACATAGGTTTGGTAAGCGTTTGTCTGGATAAAGCGTTGATGTAACCTATCAGAACTATTCACCCAAAAGAATGTAGTAGCTAAATAAAAGGGAGTGGTTGGAAGTATTGGTAAAAAAAGCCCAATCGATCCCAATGCAAATGTGATACAACCTAGAGAAATAAATAAAATAGATTTCATAAAGACTCCTTAACTTTTTTCTTTTTAACGACATAAAGTAGGACGCTACAAAGTAACACAATGATGATATATACAACCAATAGTGAGGTCATAATGGATACAATATCGAGCCATTTGTGCTGACTTTGAGAAAATTGATGATATAAGTCTTTGTATTGATTAAATCGGACGAATACATGTAATATGCCCTTGATACAAAAACCGATGAATACCAACTTACTAGATACGATGAGATAGTAGGTATAAGCTAGCTATTAAATAGTCAAGTGAAAGTTATTAAATACTTTTTGATTTTGATA
>JBQELZ010000026.1:0-28727 GCA_052104115.1 Vagococcus sp. | reverse complement strand
ATGTCAAAAACTGTTGTTCGTAAAAACGAATCATTAGATGACGCTCTTCGTCGCTTCAAACGTTCCGTTTCTAAAACTGGTACTTTACAAGAGTACCGTAAACGTGAGTACTACGAAAAACCAAGCGTGAAGCGTAAGAAAAAGTCTGAAGCTGCAAGAAAGCGTAAAAAATTCTAGGTTTCATGAATGGATCTGATATTATGTCACTTTTGAATTTGTTAAATGATGATATCAAAGTAGCGATGAAAAACAAGGATAAAGATGTTTTATCAGTTTTAAGGATGATGAAAGCCTCTATCCAAAATGAAGAGATAAAAAAGGGAGACGCGTTGACTCCTGAAGACGAATTAACTCTCCTATCTCGTGAGATGAAACAAAGAAAAGAGTCTTTATTGGAATTTGGAAACGCAGATCGTAATGATTTAGTCGAAAAAATTCAGGCTGAAATTAAAGTAGTTTCGCGTTATATGCCAGAACAACTTTCTGATGATGAGTTGAAACGTATCATTCGTGATGCCATTCAATCAACAAGTGCCTCATCCATGAAAGACTTTGGTAAAGTGATGGGCGTTGTTATGCCTCAAACAAAGGGCAAAGCAGACGGACAAAAAGTAAATGCTTTTGTCAAAGAGCTAATATCTTAAATAAATAAGCAGTGAGGAAACTCACTGCTTATTTATTTTGTTCAAATATTTGTCATAATCATTATTTATGGTATTATTTACTAGTAGAAGTTTATAAAAGGAGCTGTAAATTATTTGACGAATTTAAATGAAACGACTATGGATATTGTCTTAGGAGATCAGGATGAAATAAGTGATATCTTTGGAGTCCAAGATAAGCACATTACTTTGCTTGAAGAATATTTAACTGTAACGATTACAAGCAGAGGAGAAGTAATCCATATTACGGGTCAAGAAAAAAATGTGGCAACAGTTCATGATATTTTAAAAAAATTACAACGATTGGTTTTACGTGGCCATAAAGTGACACCGACAGATGTGGTTACAGCCATCCAAATGTCGAAAAAAAATCAATTAAATGATTTTTTAGGTTTATATGAAAACACATTAATCAAAGATTCCAAAGGACAAGTAATTAGAGTTAAAAATCTAGGCCAAAAAAAATATGTTGACTCTATTAAAAAAAATGATGTCATATTTGGTATTGGACCAGCAGGAACAGGTAAGACTTTTTTAGCAGTTGTTATGGCTGTTGCAGCGTTAAAAAATGGTGAAGTAGAGAAGATTATCCTAACTAGACCGGCAGTTGAAGCGGGTGAAAGTTTAGGTTTCTTACCTGGTGATTTACAAGAAAAAGTAAATCCTTATTTAAGACCGATTTATGATGCATTGTACCAAATTCTCGGTATGGAGCATACAAACCGTTTAATGGAACGTGGTGTTATTGAGATAGCTCCATTAGCTTATATGAGGGGACGTACACTGGAGGAGAGTTTTGTTATATTAGACGAAGCTCAAAATACGACAAACGCACAGATGAAAATGTTTCTAACACGTTTGGGAAATCGTTCGAAGATGATTATAAATGGTGACAGAACACAAATAGATTTGCCAAAAGGAGTGCAGAGTGGCCTAATTCATGCTGAGAAAATACTAAAGGATATAGGGAAAATTACATTTGTTGAGTTTTCTACAACTGATGTGGTTAGACATCCAGTGGTTGCTGATATTATTAAAGCATACTCGAAGGATTAAACGAACCTTATGTTAAAGGAGTTTAAAAAGATGAAATTTGACATGAAACAACTACCACTATTCTTAGAAAAAAAATATGTTCCTACTGTGTTATTTGCGATGTCTTTAATCTTATTTGGCTTCATGTTTGGTAGTGTTGGTCAAAAACAAAACCATTTTAAAACAGGTCAACTCGCCGAAGAAACTGTAAGAGCGAATAAAACAGTTGAGAATAAAGCTGAAACAGAAGAAAAGCAACGACTCGCCATGGAAAGTGTCTCCCCTGAGTATACGTTTGATGCGAATAAAGCTAAGAATCAAGAAACACTTGTTAATTCGTTATTTACGATGGTTTCAGAAGTGAATTCAGAGGCTAAAGCATCCTACGAGGAAAATCTTTCTAAAGCAAAAGATAAAAATGCTGTCACTGAATTAACAGTAGAAGAACGTTTGCCAATGTTGAAGTCTAAGTTTGAAAAGTTAAATCAAAATGATATTGCCTATTTTCAATCTTACCCAGACTCATTTTATGAACAGTTATTCAATTTATCGACGACTGATCTTAAATCCGCTCAGAAAAATAGTCTAGAACTATTAAATAATTCTATGGCTAAAAAAATTCGAAGTTCTACATTGCAAGTTGAACGACAAAGTGCTAAAGATAAGACACAATTTATTAATGTTTCTAGTGATGTCCAATCTATTGTAAGTGCAATTGTAGATAAGAGTATTGTTGTCAATGATGTCGCAAATGAAAAAGCAACTGAATCTATGAAAGAAAGCGCCAGGAATAACGTTCAACCTATTATGATTTATCAGGGGGAAATTATTGTGCGAGAAGGCGAACAAATTGATTCGAAAGCGATGGAAAAGATTAGTCTTCTCGGATTGACGAATCAATCAACATCAATTTTTCCTATGTTGTCGTTAATACTCGCTCTGTTGCTTCAAGTAACTTTAATTGGGTATATCTTATACACTCAATCAAGTATGGAAGAACGGAATAAGTACGTGACATTTTATGCGATTTCAATTCTCATAGGTGTGTTGTTTATGAAACTATTGTATTTATTCCAAAAAGATACATTTAGTAACGTTGCATTAATCTACCCGTCTGCTTTCATTCCAGTGATTTTAACGATGTTTATGAACCGTAAGTGGGGGCTCTTAGTGGCAATGTTCCAATCTGTTTTTTCAATCTTTGTATTCTATAACTTAGCAGGTACGACATCGTTACTGGCTATCTCTTTGTTCTATACGTTTTGTGGATGCATTGCGACTTTCCTAGTCAGAAAGAGAATTGGGTCACAGCTAAAATCTGCTTTTTTCCTATTAATCGTAGTGCCAATACTGTTTGTTTCGGTATTAACAGCGTATCAAGGGATGGATTTTGGGGATAGTAAAACCATTACTAGTTTATTTATCGCTGCTGCCAGTGGAATCTTTTCATTCATCTTATCAATCGGCCTACACCCATATATTGAGTTGATGTTAAACGATGATAGTGTGATTGTACTGAATGAATTAAGTAACCCTAACCACCCATTATTAAAACGTTTATTACAAGAAGCACCAGGTACGTATCATCATAGTATGATGGTAGCAAGTTTAAGTGCCAACGCAGTGGCTGAAATTGGCGGTAGATCCTTACTAACAAGAGTAGCTTGTTATTATCATGATATTGGGAAAATAAAGCATGCCAACTTTTTCGTTGAAAATTTACCTGCTGGGGCTGAGAACCCACATAATTTTTTACTTCCTTCTGATAGTAAAGAAATCATTTTTAGTCATGTGACTGAAGGGGTTAAAATATTAGAAGAAGCTAAGATGCCACAATTCGTCATTGACATATGCCAGCAACATCATGGAACAACTCTGATGAGATATTTTTATGTGAAAGAAAAAGAACGTAACGATGACACTGAGGAATCTTCGTTTAGATATCCCGGTCCAAAACCACAAACTAGAGAGGCTGGAGTCATCAATATTGCGGATAGTGCTGAAGCAGCGGTAAGAGCGATGGATAATCCAACGAATGAAAAAATTAAAGAATTTGTTCATAATTTGATTAAATCTAGATTTGAAGATGGACAATTAAATGAATCTGGCCTTACTTTGAATGAGCTATCCATTGTTGAAACATCGATAGTTGATGGGCTATGTAGCACGTTCCATTCTCGAATTAAATACCCTAAAATGAAATCAGAAGCTGAAAAAATGAAACAAGAGCAAGAGGAAAGAAGGATTTAAGACATGGATATCACCATTATTGATAAAACTACCAGTATAACAAATTCACAGTTGGATCTTGTAGAATCCATCATTGAGTTTGCTTCAACACAACCAGAATTAAATTTAGAATTAGATACAGAAATGTCAGTGACATTCGTCAATAACGAAGAAATTCATCAAATCAATAAAGAATACCGAGAAAAAGATGCACCAACTGATGTGATTAGTTTTGCACTTGAAGACGAAGGCATTGACGAATTGCCAATCGAATTTGGTGACATGGATATCCCTAGAAATATTGGAGATATTATTGTATCTGTTGAAAAAATAATGGAGCAAGCGAACGAGTATAGTCATTCGTTTGAAAGAGAATTAGGATTTCTAGTGATTCATGGCTTCTTACATTTAAACGGATATGATCATATGAATGAAAAAGATGAAAAAGTGATGTTTGATTTACAAAGAAAGATTTTAGATGCTTATGGACTTGAAAGATAAACAAGTCACTAAAAATAGCTCTTTTTTACAATCATTTAAACATGCTTTAACAGGTGTTTTTACAGTAATAAAGCTTGAACGCAATATGAAGTATCACATTATTTCTAGTGTTCTTGCGCTATTAATAGGGTATTACTTAACATTGTCAGTTTTTGAATGGTTATGGATTTTATTGGCCATTTCACTAGTACTATTTGCTGAAATTGTTAATACTAGCTTTGAGCATTTAGTTGATTTAACGACAGATTATCAGTATCACCCTTTAGCCAAACGTGTAAAAGACATGGCTGCAGGTGGTGTTTTGATTATTGCTATCTTCGCAGTGATCGTCGGCTGCCTGATTTTTTTACCAAAATTATGGCAAATAGTACAATAAAAGTTGGAGGAAACATATGTATAAAGAAGGATTTAAATCAGGATTTGTTGCTATTATAGGACGTCCAAACGTTGGAAAATCAACATTATTAAATAGAGTAGTTGCACAAAAAATCGCGATTATGAGTGACAAGGCTCAAACAACACGCAATAAAATTCAAGGTGTATATACTACAGATGATGAGCAAATCATTTTTATTGATACTCCTGGGATTCATAAACCAAAAACGCGATTAGGAGATTTCATGGTTGAAACAGCTTATAGCGCATTAAGAGAGGTTGATGCCGTATTATTTATGGTTAGTGCTGATATGCCAAGAGGTCGTGGTGATGATTTTATTATTGAGCGATTGAAGAAATCAGATGCGCCTATCTACTTAGTCATTAATAAAATTGATACCGTTCATCCAGACGAGTTACTACCAATTATTGATGATTATCGTCAACAATTAGAGTTTAAAGAGATTGTCCCAATTTCAGCTACAGAAGGAAACAATGTTGAGCATTTATTAGAGACATTGATTTCTGATATGCCTGAGGGACCACAATTTTACCCAGAAGACCAAGTGACTGACCATCCGGAGTATTTCATCGTCTCTGAACTAATACGTGAGAAGGTACTTCAATTAACGTCTCAGGAAGTTCCTCACTCAGTAGCTGTTGTAACAGAGAACATGAAGCGAGACGAATTTGATAAAATTCACATTCAAGCGACGATTATTGTTGAGAGAGACAGTCAAAAAGGGATTATTATTGGTAAGGGTGGCAAAATGCTAAAAAATATTGGAACAAAGAGCCGTAAAGATATCGAAAATTTACTTGGAAACAAAGTGTATCTTGAACTTTGGGTGAAAGTTCAAAAAAATTGGCGGGACAAACAAAAAGATCTACAAAATTTTGGTTACAGAGAAATGGACTATTAACATGGATATTTTCCATGTTTTTTGTTTGATATAAACTAGAAAGGGGTGGGGCGTATTAGAGGTCAACAAGAAGTTGAAGGAATTGTATTAATGGTTAAAAATTATCGTGAAAAAGACAAACTAGTAAAGTTATTTACAGATTCAGGTGGAAAGAAAATGTTTTTTGTTAAGCATGCGAATAGAAAAAATAATCCTTTGACAGCTGGTATACAACCTTTCACAAGAGCTATCTATATAACGGATATGAAAGATGAAGGTCTATCCTTTTTAAATGGAACGAAAGATATTTATCCATATCAACATATACAAACAGATATTTTTGTGTCAGCATATGCTACTTACATCATAAATCTTGTTGACGCAGCAATCGAAGATCACGTCTACGATCCCGCTTTATTTGGCTTTTTAAAACAAGCATTAGAGTTACTGAACGAAGGATATGATGCAGAAATTATATGCAATATATTTGAAGTTCAATTGTTACATCGGTTTGGTATTAGTATTGATTGGCATCATTGCGCTATTTGTGGTGAAACAACTGGTAAGTTTGACTTTTCTTCAGCTAATCATGGCGTGTTGTGTGAACGTCATTGGTCAAAGGATGAGAGACGCTCTCATTTTGATCCCAGTGCGATTCATTTTATTCGACTATTTTCAAATGTTCGTTACACACAAATTAATGACATTCGAATTTCTGATACAAGAAAGCATCAAATCAGATATGTAATAGACCAATTATATGATGAGTTTGTCGGTATTCATCTAAAAAGTAAAAAATTTATTGATGATATGAAGACGTGGGAAGACATGCTAAAAAATAATATTTGACAAATCGAGTATCAAACTTTACTATTAAGACAATAATATGAGATTTACGTTGAAAGAGATAAGTAGAAAATAACTTTTTTTAAAAGCGAGTTTGGAAAAGGTGTGAGCCAAATAAACAAGTCATTTTTGAAGGCACTCTGGAGTAGATAGAATGAAGTTGCCAGTTGGTATAAACTGGAAATAGGGTGGAACCGCGAGATATCGTCCCTATGTTTAACAAATTGTTAAGCATAGGGACTTTTTGTATACAAAAATAAGGAGGAAGTAATATGAGTCACAAATTAACGGTACAAGAAATGATTTTAGCTCTGCAAAATTATTGGTCAAATCAAGGCTGCATGTTGATGCAAGCATATGATACAGAAAAAGGTGCTGGTACGATGAGCCCTTATACATTTTTAAGAGCAATTGGACCAGAGCCTTGGAATGCTGCTTATGTGGAGCCTTCAAGAAGACCAGCTGATGGTCGATATGGAGACAATCCGAATCGATTGTACCAACATCATCAATTTCAAGTTGTTATGAAACCATCTCCATTAAACATTCAAGAATTATATTTAGACAGTTTAAAAGTCTTGGGTATTGATCCTTTACAACATGATATTCGATTTGTTGAAGACAATTGGGAAAACCCATCTATGGGCTGTGCAGGTCTTGGTTGGGAAGTGTGGTTAGATGGCATGGAAATCACACAGTTTACGTATTTCCAACAAGTTGGAGGTCTTGAGTGTAAACCAGTTACATCAGAAATTACATATGGTATAGAACGTCTAGCATCTTACATTCAAGAAGTAGATAGCGTGTATGACCTTGAATGGACAGAAGGTGTAAAGTATGGTGAAATTTTTGTCCAACCAGAATATGAGCATTCCGTTTATGCTTTTGAAGAGAGTAATCAAGACATGTTATTGACTTTATTTGAAATGTTTGAAACAGAGGCACAACGATGTATTGATAAAGGATTGGTCCATCCAGCCTATGACTATGTTTTAAAATGCAGTCACATGTTTAATTTACTAGATGCAAGAGGGGCTGTTTCTGTTACCGAGCGTGCAGGGTTTTTATCTCGTATTCGTAAAATGGCTCGTTCTTTAGCGAAATCATTTGTTGAAGAACGTGAAAAATTAGGGTTCCCTTTACTAAAACATTCTGAAAATATGGAGGACAAGTAACATGACGAAACAATTTCTATTAGAAATAGGCTTAGAAGAAATTCCAGCCCATATTGTGACACCTAGTTCAAAACAATTAGCTGATCGCATGCCTGACTTCTTAAAAGAAAATCGCGTGTCGTTTGAAAACATTGATATTTTTTCAACCCCAAGGCGTTTAGCGGTTCGAATCAATGGGTTAGCTGAGAAACAAGAAGATATTGAAGAGAAAGCGAAAGGTCCTGCAAGAAAAATTGCTTTAGATGCTGACGGGAACTGGAGTAAAGCTGCTCAAGGATTTGCACGAGGCCAAGGCGTTGATCCTAGTGAGTTATTCTTTGAAGAGTTTAAAGGGGTTGAGTACGTCTTTTTAAACAAATTTGTTGAAGGAAAACCTGTCAATGATGTGCTGAAAGAACTGGATTCAGTCATCACAAAAATGACGTTTCCTGTTTCAATGCACTGGGCAAACTATGATTTTAAATATATTAGACCCGTTCATTGGCTAATCGCTTTATTAGACGATGAATTAATCCCGTTAAATGTATTTGATGTCACTACTGGGTTCACCTCTAGAGGGCATCGTTTCTTGGGAAAAGAAGCTGAAATACATCATGCATCTGAGTATGAAACCAAACTAGAAGAGCAATGTGTTATTGTGAATCCTGTCATGAGAAAGCACATGATTAGTGAACAAATTGAAGCTATTGCGACACAACATAGTTGGGTTGTTCCACTCGATGAAACATTGTTAGAAGAAGTCAATAATTTAGTAGAGTATCCTACAGCTTTTGTAGGAAATTTTGAAGAGAAATATTTAGATATACCATCTGAGGTCCTAATCACTTCGATGAAAGAGCACCAACGATATTTTGAAGTAATGGATAAAGATGGCTGTCTTTTAAATCATTTTGTGTCCGTTCGTAACGGTAATAAAGAGCACATCGAAAATGTTGCCCGTGGAAATGAAAAAGTCTTAAAAGCACGTTTAGAAGATGCTGAGTTTTTCTATCAAGAAGATCAAAAATTAACGATTGAATCGTGTGTTGAAAAATTAAAATATGTGACATTCCATGAAAAAATTGGGTCTATGTATGAAAAAATGGAGCGTGTCTCAGCAATCTCTCATTTAATTGGTACATCAATCAATTTGACAGAGCAAGAATTAGTAGATTTAAAACGTGCTAGTAGTATATATAAATTTGATTTAGTCACTAATATGGTAGATGAATTCCCCGAATTACAGGGGGTTATCGGTGAGAAGTATGCCATCACTCAAGGTGAAAACAAGGCTGTTTCATGCGCTATAAGAGAACATTATTTACCAGTGTCAAGTGATGGCGTATTACCTCAAAGTAATGTAGGGGCTGTTTTAGCCATCGCAGATAAAATTGATACATTGTTTACCTTCTTTACAGTAGGACTAAACCCTACTGGTTCAAATGATCCGTATGCATTAAGACGACAAACCTATGGTATTATTAGAATTGTTGAGAATAAAGAATGGTCATTCCCATTGATTCAATTACAACATGACATTGAAAAGCTTATAAATAAGGACAACCAACGATTTGGACTTAGTATAGAAGATCCAAAACAATTGATTCATGCCTTCTTAAAAGGAAGAATGAAACAATGGTTTAGTGGTAAAAATCTACGTCATGACATTATTGAAGCTGTCGTTGAAAGTCAGCAAGATGATATCAATCAAATGTTTGAAATTGCCAATATTCTTAATGAGAATGTCAATCAGGATGAGTTTAAAGGAACTGTAGAAGCATTGACTCGTGTGATTAATTTAGCTAAGAAAACTGAGTTTAAGCATACAAATGATGTTGACAGTCATTTATTTGAAACTAAGTCTGAAAAAGAATTGTATGATGCAGTAGAAATGATAAAATTAAACCGTGCAGATTACACTCTTAATGAATTATTTGGTGTTCTAGTTAATCTACGTCCATTAATTAATGTTTACTTTGATGAAAATATGATTATGGTAGATGACGAGAAAATCAGAAATAACCGTTTATCTCAGCTAACGGATATTGCTAAATTATCTTTAGCTTTTGCTAGTATTGATCGTTTGTTGCTTAAATAAAAAAGAGAGGATATCCTCTCTTTTTTTATATAAATAATGCTATTCCGTCTTAAAAATGATAAAATTAAAGCATACTACTTGATATAGAAAAGGAAGTGATTGTGATGAATTTCTTTAAACGAGCAATATTAAGCGTCACTAGACGTAAAGGGAAATCTGCGATACTCTTTGCTGTAATTTTTATTCTAGGAAATGTGATGGCTGGCGCTATTTCAATTGAGCAAGGGACGACTGGTGTTGAAAACACCATAAAGAAACAACTTGGCGCAACAGCATCGATATCATATGATTATAGTAAGATGGACGACCAGTCAGATAGTGATGTCTTAAAAGAACCCAAAACACCGACGCCTGAAACGTATACAGAGATAGGAAATTTGAACGAAGTTAATTATTTTGATTTTTCATTAAATGATTTTGCGATGACAAAAAATCTTAAAAATATTGAACCAAAAGATGGTAGTTATCAAATTGGCAATGAAGGTGAACATTATTTTTCATTAAAAGGCGTTAATTATCCAGACATTATAGATGTTAAAAATAAGCAAATATCGATTAAAGATGGTCGTGTTTTCACAGATGAAGAAGTCAGTAAAGGAAAAGCAGTCGCAGTCATTTCAGATGAATTAGCAAAAGAAAATAATTTGCGTGTTGGAGATAAAATGGTAATGGATAGAATTATCCAAGATTATAGCAATATGGATTCTAGTGAAAGCGATACAAACGAACAGACTGAGATAGTAAAAAAAGACTACCCTGTTGAAATAATAGGAACATTCAAAGTGGAACAAGCTGAACAGAAAAGAGAAAATAAGAAAAAAGATACTGGTATGGACCAAGTAAATTTATATGACAAAATCAATACGATTTATGTGTCAAATAATTACATGAAGACAATGAGGACAGAGCTTTTTGAAATTGAATACGATAAGTTCCCAGGAAACTTTGATATGGGGGAAGAGAAAAAGCCGTCAAAAGAGGAGTTATTAAAAGATTTAGACACATCACAAGGAATGACAGCTACATATGTGTTGAAAAAACCTGAATTGGTTGAAGATTTTAGAATAAAAGCCAATAAAATATTGGAACAACATAAAATTACTGATTTCAAAGTGATTGTAAGTTCTGATCAATATGATTCTGTTGCAGGACCAGTAAAAGGCATGGCTAAGATTGCTAATCTAGTTTTAATTATTTCTATTTTTGCGTCTGTATTGATTATTACTTTAGTTGTAGTTTTATTCTTGCGTGATAGAAAACATGAATTAGGTATTTATTTGTCATTAGGAGAGTCTCGTCTCAAAGTCATTGGTCAAATTGTGATAGAAGTATTAGTGGTAGCGGTATTGGCAATTACTATCTCTGTATTTTCTGGCAATGTCTTGGCTAAAAGTTTCTCTAACACTCTCATGCAGACTCAAAAAACAGAAGAGTCTGCAGATGACATGATGAATTTTAACCCAGGTGATTGGGAGCTTAGTCAATTAACTAATAATGAGGTATCAGAAGATGATGTCATTGATGCTTATAGTATTAAACTAACGCCTTCTTATATTGTATTGTTTTATGTCATTGGTCTTGGTGTAATACTTATCTCAACAGTGGCACCATTAGTTTATATTATGCGATTAAATCCGAAAAAAATTATGATGTAAGAAAGGTGGTACTTATGGCTATTTTAAAAGCAAAACACTTAGATTATTTTTATCAAGATGGAGATAAATTACGCTACATTTTAAAAGACACAAATGTGACCTTTGAGGAAGGCACATTTTATACGATACTTGGGCAATCAGGTTCTGGAAAAACAACACTTTTATCTCTAATTGGTGGTCTAGATGAACCGAAAAAAGGTGCAATTTACTATAATAATAAAGACATCAAGTCAATTGGATATGATGATTACCGAAAAAATTACATTAGTATCATTTTCCAACATTATAATTTAATTCCATATTTAACAGCCACGGAAAACGTCTTAGTTCCTATGGCGATAACAGAGAACAAATTGCCTGAAAACCATTCTAAAGTTGCAACGAATCTGTTAGACTATATAGGGATTGATGAAGATAAGGCTAGTAGGCTAGTAACACGCTTATCCGGAGGGGAACAGCAACGTGTGGCTATTGCGAGAGCACTTGCCACAAATGTAGATGTTATACTAGCTGATGAGCCCACAGGAAACCTTGATGAAGAAATGGAGCAAGAAATTGTTAAGATTTTTAAATTACTTGCTCATCAACATAACAAATGTGTCATTGTGGTGACGCATTCTCAAGAAATAGCTCAACAATCCGATAAAGCATTTTTACTTAGAAAAGGAGTTTTAAGGGAGTATGAGTGATTTTTTAGGAAACTTTACTGACAAAGCATATAAAGATATGGACAAAGTTAAACATAATGAACGAAAGAAAAAGCAGTCAAGTGCCAATCAGCCAGTTGTAAAGAAAAAACGAAAACGAAAACGGAAAGAGTCAACAGCTCATATTGAACGAGAACCAATTGATTCTTGTTTTGACGATGCTTTCTTAATCGATGATACCGATGTGGATAATGTGACATTAAACAACAGTATTCCTTTGCTTAGTACTGACAAAGAAGAGGTTGAAGAGCCTGTTAAAAATGAATTACATGATGTTGAAATTGACCCGAATTACGTCAAAAAACAACAACAAAAAAAGTTAATGCTCATTGGTGGTGCTCTTTTATCTTTGATTGTCATATATGTTATTTACTATCAAGTAACTCGTGTTAAAATGCCTAATTTTACTGATAAATCAATTACAGATGTCAGAAAATGGGCCAATGAAACTAACATGGAAGCAGAATACAAAACAGCTTTTTCTTTAGATAAAGACAGCAATGATGTGATCAAACAGTCGATTAAATCGGGGGAAAATGTTAAAAAAGGTTCCACTATTACTTTTACAATAAGCGAAGGTCCAGATCCAGAAGAAACGCTAAAATTGCCAGACTTCAAAGTAATGTCTCAACCTGAAACAGAAGAGTGGGTGAGCAAAAATAAGGCTGAAAATTTAAATGTCCTGATGGAATACAACGACAAGTTAGATAAGGGGAAGTTTATTCGAATAGAATTTGGAAACAAAGATGTAACAGCTGATACCTACAAACGAAGAGATTTAGGTAATGTCTACTATTCAAAAGGCAAAGAAATCTTTGAAAAAAATATAGCCGTTCCTGACTTTACTGGGAAACAAAAAAATGATGTCGCAGAATGGGGGACTAAAAATGACATAGCTATCACTTTTGAAGAAGCCGATTCAGATAAAGTGGAAGAAGGCCTAGTGCTATCTCAAAGTCAAGCTAAAAATAGTAAAGTTGCGAAAAAAGATAAACTTACCGTGACTTTATCATTGGGCAAAGCAGCTGTCGTTCCTAATTTTTCTAATTATTCTGCAGAAAATGCTGTATCTAGCAGTGATGGTTTAGAGGTAACTGTACAACAAGTTTTTTCTGATTCAGTGGCTTATGGCAAATTAATGTCTCAATCTATTCCAGCTGGAACAAAATTAACTGGAAAAGATAGTAAATCAATTCAAGTCGTTTACTCAACAGGCCGACCATACATCAAATCTTATTACGGTCAACTAGAAGGAGATATTCCTAAATTTATATATGATGACTTTAACTCAAAAGGAGCATCTATGACATTTGAGATATATTATATTGATTCTGATAAAGAAAAAGGCGAAATTGTGAAGATGAATGTCTATAATCAATATATTCCAATGACTAGCCATCTTGTATTTGGTATTAGTAATGGCCGATACGCAGATGCACCTACAGCACGATCAAGTGCTGACATGAATAATGATTCAGATTGAAATCGAAAAGCTCTTGTACATAGTGGTGTATAAGAGCTTTTTAAATTTGTAATGAAAGACTATTCACTTTATAATACTGACAAGGTATACTTGTAAAATAGTCTTCTTAAAATATGAAAAGGAATGATTTTATTATAATGGATAACAAAATAGTCGGATTGACATCTTCCGAAGTAAATGAACGCATTCAACAAAATCAGCAAAACAATTATGAAGAGAATGTCGCAAAATCAACAAAAGATATTGTAAAGGACAATGTACTAACGTTATTTAACTTATTAAACTTACTGATTGGGATTTGCCTCGCCTCTGTTGGTGCATTTAGTAACTTATTCTTTATGGCCATCATTTTAATGAACATTACTATTGGAATTACACAAGAAATCAGAGCGAGAAATTTGGTATCTAAACTATCTATCGTTAATAAAGATAAAGTAATTGTGATAAGAGATGGCGTTGAGGTAAGTGTTCTATCTGAAGAAATAGTGCTTAATGATATTGTCAAAATGTCTGCTGGAGACCAAATTCCTTCAGATATGCTTGTGTATCAAGGGCAAGTAGAAGTGAATGAATCTCTTTTAACAGGAGAATCTGATCTTATTGTAAAGGAAGTCGGATCACAGTTATTATCTGGAAGTTACATTTCGAGTGGTCTTTGCTATGGTGAAGTGGTGCATGTCGGTAAGGATAACTATGCCACTAAAATTGCCAATGAAGCAAAAGAGCATAAACCGTTAACGTCTGAATTGATATCGTCAATTAAGAAAGTTTCAAAATTTACAAGTTATGTGATTGTGCCTTTAGGGATTGTCTTATTTTGCGAAGCTTATTTCTTTGGCTCACAAGAAATCAAATCATCTGTTGTGTCATCAGCCGCTGCTCTTTTAGGGATGTTACCTAAGGGAATGGTTTTATTAATCAGTATTGCTCTTGCCACTGCTGTAGCAAAACTAGCTAAAAAAGAAGTTCTTGTTCAAGATATGTATTCTGTGGAAACCTTAGCACATGTGGATGTGATTTGTTTGGATAAAACAGGTACTATCACAGAAGGTAAAATGAAAGTACAAGACGTCGAACTTGTGAACGATGAGTATGCACCATTATTTGATGAGATTATTGGAAGTTATTTAAAACAATCAACTGACAATAATATTACCATGCACGCGATTAGAGAGTATTTTCCTGAATCAGCAACTTATACAAGTCAACACATTGTTAACTTTTCGTCAGATCGTAAATGGGGAGCCATGGTCTTAGAAGGTTTAGGAACAGTGGCTTTAGGAGCACCTGAACGTTTGTTTAAAGAAAGTGATTTACCAAAAGAAATGTTAGAGGCTCAACAAGAGGGCTATCGTGTATTGATGCTTGGTTTATCAACTGTTACAGATTCATTTGACGATAAACTTCCCGTACTTTCTCCACTTGCTATCTTAAAGATAGATGATCCAATTAGAGAAAATGCCAATGAGACGCTGTCTTACTTACGTGATGAGGGCGTTGATATCAAAGTTATTTCTGGTGATAATCCAGTCACTGTCTCAAATGTTGCTAGACGAGCTGGACTGGACAATTATGATAGTTATATTGATTTATCTACAGTTAAGTCCGAAGAAGAGGTGAAAGCTTGCGTTAATCAATACAAAGTATTCGGTAGAGTATCACCTCATCAAAAGAAATTGCTGGTGCAAGAATTAAAATCAAATGGTCATGTTGTTGCTATGACGGGTGATGGAGTGAATGATGTTTTAGCGCTTAAAGAAGCAGATTGTAGTATCGCAATGGCTGAGGGAGACAATGCGACACGTCAAATAGCTAATTTGGTTTTATTAAATTCTGATTTTACTACGCTTCCTGACGTTTTATTTGAAGGAAGACGTGTGGTTAACAATGTAACCAAAGTTGCCAGTATTTTTTTCATCAAGACGATTTATTCTTTAGTGCTCTCACTGTTATGTGCGATTACAACAGTAGCATTTCCCTTCATTCCTATACAGATCACGTTGTTAGATTTGGCTATTGAGGGCTATCCTACTTTCTTTTTATCTTTTGAAAATGATAAGCGAAAAGTGACAACTAAGTTTTTACCTACAGCATTAAGGCGAGCGTTACCTAATGCCATTCTCGTAGTTCTTAATGTGGTGACCATCTATCTGCTAGGCCAATCAAACAACTGGCTACCAGTTGATACAACGACACTAATGTATTACATGCTTATTTCAGTAAGTGCTATGGCTGTTATTAAAGCGTGTATTCCGTTTAACCCTCTCAGAGTATTTCTAGCTGTTACAACGACAGTAGGTACTTTTGTCGCTGCTATGTTGTTTAAAGGCATACTAGAAATTTCTCTACTAACGAAAGAAACTTTACCTGTCTTTTTAGTACTAGTTTTAATTTCTATCTTAGGCAAAGCCATGTTAGATAAACTAATTGTAAAAGATACGGTTAGAAATTAATGGAACATGTGTAATACTTAAAAATTGCAAATTTTCATTGTTATGGTATACTATATTTTGTATAATTGTGTAAGAATAGTCGCGCTGATTTCAGTGCGACTTTTATTGCTTACAAAATTTAGAGGAGGGACCACTATATGTCACACTTAATCCCTCAGGAAATGATTGAATCGATTCGAAACGATACCAATATTGTAGATGTTGTTGGTCAATACGTTCAATTAAAAAAATCTGGGAAAAACTACTTAGGTCTTTGTCCTTTTCATAATGAAAAGACACCATCATTCTCTGTAGCAGAAGACAAACAAATTTATTATTGTTTTGGTTGCGGTAAAGGAGGAAATGTCTTTTCATTTGTGCAAGAGATTGAAGGTCTAACATTCCCCGAGTCAGTAGAAAAGGTTGCTGAATACAGCAATATTGATGTTTCAACGTTCTCTAGCAGTCAAATCATACAGACAGTTTCTCCTCACGTATTAGAAGAGACTAAACTAATTGAGATTCATGAAAAAACAATGGAGTTATACCATCATATCTTATTGAATACTGAAGTAGGAGAAGAGGCACTTTTATATCTTGAAAAACGCGGGCTCGATAGAGAAACAATTGAAACCTTTCAAATTGGTTTTGCACCTAAGGACCGTTCGCTGCTCTATCAAGTATTGGAAAAAGAAAATTATTCAGATGAGCTTTTGGCAAAAACCGGGTTACTATTCAGACTTGATAATGGAAATTGGTTAGATCGGTTTTATCAACGAATCATGTTTCCTATAAAAAATAGCAAAGGAAAGACGATTGGTTTTTCGGGTCGCTTACTGGAAACAGAGAGTTTTGATGCCACTGATCAACCGAAATATTTAAATAGTCCTGAAACAGACTTATTTAATAAGAGATTTGTTTTGTTTAATTTCCACAAGGCTCGAGCAGAGATTAGAAAGAAAAATGAAGTCATTTTGTTTGAAGGGTTCATGGACGTTATATCTGCATGGATGTCAGGTGTTAAAAATGGTGTTGCCTCAATGGGAACAAGTTTAACGATTGATCAGATAAAATCATTGGAGCGTGTAAGTGAAGATGTTTTAATTTGTTATGATGGTGATAGTGCAGGAGTGGATGCCAGCAATCGAGCAATTGATTTAATCCATGATCAGAGTCTAATGTCCATCCAGATTATCTCCGTTCCTTATAAGATGGATCCAGATGACTATAGAATGACATACGGCAAAGATGGGCTATATGATCTAATCAAAAATAGCAGGGAAACAGTCTTCCAATTTAAAAAAGAGTTTCATAAGAGAGGTAGGAATTTAGCCTTAGAAACGGACAAATTGGACTATTTAGATGATGTATTAAAAGAACTTGGTAAAGTTCCTTCTGTTATTGAAAAGGATTTAGCTTTGTCTCAATTATCAGAAGAATTTAATCTGTCTAAGTCTACTTTACAACATGAACTGCGTTCAAAATCTAAAGAAACCAAACAAGAATTATCCTTTAACCCACAGTCGCATCAAAAAGAACAGGTGATTCCACAACATAAGGATCTTAAAAAAATTAATCAGGTCGAAAAAGCGGAAATGCTTTTAATTTATCGATTAATTCATGAACGAAGTGTCCACCAATTCTTATCCAATAAAGAGACATTCTCATTTGTCCATGATGTTTATCAAGAATTGTATCTACATCTCTCAAATTATTTATCACTAAATGGTGAAATTGTGGTAGCTGATTTGTTGGATTACTTAAAAGAGGACCATTTAAAGCAAGCTTTAATGACTGTTACCATACAAAATTTCAGTGAAGAAAGTACCAATCAAGAACTGGAAGATTGTATTCGCGTGATTTCTAAAGCAGAAATACAAGATCAAATCAACGATTTGCTCACTCAACAAAAAGAAGCAAATCGTTTAGGGAACAAAGATCTTGAGGTTGAAACAACCATTAAAATAATACAGCTTCAAAAACAGTTAAAACAATAAAATGAAATAAGGGGGCTTTCTTTTATGTCAAAAGAAGGAGTTAACAATCAAGAATCTTACAAAAAAACGGTGGATAGTTTTATAAGAACCAATAAAGCTAAAGGATCTGTTTTCTTTGATGATTTAACGAATAAAATTGCATCACCATTTGAACTTGATTCAGATGAAATGGATAACCTTATTCAAAAAGTTGAAGATGCTGGTATCAGTGTTGTAGACGAAAAGGGTGAACCAAGTGAGCGTAGTTTAAAGGTTGCAAAAAAAGCTGAAAAAAAAGCAAAAAAAGAAGCACCTGAAGATTTAATTGCCCCAGCTGGTGTTAAAATTAACGATCCTGTTCGCATGTATTTAAAAGAAATTGGACGAGTTCCGTTATTAACTGCAGATGAGGAAGTTGCTTTAGCATTAAGAATTAAAGAAGGTGACCCAGATGCTAAACAAGAATTAGCAGAAGCTAACTTACGTTTAGTTGTAAGTATTGCCAAACGTTATGTTGGACGTGGCATGCAGTTTTTAGATTTGATTCAAGAAGGTAATATGGGATTGATGAAAGCTGTAGAAAAATTTGACCATGAAAAAGGATTTAAATTTTCAACTTATGCAACATGGTGGATAAGACAAGCGATTACTCGTGCCATAGCTGACCAAGCTAGAACAATTCGTATTCCTGTTCACATGGTTGAAACAATTAATAAATTAATCCGTATTCAACGTCAATTATTACAGGATTTAGGTAGAGAACCAACTCCAGAAGAAATTGGTGCTGAAATGGATTTAACGCCTGAAAAAGTGAGAGAAATTCTTAAAATAGCTCAAGAACCTGTTTCTTTAGAAACCCCTATTGGTGAGGAAGATGATTCTCATCTTGGTGATTTTATTGAAGACCAAGAAGCGACAAGTCCAGCAGATCATGCAGCATATGAACTTTTGAAAGAACAGTTAGAAAGCGTCCTTGATACATTGACTGATAGAGAAGAAAATGTCCTTCGCTTACGATTTGGATTAGATGATGGACGTACTCGTACTCTTGAAGAAGTAGGAAAAGTATTTGGCGTAACAAGAGAAAGAATTCGTCAAATAGAAGCGAAAGCATTAAGAAAGCTACGCCATCCATCACGTTCTAAACAATTAAAAGACTTTTTAGAGTAACAATTAAAAACCATGCAACCAATCAACAGTTGGTTACATGGTTTTTTTATGCTTTTATTAAAAAGATAATATAGTATAATTGTTTTAGGAGTAAAAAATAATTGGGGGAAATAAAAATGAAAATACACAGATGGAGGCGTTCTCTTTTACTGTTTGTTATGTTTTGTACTGTTGGAACGATAGCATTAGCTGAAACAAATGATACGATCAGCGATCAATCATCAAATGATTTGGAGATAACATCAGGTACAACTGAATCGATAAATAGGCAAGATGATGATATGGAAGTTAAGAGGCAAGATAATATCAAGCACATGATTGTATCAAATGAGCAGTTAGAACCATTTACATACATCAAACTAATAAATCAAACAGTGATGTTGTGGAATAAAACATTGGATAATACTCAAAAGTTAACAACATTAAAGGGTACTATGTATTTAACAAAAGACAAACTAATGACTGAGTCGAATGACATGTATTGTTCTATATACGATAAGCAAGATAAGTTTTTAGGTTATATGAATACTAAGGATGGACAGTTAGTAGAACATCCTGAAGGAAATCCTATTAAGTATAATCAATATATCACAATCAGTAATCAAGGATTTATTATATACTCTGATTTTAATCAAACAGAGAAAATCAACCATAATGCAGCATTTCAAGATACATTTTTAGCAAAAGAAAAATTTGAGCATGCATCTGGTGTGAACTACTTAGCATTGTATAATGATAAAAATCAGTTTGTAGGCTACATTAACAAGACAGATACAACAGAGGCATCTGGTAAACAAGGGATGTACATTCCGTTTGGAAAATATGTGACGATCACTCAAAAAAATGAATCAATTTGGCGAAATTTTAACTGAACTCTATTACAACCTTCAAAAAATGTTTTCGGGAAAACATTTTTAGCGAAGGGTGAATATCACCATGTAAATGGGAAAATCTATTATTCTATTTATGATAGTAATGCAAAATGGCAAGGTTATATAGAATCTTCAAATGTACAGGTAGCTTCTGGACCAGAAGGTTCCTATCAAAGTACTAATAAATATGTCAGTATTGTAAAAAATAATTATTCAATATGGAAAAACTTTTCTTGGCATAAAATGAATACAAGCCAAGATATATTCAAACGTACGTTTCTCGTTAAAGGGATGTATCAACATTATTCTGGTGGGATTTATTACTCTTTATATGACACAAAAGGGACATGGTACGGTTATATTAATGCACAAGGAACTAAGGCAGTATCATCTGAAAATGGAGAGTATCAACAGTTTGGTCAATATATGACCATCACGTCTCATGATTATGATACGTTACACAATTTTTCAGGTAAGATACTACATAGCAATAGTAAGGTGTTGAATCAGACATATCAAGCTCGAGGCAAATATGAAAACGCCAATGGCACAACATACTATTCCTTGTATAACAAATCTGGTACTTGGATGGGATACATTCCTTCAGAAGCTGGGGCTGTATCAAGTGGTGGGCAAGGTGCTTATCAACACCATGGCAAACATGTGACAGTGACTAGGAATAATTATATCCTTTGGCGAAATTTTGGCTTTAAAAACAAAATGCCGAAAACGACCAATTATTCTGGAAAAACATTATTGGCTAAAGGAAAGTACAATCATTATAATGGCTATGTATACTATAGTCTTTACGACAATCAAAATAAATGGCTAGGCTATATAAATGCCAATGATGTTGCACTAGCACCTGGCCCAGAAGGTATTTACCAATCTTTTTGGAAGCAAGTAGTTGTTACAAGTCCAAATTACACAATGTGGAGCAATTTTTCTTGGAATGCAAAAGGTAAAAGCCATACAGTTTTTAATCAAACTCTTATGGCTAGAGGGCGTTACCAACATTTTAGTGGTGCTACATATTACAGCTTATATGATGCCAAAGGTAACTGGCTAGGCTATATTAATTCTACTGGAACTCGTTTAAAAGATGACAAAATAAAAAAAGTCCAAAATTTATTAAATAGAAAATACAATAATGGAAATTTTGGCATTTCAGTGATGAGTTTAACAGATGGTACAACAGCTGGAATTAATGCGAATAAACAATTTACCGCAGCAAGTACAGGTAAGTTACCAGCCCTTTACTATACGCAAAAAATGATTCATGAAAATAAAAAAAATGCGCATACAAAACATCAGTACACAGATGCTATTAATAATATGACATATTACTCATATATGCGAGGTGGAGCTGGTATTTTGCAAGGAAAACCTTATGGTACGTATTATTCATTAGATCAAATGATGAACTGGACAGCAAAATATTCAGATAATCAAGGAGCCAATTTTCTAGGCTACTATGGTTCGAATAAATACGATACCACTATGAGACATCATATTTCTAGTATTATTGGCAGACAATGGAACTCACCATTCCTTATCACTGCGAGAGAAAATGCTTTATTAATGGAGGCTATTTATCGTCAAAACGGTCAATTAGTGTCATACTTACAACACACTGTATATGATCAGCAAAGGATTCCTAAGTATTTACCTGTTAAAGTAGCCCATAAAATTGGAGATGTGGGAGTGTATCGACATGATGTTGCCATTGTTTATGCAAAAGAGCCATATGTCTTATCTATAATGACTCAATATTCGAACTATGAAGTAATATCCCAAATGTCTAAAGATATTTACGATATTATGAAATAAGTCAGATGACCTAGCACATATATGTTAGGTCATTTTTTGGTTCATTCTAACGTTTAGACAACCTTTCCAAACTACAAGTTTAGGTATAGAATGGATTATATTAAAACAATAAAGGAGAAAGCACACATGACAATTAAAGAACGATTAAGACTACTAAGAAACAGTATGGAAGAAACTAATATTGATATGTATATTGTTCCAACAGATGATTTTCATCAAAGTGAAAATACTGGAGACTACTTTAAATCTCGTGAATGGATAACTGGTTTTATTGGTTCAGCAGGTACAGCAGTAATCACAGAAAAAGAAGCTGGATTGTGGACAGATGGTAGATATTTTTTAGCTGGAGCGAAAGAGTTAGAAGGTAGTACAATAGAGCTACGAAAAATGGGGGAACCTGGTGTTCCAACTATAATAGAATATATCAGGCAAACACTTCCTAAAAATGGTGTGTTGGGATTTGATGGACGTACAGTTTCAATGCAGGACGGCACACAGTTTGAACAAGTCGTAGCAGAAAATAGTGGGGTAATTAAGTATGATATTGATTTAATCGATAGCATATCCTAAAATGTCTAAAGCAGCCGCTTACTCATTAGATATTAACTATACAGGTGAGAATCTGTTATCTCGAAATTAACACGTCTCAGAGAGGAAATGACAGCGTTTGGTGCTACTCAACATGTGATGACTGCTCTAGATGATATTTGTTGGTTACTTAACATGAGAGGAGATGATATCGCCTTTTCACCACTGGTACTTAGTTATGCTGTAATAGGGATGGAAAATGTAGAGTTGTTCATTGATAAAAATAAATTGACAGATGATATGATTCGAGATTTTGAAAAAAATCATGTACGTTTACATCCGTATAATCATATATACGCATACGTTAGAGAACTAAACACACATACTGTGTTATTGCTTGACTCAAGTCGAATTAATTACGCATTATTAAAAACGATTCCTAATGAAGTAGACATTGTTGATGAAGAAAATCCGACTGTGTTATTTAAATCCATTAAAAATGAAACAGAAATTGATAACATAAAAAAGGCACAGCTAAAAGATAGTATTGCCCATACCAAATACATGTTCTGGCTAAAAACATCTATTGGCAAAATGGACATAACGGAACTGAGCGCAACAGATAAGCTCACGTCTCTTCGAAAGGAGCAGGGAGGATTTATTGATCAAAGTTTTGACCCTATTACCGCCTTTGGTGAACACGCAGCGATTGTTCATTACAGTTCTTCAAATGAAACAAATACTGCGTTAGAAAAGGGAAACTTCTTACTTAGCGACACAGGGGCTAATTTTTATGAAGGTTCTACAGATATTACACGTACATTTGCTATAGGAGATGTACCAGATGAAATGAAAAAACATTACACGCTGACACTGAAAAGCCATTTGAACTTAGACAAAGCGACATTTTTATATGGTGTAAATGGAACAAATCTCGATATATTAGCGCGTCAACCATTTTGGAATCATCAACTAAATTATAACCATGGAACGGGGCATGGAGTAGGCTATCTATTAAACATTCACGAATCACCAATCGGCATTAGATGGCAGTATAGACAAGGAGAATCTCATCCATTTGAAAATGGGATGATTGTCACCAATGAACCTGGTGTCTACATTGCAAATTCACACGGAATTCGTCTCGAAAATGAACTATTGGTTCGCAAAGGGGTGAAAAATGAGTACGGTCAATTCATGTACTTTGAAACGTTAACATTTGTTCCATTCGATTTAGACGCAATCGATGAAAATATGCTTTCATCTGAAGACAAACAGTGGCTAAACACATATCATCAACATGTATTTGAAAAAATAGCACCCTATTTAACAGATGATGAGGCAAATTGGTTGGAAAAATATACACGATGTATTTAAAAAGACAGACTATCTGATGTGTATCAGTTAGTCTGTCTTTTTTAATTTTTTGTTGTTTTTTCTAAAGCGGTCAAATTATCTCGCATCACACTCACATAAGATTCTCCATTTTTTTGTTTCTCATTAGATAATCCTTCTAGTGTGTTTAATACTTCAAGTTTTACACCAGCCTCGTCAGATAAAGTCTTAGCTACTTTGTCATTTGCATTATCTTCAAAATAGATGTAAGACACTTGGTTATCTTTAACAAATGTTTTAAGTTCTGCAATACGTTTTGGACTAGGTTCTTCATCAGGAGACAACCCAGAAATCGGTACTTGAGTTAATCCGTACTCGTGCGCAAGATAGCCAAAAGCAGCATGTTGAGTAACGAAATGCTTTTCAGTTGCGTTGTCTAAACTTTGATGAAATTCATTGTCTAAATCAGAGAGTTCATTCAAGTAGGCAGTAGCATTTTCGGTAAATATTTCTGTTTTATCTGGATAAGCTTTAATTAACTCATCTCTAATTGTTTCAACTTCTTTAATTGCTAGACTAGGTGCTAACCAAACATGTGGATCCAGCTCATGATGATGCTCTTTTTCATCGTAATCATGGGCTTCTTCCTCTTCAGAACCTGGCATCAAAGTAATCTTCTCTGTGGCTTTAATGACATTAACATCTTGTTTTTTTACTTCTTTTAAGACACTAGGAACCCAAGTCTCCATGTTTTCATTATTATACACAAAAACATCTGCATCATGAAGTTTCGCGATATCCTTAGCAGTGGGTTCGTAGTCGTGTGGCTCAACCCCTGATGTAATCATCAAAGAAACATTTCCTTCATCCCCAACGACTTTTTGAGTAAATTCATACATAGGATAAAAGGTTGTTACGACATTTATACCTGTCTTATTTTCTACTTTACTCTGTTTTACATCACTTGAACAGGCTGTAAATAGTAACACTGATGCACCTAATACTATAAGTAATTTTATTTTTTTCATGTTTTCTCTCCATTGCTTTTTTTTAAAACGTAAAATGTAACGATTACGATTTAGAATATAAATTTATCATGTTTTATGTAAAAATGCAATAGAAAAAATAGCATATAGTCAAAAATGCATAAATAAAATGGTATACTATCATGCATAGGAGGTATCAAATTATGATTGGTATAATTTATTTCATTGTGATTATTTTTGCCAATACCATCGGTGCCATCTCAGGAATGGGAGGCGGTGTTATCATTAAGCCTATTTTTGACACACTAGGATTTCACACTGTTGCAGCTATTTCATTCTACTCAAGTGTTGCTGTGTTAACGATGTCCTTTGTTTCTACAGGACGGCAATTAAAAAATGGTATCAATATTGATTGGTTTTTGGCATTAAAAATATCTATTGGCTCTGTAATAGGTGGGCTATTGGGCAACTTATTATTTGAATACATTTTGACAATATTCCCAAAAGGAAGAGAAGTTCAACTTATACAAATTATTTTAACTATCATAACGCTACTAGCATCTTACATCTATAGTAAATATCATTTAAAAACCTTTTACTTTCAATCCTCCCTTGTAACAATTTGCAGTGGGCTACTGTTAGGATTTTTAGCCAGCTTATTAGGTATTGGGGGAGGACCAATTAATGTCGCCTTATTAATGTGTTTGTTTGCTTTACCGATTAAAGATGCAACTGTTTATTCCATTATAGTCATTTTATTTTCTCAATTGGCTAAAATTATGGCTATTTTGTTAATGCTTGATTTGACCAGATACGATTTGACTCTATTATACTTCATTATTCCTGCAGCGATTATTGGTGGCTTTACAGGTGCATGGGTGAGTGGTAAAGTGTCTGAAGAAAAGGTGAGTCAGATTTACCAGTGGGTTATATTGCTTGTTTTACTGATAAATATTTACAACGGATGGCAAATACTTTAAGCTGTTATTCTTAATAGATTGACAGAATGAAATAAAATGGTATGATGGTTTAAAATTAGAGGTGATAATTATGGGATTAAATGAATTTATTTTAGGTCTGAATAGCTTAGAAAAAATTACCAGAGCACCAGGTTTTTTCAAATATACAGAACACACCGTCGCAGCACATTCTTATAGAGTATGCTCCATTGCACAAGTACTTGGAGACATCGAAGTCTTAGAAGGAGTAGCAATAGATTGGAAAGTTCTTTATGAAACATCACTAAATCATGACTATACAGAACGTTTTATTGGTGACATCAAAACACCTGTCAAATATGCAAGTAAAGAACTACGAGGGATGTTGCAAACTGTAGAAGAACGTATGACTGAAGAATTCATTAGCCAAGAAATACCAACAGAATTTCAGGATATTTACCGAGATAGACTAGGTGAAGGAAAAGATGATAGTATCGAAGGTGAAATTTTAGCTATCGCAGATAAAATAGATCTTTTGTATGAATCATTTGAAGAAATTGTAAAAAACAATCCTGAAATAGTCTATAAAGAAATGTTTATAGAATCTGTTAAGACAATCAAAAGTTACTCTCACAGGCCGTCAGTAGATTATTTTTTTAAAGACATCTTTCCTGAATTACTAAATAAAGAGTTCTTTGGAAAAGAAGACTTTTTAAAAGAAATAGCATTAATCCACTAAATAAAAGGTTCTTCTCACTATAGCGAGAAGAACCTTTTTAGTTTGGTTTATTTCGAGCAATAATAGGAAAAATAAATCCCAATGCAATTAATACAAGTGGAGTACTAATATTTAAAGCTAATTGAAATAGAAAAGCTTTTGGGTCATCTGCATAGGCCATCTTAGGAATACTTCCTAAGATACATGCGAATGCTGTAAATAAGAAACACCACAGACCAATAGCAAATCCAATCTTAGGATTTTTAATAAATTTATACTCTGACTCAAATTTATCATGTAATTTATTCACCATCATATAGGCGAAAAACACCCAAAGATAACGTAATGGCATAACAATTGAATTTAAATTCAATAACCAATTGTATTGCTCATTCATATTTTTAATCCCTAAACCAGGAACAATTATGAGAATACTAACTAAAATTCCCGTTAAAATATACCCTTTTATAGGTGTGCCATTAACATTTGTTTTGGCAAAACTTTCTGGTATAAATTCTTTATCAGAGTCAGCTAAAAGAATTTTTATAGGCGCATCAATAGAGAATGCTAATGCTGAAATTTGAGCTAAAGCCTGAGCAATTCCATAAATCACGACCAATAAATTACCAACATGGTAGTAAGCACCCAGTTTTCCAAATGCTTCATAAGCCCCATTTGCCATCAAATCTGTAGGTATATGCTGACTATCAAATAGCATCCCCATTGAAAAAGAACCTAATATAGCGCACACAGCAATCATTATCGCTAAGGCAATCATGCCTTTCGGAAATTCTTTTGCTGGATTTTTCGTATCATTTACATAAGGTGAAATTTTTTCAGCCCCACCAACAGCAAACACGAGCATGGAAATGGTTGTAAAGTAAGCAAAATCAAATTTTGGAATATAGGTTTTGATATTACCCATATCAGCAGTTGCAAATGTTGCACCACTGATTGATGGTGCAGCTATGGCTAATAAAATAAATAATAATGACATGATAAACATAGCTGTACCAGCCAAACCACCAATGCGTTTTAGGGTAGCCAACCCTTTAGATGACATCCACAAAAAAAACAAAAAAATCACTAAACTTAGCGTAGCAACAGTTGTTGAAGAGGCACTTTTAATAAATTCGCCATTTTGTTTCATTATCCAGTTAAATGCGATAACAATCTGCTGGGGTTTTTGAGCGAGATAGGGGATATGAACAACCCAGTATGTCCAAGCAGCGAAATACCCTATTTTTTTGGTGGTTGTATTTTTGACCCAACTGCTAACACCACCAGTACTTTCTTTAAATGTTGAGCCTAATTGTCCCACAATTAGAGCGTATGGTACAAAGTATAACGCCATTATTAGCACCCAAGATACGATGACAGATAAACCTTGAGTCGCATAATTGTTTACCACATTACCAAGCCCCCAAACAGAGACAAAGGCTATCATAGCAATATTATACCAGCGTAATTGTTTAACCTCTTTCAAACGATACGTCACTTCCTTCTTTATTATTCATTCAATTTTATTGAATTAGTCATATCATATCTATTTGAAGCAAAAGAAACAATTATTTTTTATCTTTTAGAAAAAAAATGAAGAATAAATTAAAATAAAGCGTTATTAGTATGTTAAACTAATGGCAAGAATAATAAAAGGAGTTATATTATGAATAAAGGTAATTATTTATTAGGTCATATATATGCTTTGATCACTGTTTTTATCTGGGGAGTCACCTTTATCTCAACAAAATTATTATTAGTTAGTTTCTCGCCCATCGAGATTATGATTTATCGTTTTGTGATTGCCTGGTTCGTTCTGTCATTATTCGATATTAAAACAAAATCACGCCCTATTATTTTCAAACAAGAATTATTATTTGCAGGTGCTGGGTTGACCGGGGTATGTGCCTACTTTCTACTTGAAAATATTGCATTAATCTATACATCAGCTTCCAACGTAGGCGTCATTGCAGCGACAGCTCCTTTTTTTACAGGTTTTTTTGCCTTTATGTTTTTAAAAAATGATGTGTTTTCCAGACGTTATACTATAGGATTTATGATTTCGTTAATTGGGGTATGCCTAATAAGCTTTGGGAATCAAACAGGATTCCAGTTTAGCTTAAAAGGAGATTTAATCGCCCTCATAGCGTGTATTTCATGGGGAATTTATGCCATACTGTCACAAAAAATAGCTGATTTAAATTTGTCTGTCATTACTGCAACTAAAAAAATATTTTTTTAGCTTAGTTGTAGAATCAAGTTAGTCACCCTAAAATAATAAAAAAACACCATGGT
>JBQELZ010000025.1:0-28863 GCA_052104115.1 Vagococcus sp. | reverse complement strand
TGATATTTAGATATTTTTACCAGAGTGGCTAACTTAATGTTGCAATTTAGAAATATTTTCTAATACATATTCTTTAGAAATAGTTTGATCCTGAAGTACAAGTGCTTTATCAATAATATTTTCTAACTCTAATAAATTGTGGGAAGAAATGAGAATACCACATTGATTGATACTGACTTCGTTTAAAAGCAACTGAATCACTCTTTTTTTAACGATCATGTCTAGACCGTCAAAAGGCTCATCAAAAATGTAGAAATCAGCATTTGTAGAAAAGGCAAGAATCATTTTATAGAGAGCTTGTATGCCTTTGGAAAAATGTTTCACTTTTCTATCTGTCTCTAAGTGATGTTTTTTTAATAAACTGTAGTACTTTTCTGAATCGAAGGCAGTATAAAGTTCTTTATAGAAAGTTTCTAGACTTTTAGGTGTTTGATTGGATAAAACATTATATTGGTCATCTAAGAAAAAAACACGCTCCTTTAATGTCACATCTTCATAAATCGATTGTTGATGAATCAAGATGTCTCCACTATCTAATGAATAGTGATTGGCAATCAAGCGAAAGAGAGTTGTTTTGCCAGTCCCATTTCTGCCAATCAGACCAGCTATTTCCCCTTTATCTAGAGTGAACGAGATATCTTTTAATACCACGTTGTGATTGATTCGTTTGTTTAAGTTCTTAATCTCCATATTATAATCCCTCCATCGAAATCGAGAAGTTGGTTACCCAGTCAAGTATATCTTTTTTATCAATGTTGGCATAATAGGCATCCACTAATAAAATTTCAAGGTCTTTTTTTATCCGTGCAGTTGTTTCACTATCTTGTTGATTAACAGAGACATCTTTAATGAATGTTCCTTTTCCATGTATCGTAATAATAATATTTTCTTCTTCTAAGAGTTTATAAGCTCGACTAATGGTATTCGGATTAATCATCAAACTGTTTGCCGGAAGGAAGTCTGTCACCAGGGGAGAGAATTCCATCTATTATTTGTCTTTTAACAGAAACCATGATTTGTTCATATAATGGATTAGAGCTAGCTTTATCTATATTAATCATAGAATAGTCCTTTCGTTATTGTTGTGTTTTCTTTATGTGTCCTATTTTACTTAGTACACCTACATAAGTCAAACAACAAAAGACGAACGTTTTAGATTAAAAAACAGTTTTTGTTTCAAAATAGCTTGAGTTTTGAAAGGTGTGACGGTATAATCATAATTGTTGTTTGTATTAAACGAACAAAAGAAGAATGGAAAAGGTGGAAAAATAAAAAATGGAAAAGTTTTTTAAGTTAAAGGAAAATGGAACAACTATTTCAACAGAAATTATCGCAGGGATTACAACATTTTTTGCAATGAGTTATATATTATTTGTAAACCCATCAATTCTTTCAATTTCAGGTATGCCTTTTCAAGCAGTATTTTTAGCTACAATTATTAGTGCCGCGGTTGGTACGTTGATTATGGGACTATTCGCAAATGTTCCCTATGCTCAGGCACCAGGTATGGGATTAAATGCTTTTTTTACGTTTACGGTAGTTATGGGATTAGGATATTCATGGGAGCAAGGTCTTGCTATGGTCTTTTTATGTGGGATGATCAATATCTTAATTACCGTAACGAAACTTAGAAAATTAATTATCAAATCGATTCCTGAGAGTTTGCAACATGCTATTGGTGGAGGTATCGGTATCTTTGTTGCTTACGTAGGGATTAAAAATGCAGGATTTTTACAATTTACGTCTGATTCAAATGCGATTACATCATCTATTGTTGATGGGGATAAAGCGGTAAATGTTGTGTCGAATGGTGGGATAGTCCCATCACTAGCAAATTTTAACAATCCTGCTATTTTATTATCGTTGATTGGCTTAATTTTGATGACTGTATTAGTGGTGAAACAAGTCAAAGGCGCTATTTTAATTGGTATTGTGGTGACATCATTGATTGCGATTCCACTAGGGGTTATTGATCTATCGACTGTTAATTTTCAGGAAAATTCATTAGGCAATTCGTTTAGAGAATTAGGAACAACGTTTGGAGCTGCGTTTGGCCCAAATGGGATGTCATCTTTATTTTCAGATGCGTCTAAAATACCCCAAGTTTTATTAACGATTTTAGCCTTTAGTTTATCAGATATTTTTGACACAATTGGTACATTTATTGGAACAGGGCGACGTACTGGGATTTTCTCACAGGAAGAAGAAGATGCTGTAGAGGAAAGTAGTGGCGTTAAGTCTAAAATGGATAGAGCTTTATTTTCAGACGCAATTGCTACTTCAGTTGGTGCGATTGTTGGAACTTCTAATGTCACAACGTTTGTTGAAAGTGCTGCTGGTATAAGTGCTGGTGGGCGTACTGGTCTGACATCGGTTGTAGTTGCCATTCTCTTTTTACTAAGTAGCTTTTTATCTCCTATAGTTGGGATTGTTCCAGCTCAAGCGACTGCACCTGCTTTGATTTTAGTGGGGGTTATGATGATGGCATCATTTAAAGAAATAGCATGGACAGAGATGGAAGATGCAGTTCCTGCCTTCTTTACGTCAATTTTTATGGGGCTATGCTACAGTATTTCTTATGGTATCGCTGCAGGATTTATCTTCTATGTTATTGTCAAGTTGGTAAAAGGGAAAGCGAAAGAGATTTCACCGGTATTATGGGTTGTTACAGGATTGTTTATCGTTAACTTTATTGTACTAGCATTTATGTAATAAGCAGACATAAACCACACACAAGTCTTTGTCAAAAAGTCTTGTATGTGGTTTTTTTCTTTTGTATATCAATAGTAATCGGTTTGATTTTAAGGTAATATATAATTAAGGAAAGATGGAGGCGTGGAAATAAAATGATGCGATTTTTTAATAAAAAACAAGTTGACGATGAATTCAATGAGGATACGAGTCGGATTTCTGCTACTGAATTTAAGCAACACAAAGAAAAATATGACAAACAACAAGAAATGCTCGCTCATATTCGTAATATCAGAACAAGAGTAGATGCGTATGATTGGGATTATCGGTTGTCACGATTTAATGACAAAGTTGATACCCATCAAAGACTTTTAAATCAAACGTTGACAGATATTCGAGAAACAAGAGATTAAAAGAGTCTTCCCTTTCTTTTATTATTAAAAAGAGTATAATGATTAACCAATGAAAGGATGAGGCGAAAAATTAATGAAAATTGACTGGAAAAAGAATTTGTATATAGCTTGGGTGGGGTGCTTTTTTACAGGTGCTAGCTTCAGTTTAGTGATGCCGTTTATACCGATTTATATCGAACAACTTGGTGCTCCAACAAATAAAATTGAGTTTTATTCAGGTTTATCAATTAGCGTGACAGCATTGTCTGCAGCGATTGTGTCACCAATGTGGGGGAAACTGGCAGATAGAAAGGGCCGTAAGTTAATGATGATTCGTGCGGCGGCAGGTATGGCCATCACTATGGGATCTCTTGCCTTTGTACCCAATGTGTATTGGTTATTGATTATGAGATTTTTTAACGGCATATTAGCAGGTTATGTACCGAATGCTACGGCGATGATTGCTTCCCAAGCCCCTTTTGAGAAAAATGGTTGGGCATTAGGAACACTTGCAACAGGAGCTGTAGCGGGTAGTTTAATCGGTCCTTCAATGGGAGGCTTTTTGGCTCAAACGGTAGGAATTGAAAATGTATTTATTGTAACAGGCGTTATTCTTCTTATTACAACGTTACTAACTATTTTCTTTGTTAAAGAAGATTTTAAACCAGTTGAAAAGAAAAATATGTTATCAACGAAAGACGTGTTTAAGTCAGTTAAAAATCCTAGTGTACTAGTTGGTTTATTTATCACCACGTTGATCTTGCAAATCGGAATCACAAGTATCAGTCCGATTCTAACTCTTTATATTCGAAATTTAGGAAGTAATAGTGAAAATATTCTATTTATTAGTGGGTTGATTGTATCGATTGCTGGTGTTTCTACGTTTATTTCAGCACCTATACTTGGAAAGCTGGGAGATAAGGTGGGAAATCAACGTATTTTATTTAGGGGATTAATCTTGTCTTTAATTTGTATTTTACCTATGGCATTTGTGCAAACCCCGTTACAATTAGGAATGTTACGGTTTATGATGGGCTTTTCTACAGGTGCGTTGATGCCATCTGTAAATACCATTATTAGTAAACTGACTCCCGCGGAAGGGGTTAGTCGTGTCTTTAGTTTTAATCAGATGTTTACTAATCTAGGACAGGTAGCTGGACCACTGGTTGGTTCGACTGTCGCCAATGGTTATGGATACAGAGGTGTATTCATTGCAACAAGTCTATTGATTTGTATGAATATAGTCATTACTTTTTTTAATTTTAAGGGAGAGTTAGCCTTTAAACATCCGTTCAAATAAAAAAAACTAGACAATTTGTCTAGTTTTTTTATTTTGTTACGTTTTCTTTTGTCTTTTTAGGTAATGCAACCTCGCCAAGTATCATAATGATGACACCAGCAATAAGTGAGACAATGACAGTTTGAGTGAAATCGTATGAACCTTGGTTTAAAGCTCCACCGATATAACCGACTACTTGTCCTAGAATTAATGACCAGAGAAGAACAATAATTTTTCCCATTTTGCGCACCTCTTTTCATGAAATAGTTTACCAATATTGTTGAAAAATGTAAAGATAACTATGGATTTTTTGTTTTGACAGACTCTAAATATATGGTAAAGATAAGAATATGATATAATTATTATTATTTAGTAATGGAGGGATGAGATGAATTTGGGGCAATTACAAGTACTGACATCATATTCATTGTTGGCAAGTACAAACCGAATACCTGAACTTGTCTCAAGAACAAAAGAGTTAGGGTACTCTAGTAGTGCGATTACAGACATAAATGCGATGCATGGTGTGGTTGAATTTCATCAAACCTGTTTGCGCAATGAGATTAAACCACTTATTGGATTGACGTTAATCTATCAATCAAAAGAAGATTCTAGTCGAGAGTATCAAGTGATTTTGTTGGCAAAAAATAATGTTGGCTATCACCATTTAATGAAACTTTCAACCGTTAAACTGGAACAAGATAGTAGAGCTCCTTTTTATTTGGAGACAATTGCTGAGTATTTGTCAGATATGGTGATTATTTTCCCTTGGGAACATAATGAATTGGCTTCTTATTTTGACATGACGCAATCTAAACAACCTATTCAACCCTACCTTGACTGGTTAGCCCAATTCCATAATGTTGATATCTATCAAGGAATATCTATCAAGGCAGAGGAAGAAGAAGACAGAGAGTTGTGTCAACAATTTTGTTGTCATTATGGGATTCCTTTAGTTGCATTACATCAGGTGAAGTACTTATATCCAAGTGATGATTTTTCAGTGGAAGTATTGAAGCATATTGATTCTGGTGGAAAAATGTCTATTGATATCGAAAACACATCAGGTTCTTATTATTTACCAGAGAAAAAAGTGTTTGAAGAATTGTTTAAGAGACAGGGATTAGAAGATGCTTTACTTAACAACGAACACATCATTGCAATGTGCCATGTAGATATTAAGTTGAATCAAACGCTACTTCCTGCTTTTCCAATAGACAAAGAGGTAATGGCACATGAGTATCTTAGAGAGCTTTGTTTTGAGGGACTTAAACAACGAGGTATGTCTGAAGAGTCAATCTATATAGATAGGCTTGAAATGGAGTTATCTGTCATACATGATATGGGATACGATGATTACTTTTTAATTGTATGGGATGTAATGAAATACGCGAGAGACCAAGACATCGTAACTGCTTGTAGAGGGTCAGCTGCTGGATCACTGGTATCCTATGTGCTGAAAATCACAGATGTTGATCCAATTGAATACGGACTATTATTTGAACGTTTTTTAAATAAAGAACGTTATACGATGCCTGATATCGATATGGATATACCTGACAATAGACGGGAAGAGTTGTTGCAGTACGTGAATAGAAAGTATGGGTATCATAAAGTAGCTCAAATCGCCACGTTTGGTACATTAGCGGCAAAAATGGCATTGCGAGATGTGAGTCGTGTGTTTGGGTTATCTCAAAACGAATCCAATGCTTGGTCAAATGCCATTCCTAATGTGCTGAAAATTACCTTGTCAGAGGCGTATGAACAGTCAGGAAAATTGAGAGACCTAGTTACCCATTCTGAAAAAAATAAATTATTATTTGATACAGCGAAACGAATTGAAGGACTGCCAAGACATATATCTACTCATGCAGCAGGAGTTGTCATCAGCGATAGAGATTTGACGGATATTATCCCCCTTCAAGAAGGATCAAACGGCATTCCGTTGACGCAGTTGGCTATGGGAGATGTTGAGGCAATCGGCTTACTAAAAATGGATTTTTTAGGGCTTCGAAATCTTGCTATTATTGGAAATACGCTACAATCGATTGAACGATTGTATCATAAAAAGATAAAACTAGAAGACATTCCTCTTGATGACCCAGAAACGTTGGAGCTATTTCGAAAAGGGGAGACAATTGGGGTCTTTCAATTTGAGTCAGATGGGATTAAGAACGTTCTTCGTAAATTAGGCCCAACGTCAATTGAAGATATTGCATCAGTGAATGCATTGTATCGACCTGGTCCCATGCAACACATTGACTTGTTTGTTGATAGAAAAAAAGGAAACGTGCCTATTGTTTATCCTCACGATAATTTAAAACCTATTTTAGATATGACATATGGGATCATCGTTTATCAGGAACAAATTATGAAAATTGCGTCATTGATGGCTGGATTTAGTTTAGGTCAAGCAGATATACTACGTCGAGCTATTAGTAAGAAAAAGAAAGATGTGTTGGATGAGGAGAGACGACATTTTGTTGAGGGGTCTAAACAACAAGGATATACAGAAGAGGTTGCTAACGAAGTGTATGATTATATTGAACATTTTGCTAATTATGGGTTTAATCGATCTCATGCTGTCGTCTATTCTGTTGTTGCTTATCAGATGGCGTATCTAAAGGTGCATTATCCAGAAGCATTTTTTTCAGCGTTATTACATTCTGTTAGACATAATTTAAGCAAAGTGAAAGAGTATATTACAGAGGCTAAACGGTATGGCGTGACCATTCTACCACCAGATATTAATAAAAGTGATTATAGTTTTACGTTATCAAAAGGGCGAATATTGTTTGGTTTATCGTCGTTGAAAGGCATTAGACGAGATTTTATTCAAAATATTTTAGAAACACGTAAGAAGGATGGCCCCTACAAGTCCTTGGAGAATTTTTTGATTCGTATTAATGGGAAATGGCTAAAAGATACGACGATTTTACCATTAATTTATATTGGAGCATTTGATTCCATTCATGGTAACAGAAGGCAATTGGTCGTTGATTTAGATGGATTGATACGTAACATTCAATATAGTGGAGGCAGTATGGATTTACTGGGGATATTGAGTTTAAAAAAAGAGCCCATTGCAGACTACTCAATAGAAGAAAAATTAAATCAAGAAGTTGACTATTTGGGGACTTATTTATCAGGGCATCCAGTAGATCAATTTGCTAATTTGCAAGTCGGACGATTGATTAGTCAAATAGATGGTATACAAGTTGGAAAGACAGTTGATTTGTTAGTATATGTCACAAGTGTCAAGAAAATAAGGACTAAAAAAGGCGAATCCATGGCATTTTTATCTGGGACTGATGCAACAGGTGATATTAATATCACCTTATTTCCCACATTGTTTAGAAAAATAGGTATGTCTGTTGAAGAGAATACTGTTTATATGGTGAATGGCAAAGTTGAAACCAGTCGTTACAATCAAGAGATTCAATTGATTGCTAATTCGTGTGAAAAAGCACAAGATGTTATCCCATTAGAGAAACTTAAAAAGTGCTATATTAAAATTGAACAGGAAAATGATAACAATGGGAGGTTAAATGAATTGAAACAAGTATTGCTTTCTCATAGTGGTTCAGTTCCAGTGGTTCTTATTTTTCCTGAACAACACAAAAATATATTGTTAGACAAAAGGTATTGGGTCTTTGAAACACCGGATATGTTGCAAAATGTTTTCAGTGTTTTAGGAAATAACACCATTGTTTTCAAATAAGTTTTCTTAGGTAAAAGGGATAGCACCGCGGAAAGATAGTGATTTTTTTTACAATGTGAATCATTTTCAAAACTTTTTCATTAATTTTTACGTATATTGAAAGACTTTTATTAAAAAAAATGGTAAAATAGTTATTGGATTTAAGTATTTTATACATAATTTATAAGATGCTAAAAAAGACAAATTAGTTGAGGTGAGGAAAGCTTATGAAACGCATCGCTATTTTAACAAGTGGTGGAGATGCACCAGGTATGAATGCGGCAGTTAGAGCAGTCACACGTAAAGCAATCCATGAAGGAATGGAAGTATATGGTATTAACTATGGTTACGCTGGTTTAGTTGCTGGGGATATTCGTAGATTAGATGTACCTGATGTAGGTGATATTATTCAACGTGGAGGAACATTCTTATACTCAGCTCGTTATCCTGAGTTTGCTACTGAAGAGGGGCAACTAAAGGGTATTGAGCAATTGAAAAGATTTGGTATTGAAGGGTTAGTCGTTATCGGTGGCGATGGTTCTTATCATGGAGCACTTGCCTTAACAAAAAGAGGATTTCCTGCTATTGGGGTTCCTGGAACGATTGATAATGATATTCCGGCAACTGATTTTACGATTGGCTTTGATACAGCGATTAATACTGTATTAGATGGCATTGATAGAATTAGAGATACAGCAACTAGTCATGTACGTACGTTTATTATTGAGGTCATGGGACGAGATGCTGGAGACATTGCTCTTTGGGCAGGTGTTGCTGGTGGAGCAGATGATATTATTATACCTGAGCACAAATTTGATATGGAATCTGTTGCAAATCGTGTCAGAGAAGGACGAGATCGTGGTAAAAAACATTGTCTAATCATTTTAGCTGAAGGTGTTATGCCTGGTCATCAGTTTGCTGAGGAATTATCAACTTATGGTGATTTCCATGCACGCGTGTCTGTATTAGGCCATATTGTTCGTGGTGGTTCACCAACAGCTAGAGATAGAGTGTTAGCCAGTAAATTTGGTAGTTACGCTGTCGACTTGCTTAAAGAAGGTCGTGGCGGTTTATGTGTTGGGCTAGTTGATAATCAATTGGTGGCAACAGATATTATCGAAACACTTGAAACGAAAAAGCACCATCCAGATTTAAGTCTTTATAAATTAAATCACGAAATTTCATTCTAAGTAGTTGTCAATCAACTACATAAAAATATAAATACGGGGAGCGTTTTGTAATGAAAAAAACAAAAATTGTTTGTACAATAGGACCAGCTAGTGAGTCTTTAGAAACTTTAGTCGAATTAATGAATTCTGGTATGAACGTGGCACGTTTAAACTTTTCACATGGTGATTTTGAAGAACATGGTAATCGAATTAAGAACATTCGAGAAGCTGCTAAAATTACTGGAAAAACAATTGCTCTTTTATTAGATACTAAAGGACCTGAAATTCGTACAAATGATATGAAAGATGGAAAAGTTGAGTTCCAAATTGGCGATGTTGTTCGTATTGCTATGCAACAAGTTGAAGGAACAAGAGAAAAATTCTCAGTGACTTATCCAGATTTAATCCATGACGTTGAAGTAGGCAGTCATATTTTATTAGACGATGGTTTAATTGATTTAGAAGTACTTGAAATCGATACAGCGAATAATGAATTAGTGACAAAAGTACTGAACGAAGGTGTTTTGAAAAATAAAAAAGGTGTAAACGTTCCAAACGTAAGCATTAATTTGCCAGGTATTACTGAAAAAGACGCAGCTGATATTCGTTTTGGTATTGAAAACGATGTTGATTTTATCGCGGCAAGTTTCGTTCGACGTCCTAGTGATGTGTTAGAAATTACAAAAATTTTAGAAGAAGAAAACGCTACTCATATTCAAATTATCTCAAAAATTGAAAACCAAGAAGGTATTGATAATTTAGATGACATTCTAAAAGTATCAGACGGATTAATGGTTGCTCGTGGAGACATGGGTGTAGAGATCCCAACTGAAGATGTACCTGTTGTACAAAAAGAAATGATTCGTAAATGTAACTCATTAGGCAAACCGGTTATCACAGCGACTCAAATGTTAGATTCTATGCAACATAATCCTCGTCCAACACGAGCTGAAGCAAGTGACGTGGCAAATGCTATTTATGATGGAACAGATGCTATTATGTTGTCTGGAGAAACAGCAGCAGGAGATTATCCAGTAGAAGCGGTTAAAACAATGCATAACATTGCAGTTCGTACTGAAGGTGTATTGCTAGATAGAGATGCTTATGCTCTTAAAATTCACAAAAAAACAGATATGACTGAATCTATCGGTCAAGCTGTTGGACACACTGCTAAAAACTTAGGGATTCAAACGATTGTAGCAGCGACTGATTCTGGACATACTGCTAAAATGATTTCAAAATATCGTCCAAAAGCACATATTTTAGCTGTTACATTTAGCGAACGTAATGCTAGAGGGTTAGCATTAAACTGGGGTGTATTCCCACAGGTAGCTGAAAAGCCTGAATCTACGGATGATATGTTTAAACTAGCAACAACTATTTCTAAAGAAACAGGGTTTGCAAAAGATGGAGATTTAATCATCATTACTGCTGGTGCACCAATTGGCGAAAAAGGTACAACTAACTTAATGAAAATCCAATTGATTGGTTCTAAATTATGTAATGGTCAAGGAATTGGAGACGTATCTATTTGCTCAAAAGCTGTTGTGGCTGAAACAGCAGAACTTGCTAATGAAAAAATGGAAGATGACGCTATCTTGGTTGTTAAAACAACTGATAAAGATTACATGCCAGCCATTCAAAAAGCATCTGCACTAATTGTTGAAGAAGGTGGATTAACGTCTCATGCAGCAGTCGTTGCAATTGCGGAAGGTATTCCTGTTATTGTTGGTGTTGATAATGCGACAAGTATCATTAATCATGGTACTATTATCACTGCCGATTCTAGAGACGGTGTTATTTACGAAGGCGAAACATCATTTTAAAGTCAGTTAAAAGAAAAAGAAACTCTAAAGAAGAAGGGTGTTATTCCTTCTTCTTTTTTCGTGTCGTATTTTTTAACAAAATTTTTGGTTTTAGACTAGCAAATGTAGAGTGAAATAGTGTAGAATATTCTGGACTAGATAGTTTGAAAGGAGGAAAAAAATGGAGAATAAAAAAAGTATGCTTTATTTAGCAATTATGAATTTATTTTTAGTATTTTTAGGTGTTGGATTGGTGATACCTGTCATGCCGATGTTAAAAGAAGACATGCATTTATCTGGGGCGACAATGGGTTTGTTGATTTCAGTATTTGCTGTGACTCAATTAATAGCATCTCCAATAGCAGGTCATTTATCTGATAAAATAGGGCGTAAAAAAATTATTGCCGTTGGTATGTTGTTATTTTCTATTTCTGAGTTGATTTTTGGGCTTGGTCATGTGGTCAGTTGGCTATACTTCTCCAGAGCATTAGGTGGGATTTCAGCGGCGTTAATTATGCCTTCTGTTACTGCTTATGTCTCTGATATTACAACATTTGATGAGCGTCCCAAGGCAATGGGGTTAGTGTCTGCTGCTATTAGTGGTGGATTTATTATTGGGCCAGGATTAGGTGGATTTATTGCACATTTTGGTATGCGAGTTCCTTTTTATGCTGCGGCAGGTTTAGGATTGCTTGGAAGCATATTAGCCGCTCTAATTTTAAAAGAACCTGAAAAGCAATTGACACATGGTCAAGTCAGTACTGAGGGATCATTTATGGATATACTGAAAAACCCAGTTTTCACATTTCCTTTTATTGTTATTTTAATCTCATCATTTGGTTTGCAAGCGTTTGAATCTATTTATAGCATCATGGCGACTATAAATTTTGAATTTTCTACAACTGAAATTGCGATGGTGATTACAGTTAGTGGTGTGCTAGCATTAATTTGCCAAGTTGTTTTTTTTGACGGTATTATTAAAATGATTGGTGAAGTTGGGTTAATCCGTATTTCGTTTTTTGCCAGTGCTATATTTGTTGGTGTCATAGCCTTCACTGATAAAAAATGGGTGGTCGTTGTCTCGACATTTGTGGTGTTTTTAGCCTTTGATTTATTGAGACCTGCTATCACAACTTACTTATCAAAACATGCTGGAAACAAGCAAGGAACTGTTAATGGACTAAATTCAACTTTTACAAGCTTTGGAAATATTTTAGGTCCGATGGCATCTGGATTTTTATTTGATATTAATCATTTTTATCCGTATTATGTGTCAGCGGTTGTCTTGCTATTAACTAGTTTTTTATCATTGATGTGGAAGAAAGAAACCTCTCCGCATGATTAGAAGGGAATCACCTTCTTTTTTTTTGCCATTTATGCTATTATGTAAAGAATATTCTGATAATTTGGGAGGGGAAAATAATGGAGGAGAGAGTTTATTCAAATCAATACAGTACATTTAAAGAAGGGGTTGTAGCATGTATACCGACTATTATGGGGTATTTGGGTATTGGCATAGCTGTAGGAGTTGTGGGGAAAAGCATGGGACTATCTGTTGCAGCGATTGTTTTTATGTCTATTTTAGTGTACGGAGGAAGCTCTCAATTTGTGATAGCAGGAATGCTAATGAGTAGCAGTCCGATATACGCCATTGTATTTACGACATTTTTGATTAATCTTCGACATTTTTTGATGAGCTTATCTGTCGCGGATTATTTTAAAGACGAGAGCTTCTCTAAGTCAATTGGAATTGGGACATTATTAACAGATGAATCATACGGTGTTTTAATGACGGCCATTTTAACAGACAAGTCAGTATCGTTTAAGTGGATCAGTGGTTTAAATATCACTGCTTACATTGTATGGGTTTTCTCTACTTTATTAGGTAGCTTACTAGGAGATTTGATACCAGATCCCAATAAATTAGGCTTGGATTTTTCGTTGATGGCTATGTTTATTGGGTTGGTTATTCTTCAAGTTACCTACCCATTGATACATAAAACGAAACAAACAGTCATTATTTTATTGAGTGTAGTAGGAAGTTTGTACGTATTTACGCACATTTTTTCGCCTGAATTAAGTGTATTGCTTGCGATGTTAATTGGTTGTATGATTGGAGTGGTGACAGACGATGGAGATATCTAGTTATGTGTTTGTAACGATTGTCGGATGCGCCCTCGTCACATGGCTTCCAAGAGTGATTCCATTCATATTGGCGAAAAACATGACATTTTCAAAAAGAACCATGCAATTTTTATCGTTTATTCCAATGTGTATTTTGACTGCATTATGTGTGGAAGGTTTGTTTGATAGTCAAAAAGGCCAGCTGACAACGATTCGCTTAGATGTGTTGCTAGCATCTATCCCTACCTTACTCATAGGTATATACACGAAAAGTTTGATGTGGACGGTTATGACAGGCGTTGCAACAATGGGACTTATTCGATTGTTTTTATAATAGGTTTTTTAGGAGATAATAATGATAACATTTAAAGAAAGTTCATTAGAGGAATTGAAAGATATTTACGATACACATATGGTGCTTGATTTTCCAAAGAATGAGTTACGCTCATTTAAGCAGATAGCAACCTTATTTGAGAAGAAAAGGTATGCGTGTTTCTTATATAAAGAAGACAATCAATTAATAGGATATGCTCTATTTGTTTGGAAAAAAGAGTCTGTGGTATTATTAGATTATTTTGCTGTCATCTCCCAAATGAGAGGGATGGGATATGGAAGTAAAATGATGGAAGCAACTAGTGAGATGAGTGAAGGACGATTGCTGTTACTTGAGTGTGAAAGTCCGAGTAAAGCATTAAATCATGTGGATAAATGTGTCCAAGAAAAACGAATTGCTTTTTATGAGAGGAATGGCTGTAAGCATACAGGAGTTGAGGTTGAGATTGCGGATGTGCATTATGTATTAATGACTCAAGAAAACAGTGAGTTAGATGAAAAAGAGCTTAGAGCATCTTTAGCTGAGATTTATCTGTCGATTCATCCACCACTAGCAGCACATATCTAATAACGTATCAATCGATGCTGTCGTTTTTTATTTGACGTGAAATATATGGTATACTAAATTGAATTTGAAAGGATGAAGAAGATGAATGATTTAATAGGTAATGTTTGGAGTGGAATGGTCACTGATGAAAATGACAAACATTATTTTGTTCAAAAGAATGGTATGACGTTCCATTTAAACAAAGAAGAAGGCGAGCACCAGTTAGGAGATATTGTTGAAGGGTTTGCATATCATAACCAAAAACAACAATTAAGTTTCACCACACATATTCCAGATATTAGTAAAACACATTATGGATTTGCTGAAGTCGTTGCAACTAGAAAAGATTTAGGTGCATTTGTTGATGTTGGGTTACCGGACAAAGAAGTAGTAGTTTCTCTAGATGAATTGCCAGAAATGAGAAATCTGTGGCCCAAAAAAGGAGACAAACTATTAGTCCGTTTAAAAACGGATGAAAAAGCACGTCTATGGGCAAGTATAGCTGAAGACGTTGAGTTTTTAGCGATGTCAAAAGCGGGAACAAAGGAGACAATGCATAACAAAGATGTGAAAGGGATTGTGTACCGATTAAAATTAGTGGGTACGTTCTTTTTAACAGATGACCATTATATCGGTTTTGTTCATCCTTCTGAACGATTTGAGGAGCCAAGACTAGGGCAAGAAATATCAGGACGTGTGATTGGGGTTAGACCAGATGGTGTATTAAATGTGTCCTTAAAACCAAGAGCGTATGAAGTTATTTCTTCAGATGCACAAATGATTTTAACCTTTCTAAAACGAGCTAAGGATAAAAAAATACCGTTTACAGATAAATCAGCACCAGAAGATATTGATGCAACGTTTGCTATTAGTAAAGGTCAATTCAAACGTGCGTTAGGGTCGTTAATGAAAGAAAAATATATTAAGCAAGAAGATGGGTATACTATTTTATTGAAGGATGAATAATTCTAATTGAGAATGTTGCTTTTCCTGTATGGATAAATTATAATTGATATAAAGTGTTTACTCATTATAATTTTTATTAATTATAATGATTCTAAAAAGGAGAGCAATGCATCATGGATAAAACCATTTCCGCATTAAATCGTATAAAAAAGCAATTGCATGAAGCGAACTATAAATTAACACCCCAACGTGAGGCAACGGTGTTAGTTTTACTTGAGAATGAGAAAGATCATTTATCGGCTGAAGAGATTTATATGCTGGTGAAATTGAAATCTCCTGACATTGGTTTAGCAACTGTTTATCGTACGTTAGAAATGCTAACAGATTTAAAAATTTTAAATAAAGTTAGTTTCACTGATGGACTAGCTAGATACGATATGAGAAAAGAATGTGCCAAGCATTTTCATCATCATTTACTGTGCCTAGAGTGTGGTGGTATTGAAGAAATTGAAGATGATTTACTTGGTGAGGTAGAAAAAGTAGTTGAGCGTAAGTTTAAATTTAAAGTCAAAGATCATCGACTGACTTTTCATGGTGTCTGTGAGGCATGTCAAAATAAATCAAGGTTATAACATTGAAAAGAGTGAAATCAAGGTTATAACCTTGATTTTTTTTTATGGTTTGATACACTTGTTTTTAAGAAGAGGTGAAGACATGTATATAGCAATTATTGGAGATATTATTGAGTCAAAGAAATTGGAAAATAGGAATGAGGTACAACGACTATTAATGAGTTGTTTAGATGAGATAAACAGTACCTATTATGAGACGATTAAATCTAAGTTTACAATAACCTTAGGAGATGAATTTCAAGGGCTATGTGTCGCATCTGAGCACACGTTAGAAATTATTGATAGGATTAAATTTAAAATGGCACCTGTTCAAATACGATTTGGAATTGGTATAGGAGAGATACAAACAGAAATAAATCCTAATGCTAGCATAGGTGCTGATGGACCTGCATATTGGAAAGCTCGTGAAGCAATAGAGTTGGCACATCTTGACAATGACATTTCCAGTTCTAGAACAGTGGTGAAATTTTCTCGTCAAATGCCATTAGAGACGTTATTAAACCATAGTCTCAGAGCGACTGACTACATCGAAAGTAGGTGGAGAGCCACACAATACGAAGTGGTTAAATTTTGTGTTTTAGATGTGGGTTATTCTCTAAAAATCAATCAATCAAAGTTAGCTAAAAAACTCAACATTTCGAATCAAGCAGTGAATCAACGACTTAAAAGTTCAGGATACAGTGTGTACATTGAATTAAAACAAGACATTAGTCGACTGTTAATAGAGGGAGATAACTAATATGATGGACTATTTTTTTCTTTTTCTTTGTTGCCATCTTTTGGGAGATTTTTATGGTCAAACGGAACGAATGGCAAAAAATAAAACTGGAAATGTGGGCGTTACATTTTATCATTGCCTAATATACAGCCTGCCATTTTTAGCCGCTTTATTGTTGCCCAATCAACTAAAACAGTGGGAAATATGGATAGGACTTATAATCTGTCATTGGCTAATTGATATGGTTAAAGTCATCATAGAATCTAATTATCACTTGAAACACAAACGGATTGTCTACATCATAGATCAAGCTTGTCATCTGATTAGTATTAGTATGATTGCCTATTGGTATCAACCCATTCAGATAGAGCTACCCCATTTACTGATAAAAGCTATTCCGTATGGTTTGTATTTTCTATTAATTATGAAGCCAACGAATGTGACATTTAAGATAGTATTTGACAAGTATCAATATTCGCCCGCATCTCAGCTTAAAAATGAGCCTAACTATGTGATTAAAGAAAAAGAATTACCAACCACAGTAGCTGGTGCAGGAGCTCTTATCGGGGATTTTGAGAGGCTTATCATGGGCATGTTATTATTCCAACAACAATTTAGTGCCATTGGGTTGATTTTAACCGCTAAGTCAATTACACGTTACAATAAAATCTCTACAGACCCAGCTTTTTCTGAATATTATTTAATTGGAACGCTATATAGTGTATTGGTTACCATTGGTTTATACTTACTTATATTTATTTATTAAAACAAGCCTTGGATATTCATTAAATATCCAAGGCTTGTTTGTATGAGGGGCAAGTGATAATGTGGTCATTGACCATTCCGATACTCTGCATAAAAGCATACGTCGTAGTGGGACCTAAAAATTTAAACCCTCTTTTTTTAAGATCTTTTGTGATACGAGTTGATAATTCTGTTTGAGATGGTACAGTGCTCAAATCTAATACATGATTCTGAATAGGTTTATGTGACACATACTTCCAAATAAAGTGATCAAAGCTACCAAATTCATGTTGAATTGCTAAAAAACAAGTGGCATTTTGAACCATTGCTTCTAATTTTAGCCGATGTCTAATAATTCCAGGATTCAATAAGAGTTCTTCAATTTTGTTTGCATCATATGTTTGGATGATATGTGGGTTAAAGTGATCAAAGGCATCCGCCATTGAATGACGCTTATTTATGATGGTGGTCCAGCTTAAACCGGCTTGCATTGTTTCTAGGACTAACAACTCGAATAGCTTTAAATCATCATGGACTGGAATCCCCCATTCTGTATCGTGATACAGAAGCTCACTAGGGCTTCGATAAGCCCAACTACATTTTGTTTTATCTGTCATCGTTACTAACTCCTTTAATTATCTGATTGGAAAATATCCTGAAAATGGTTAGCGTCGATATAAATCATTGGGTTAACGAGATACTTTGATTTATCAAAATAAGTGATTTGTTCGCTAACTAATCCTCTTACTAGTTCAAATTCAATGGGGACAGTGATTTGTCTATTGAATTTTTTTTGATGATCTAAAAAATTAATTGTGGCTAAAACAATTGGTTTGAGTGGTTTAGACTCATAGAAAATCATCGTAGACTTAACCGTTTCATGGGTATTTTTATCTATACATTTAATCGGAACAGCTGTTAGTTTATCATTTTCTAAAATCATATCTAGATGATGTGATTTTACGACACGGAGTGTTACTAACTCAAATTCTTGATTTAGCAAACGCTTTGCTTTAGCATCTTTAGAAAAATAGGCTTGATTGGCTAGCTCAGTTAGATGGTGATCCACATCAGAAAAGACATCTAATTCTTTTAATGTACATGGTTTTATTAAAGAATGATATACTGGAATAGCGACAATAAAATAACTAATCAAGCATATACCAAAAAGATAGAGAAAAAATGACCACCAAGGTGTTTTGAAATGAACGATACTAAAAAAAGATAAAACGATTATAATTGGTACAATAAGAATAAGGGATAGTTTGAAATACATTTTTTTGAGCATGTATATGCCATCTAATCTATGATGGTACTTATCGATATTAACACCAATTAATGTTAATAAAGATAGGTGGTCATAGGTCGCTTTTTTTGGAAACACGACAATTCACTCCCTTTTTTTGTAACATATATATTGTATATGGTGAGCCTAGAAAAGTCTATGGCAGAGGAAATAAATAGTTAACATAATAATAGTATTCACCACTAAAACCTGTTAAAATAGAGAACGTCGAGCGAGGGAATAATATGAAACAGCAATTGGAAGAGTATTTACACTTTTTAAAAATTGAACGGGGATTATCTGACAATACTATAAAAAGCTATGAACGTGATCTGAATCAATATCTGGAGTTTCTATCCAAACACGCAATTTCTAATTGGGATAATATTGATAGATATTTGGTATTGGATTTTCTTGAACAGTTACGCTCTGAAAATAAATCATCTGCAACAATTATTCGAATGATTTCTAGCTTAAGAAAGTATCATCAGTTTTTAAGACAAGAAAGATATGCTGAAACTGATCCGATGCAATATATCGATACCCCTAAAAAAAGCCAAACATTACCAAAAACATTATCAGTCAAAGAGGTTGAAAAAATCATCGAAGCGCCTGATACAAGCAATGTGTTAGGGATTAGAGACAGAGCCATACTCGAAGTGATGTATGCGACAGGTCTTAGAGTCACAGAGTTGATCACATTGCAGTTAGATGATTTGCATTTGTCGTTGGGCTTGATTCAAACTCTTGGTAAAGGGGATAAAGAAAGAATTATCCCACTTGGTGATGTAGCCATTCATTGGATTAATGTATATCTTGACGCCTCACGACCTGAACTAGCCGTTAAAAATAAAAAAACACAAGAGCCTTTTTTATTTTTAAATTATCAAGGGAGGGGCTTCTCTAGACAAGGCATTTGGAAAAATCTAAATGTTTACGTGACACAAGCAGGTATTGAGAAAGAAGTCACACCACATACTTTAAGGCATAGTTTTGCGACTCATTTGTTGGAAAACGGTGCAGATTTGAGAGTGGTACAAGAGTTATTAGGTCACGCTGATATTTCAACGACACAAATTTATACCCATATTAGCAAAAAGCGTATGGCTGATGTGTATAAAGAATATTTTCCTAGAGCATAAAAAACGAACGTTAACGTTATAGATAAAGGATAAACGAACAAATGAATGAATTAAATATTAAATTAGATGTGTTTGAGGGCCCTCTTGACCTATTATTGCATTTAATAAAAACATTAGAAATTGATATTTACGATATTCCGATTTCACAAATTACTGAACAGTACATGGCTTATATTCATTCAATGAAGGTACTAGACTTAGAAATTGCGGGTGACTATATCGTGATGGCAGCGACATTAATGTCGATTAAAAGTAAAATGTTATTGCCTAAAATCGAGATGGATACATCCTTAGATAGTGAGTATATATCTGAAGAAGATCCTAGAGAGCAACTCGTCACCCAGTTGTTGGAGTACCGAAAGTTTAAGTATGCTGCCACGCTATTAAAAGAAAAAGAAACCGAACGTGGCATGTACTATACAAAAGAGGCAACTAATTTAGATGATTATAGACAAGAAATTGTTCCGTTAGAACCGAATGAAGTGACAACGATTGATTTGTATTTGGCTTTTTCGGATATATTAAATAGACAACGAGATAATGAACCTCTAGAAACTACAGTAGTCTCAGAAGAATTTACAATTGAGGACAAAGTTTTGCTGATTCACAGTAAAATGATGCATCTAAACAAAACAGAATCCATTGTTTTTGACTCACTGTTCCAAGTATTTACAAGAAATGAAATTGTCACGACGTTTATGGCTATTTTGGAACTCATTAAATCTGGTTCTATCATCGCGAAACAATCACATAAAGAACAACCAATCCAGTTATTTAGAAAAAATTAGTTAAAAGAGGAAGTATCATGCGCATAGAGAACAAAGTAGAAGCATTGTTATTTGTTGCAGGAAATGAAGGGCTGTCATTAAATGAATTAGCACATTTATTAAATGTAACGATGGCAACAACTTATGACATTTTAGAAACAATGAAAAAAGAGTACAGTGAAACGAAGGAAACATCTCTTAAGGTTTTAGAAGTGGGAGATCGATTTTTATTGACAACGAAAAAAGAGTACGCAACTGTCATCAAAGAATATGCCCAGACCTCCATCAATCAATCATTATCACAAGCAGCATTGGAATGCTTATCTATAGTTGCGTATCAACAGCCAATCACACGTTCTGAAATAGAGGGACTAAGAGGTGTGCAATCATCAGGGTCTGTCCAAAAATTAGTTAGCAGACGATTAATTGAAGAAAAAGGACGTGTTGAGGGCCCGGGTAGAGCCATATTATATGGAACAACAGATTATTTCTTAGATTATTTTGGATTGAAATCAATTGATGATTTGCCAGCTGTCGATGAATTAGAGGAAAAAGCTGAAGAAGTGATACCGAATGATTTGTTTTTTGATAGGTTCAAAGACCAATTTGATAAAATAGAGCAAGAAGAACAAGGAGATTAAAAAATGGAACGATTACAAAAAGTAATGGCACATAGTGGAGTTGCTTCAAGAAGAAAATCAGAAGAACTAATTAGTCAGGGCCGAGTAAAAGTTAATGGCAAAACAATCACAGAATTAGGGGCTAAAGTTGGAAATCATGATAGAATAGAAGTTGATGGTGTACCAGCGTTCCAAGAAGAACACGTTTATTTTGCTTTTTATAAGCCACGTGGTGTTATTTCTGCAGTTACAGATGATAAAAAAAGACCAGTTGTGAATGATTATTTCGATAGAATTGACCAACGTATTTTCCCAGTAGGACGTTTGGATTATGATACATCTGGATTAATTATCATGACAAACGATGGGGAATTTGCTAACATGATGACTCATCCCAAACATGAAATGACCAAAACATATGTGGCTAAAGTAAAAGGTAACCCAACACCTGATGATTTAAAGGTTCTTAGAAAAGGGATAAAAATTGACGGACGACGAACAGCGCCGGCAAAATATACAATATTATCTAGTGATCGTAAAAAAGAAACAAGTATTGTAGAACTTGTGATTCATGAAGGGCGCAATCATCAAGTAAAAAAAATGTTTGAAGCTCTTGGTTTCCCAGTGATGAAATTAAAAAGAGAAAAAGTTGGTACGCTAGATTTAATCGGGCTGACCCCTGGTAAATATAGAGAATTGAGTAAAAAAGAAATAAGTCAGTTATTTGTGGAAGCAACAGAGAAATAATCGTATGACCTTTAATTTGGTATTATCCAATTAAAGGTTTTTTTAAAGTCTAATTGATTGCAATTTTAGTAATATTAGGTATACTAAAAGTATAAAAATAAAAGGTCGTCTTCACGGGCAGGGTGTAATTCCCGACCGGTGGTTATAGTCCACGAACTGGTTAAGTCTTGATTTAATCAGCCGAATTGGTGAAATTCCAATACCGACAGTTAGAGTCTGAGTAAAGAAGATAGGGCTTATTTGAGAATAATATCAGATAATGCACTGTTTCTTTGTCTTGCTTTTGTGTAGACATGGGAGCGGTTTTTTTATTCTTAAAAATGTCTGAAGATGATTCCTTGTAGGAGGAGTTTTAACAATGAGAAAAAGTAAAACAGAAAGAATGGTCGTTTTAGCTTTATTATCTGCATTTGCGTACATGTTACTGTTATTTGATTTTCCAGTATTATTAACCTTTAGTTGGTTGAAGTTGGATTTCAGTGATATTCCTATTTTAATTGGCACATTTATTTATGGCCCGGTTGGAGGTATTGTAATTGCGTTTATCCGATCGACATTAAAGTTTATTACTAGTGGTGGTAATTTACCCAGCTTAATAGGGAACGTAACTGGTTTTTTAGCCTCAGTTGTTTATATGTTACCAATTTATTATATGACAAAACAAGAAAGCTCTAATAAAAACCTGGTTAAAGGAATGATTGTTGGTTCTACATGCTTAACGCTCTTTATGGGGATAGCCAATTATTTTGTCATTACACCAATTTATTTATATGTATTAGGCATGGATTTTGGTATTCCAATCTCTAAAATGGTTCTTTATGGGGTGATTCCTTTTAATATAATTAAAGGAGCGATTGTAAGTGTTGTCTTTATGGTGACATACAAAAAATTGTTACCTGTAATCCAAAGGAAAATGACTGTTATTTAAATAGAGAAATAGACATCGAAGAATCGATGTCTTTTTTTATTTCGTTTATATTACGAAGAATACAAAAAGATTAAAGGTTAAAACAGTGACACAGGATAAAAAAAAGAGATATCTGCCAAAATATGAAGAAAAGTCATAGTTTTTTCATAATTATAAGGTTTAATAGAGATATATGAATTTATTATTATATCGCTATTGAAATATATGTAAAATTACATTAATATATGATATATAAATGTAAAACAAGAGGGGCTCACATGTATGCAAAAAAGAAGATATATTACTGGGATTGATGGGTTACGCTCAATTTCAGTTATAGGTGTTATTTTATATCATCTCATCCCAAACTGGATGCCTGGAGGATACTTAGGTGTTCCTTTATTTTTTGTTATTTCTGGTTATTTAATGACTGATATATTGATGTTTGAATGGCAAAGTCGTTCAAAAATAAAATTAAAAACATTCTACTATAAAAGAATTAGACGCATATTTCCTTCCTTGATTGTTATGTTATTTGTTTCAGGAAGTGTGATGTCTTATGCTGCAGATACGTATTTATTGAACTTTAGAAGCATAACAATCAGTTCTTTGCTAAACGTTAATAATTGGTGGCAAGTTATGAATGATGTCTCGTACTTTGATAGATTTGGAAATGCTTCCCCATTTACACATCTCTGGTCATTGTCAATTGAGGGACAGTTTTATTTAGTGTGGCCGATCGTATTTGCTTTATTGATGTATAAGGCGAAAGACAATAAGCGACTCATACATGTTATTTTAAGTGTGACCGTTTTATCAGGTATATTAATGGCGGCTTTTTATCACCCAGATGATGTCAATCGATTGTATTACGGAACAGATACTAGATTATTTTCTATTTTTATGGGAGCAGGGCTAGCGGTTATCTTAAATACGTATCAATCTAAAATTGATATGATAAGTACAAAGTGGAAAATTGGTGCATTCATAAGTAGTTTAGTTGCTGTGGTACTTGGTTTCATCTATTTAAAAGCGAATTTGGCATTTGTGTATCAAGGTGGAATGTTTCTATACAGTTTAATTTGTACAATCCTTCTAGGAAGTATTATTGACTGTTCGGTAGTTAATAGTTGGATGACAAATCCTCTTTTTAAATGGATTGGCTCAAGAAGTTATGAAATTTACTTGTGGCAATTTCCGGTTATGATTATCTATGAGAACACAATAAAATGGAACGGGAATGATATGTTTATTCATTTGATTCTTCAACTAGCTATTATTTTGTTGTTATCAGAATTGACGTTTAGATTTGTGTCGTTTATGGTATATGATGTATCCTGGAGAAAAATAAATTGGCAGCAAGTTACTGCATCTCATTTAAATAAACTTTATCTATTCATCGCATCAATGATGATGGTAAGTTTTTTATATGGGTTTGTATCTGCCCCTTCTGGTAGAACGGAATCAAGTATTGCGATTCAAAAAAAATTAGAAGAAAATAAAAAAGAAATCGATAAAATCAAGAAAGATACAACAACGGTAACAATGACCAATGAGTCTACTAAAACAGAAACGACCACAACTTCTTCAGATGCTGTAAAGACACAAGAAAAAGCGGAAGAATTATCCGAGAAAGAATTAGGAAAAGCGAAAGACATTAAATTGGGCGCAATTGGTGATTCCGTGTTATTAAGTGCTGCTCCAGATCTTCAAAAGATTTTTACAAACGCAACAATTGATGCAAAAGTTGGACGACAATTAGAAGACAGTGAAGATACCTTCAAAAAAATGTCTGAAAAAAAACAATTAGGAGATATTACATTAGTAGTGCTTGGTACAAATGGGAGATTCAAAGGGTCTGATATTGATATGATTATGAAGTATGTTGATGGTAAACCGGTATTTTTTGTGAATACGATGGTGGAAAGACCTTGGCAAAAATCTGTAAATGATGAGTTGAACAAAACTCAAAAAAGATATAAAAATGCTCATGTGATTGATTGGAAGACAGAATCAGATGGTAATTATCAATGGTTTGAAGAGGATAACGTTCATATGACTATTGAAGGGAGTCATGCTTTTACAACGCTAATTACTAAAAGCATTTTAAATGAAATAAAATAAAAAGCATTTAGTCGAATATTATATTCAGACTAAATGCTTTTTTTATCAATGATAATAGCTCTAGTAGGGCATTTCTTATAAGCTTCTAATAAATCAGAAGGTATATCAGTATCTGATAAAACCATTTCTAACGAATCAGAATCAAGAAATTTTACAATCCCATTATCATAATAATCGAATGTATTAGGAGCCTTAATCTGACAGAGGCCACACGCAATACATTTTTCTGGTATAATTTTACACAGCATATTAAAATCTCCTTTAATGAGGTGAATAAATGACATTTAATGAATTGCTTATTTTATCATGTTTTAAGCACAATTATCCAGCAAGATATACTACATTGTATCATGTTCTTAAAGGAAAAAGAACGGCATCTACATTAACCTATGCTTATTTCTATGATGTACTGTCTCTTTTTTCTATTTATCCGGACCTAAAGAAAGAGACGTATGATAGTGTTCTATCGTCACTGATCCAGTCTGATTTTCTGACGGTGACAGCACAAGAACAAGTCATTTTGACAGATCTAGGCTTAGCTAAGTTAGCTGCTATGCCAGATTTTCCATATTTAGAAAATGGACTTTTTTACAGGAACGATGGGTTATTTTGGGAAATGGTCTTATTTACGACGCAAGTTTTATCGGAAAAAAGGCATAAAAATGTGAGGTATACTCCCTTAGAGACCAATCCTTATAGGCAACGTCAATTTAAACAGTGGCTAACAGAACAATCCTCTACGGTTGATAGGGATTTTTATGAAGAATGGTGTGCATTGATGTTACATTTGTCAGAAGAATCTCGTTATTATTTAGTGGGACAATTATCTGGTCATAACTGGGTTGGACAAACCTTGTCACAAATTAGTCATCATGACCAAGAAAATCAAGGAATAGGTTATCTTAAATTTAAAAATGCCTTGCATTATATGATGGCGTTAATTGAAATCAAGCCTGAAACATATCCTATTTTTTATAGTTTAATATTTTTAACAAGGGCAGATAAGATAGACACGGTTGATTTAACTGCTAGTATGTATCGGAAAGGGATGAATATAGAACAAATTGCTAAGAACAGACAGTTAAAAGAAAGCACGATTGCAGATCATTTGATTGAATCAAGTATTCTAGCTCCCCGCTCCGTCTTAACAGATAATCTTACAGATCAAGATAGACATCAACTAGATGCCTATCTGCATGACCAACCTGACTTTAGACAATGGCGATTTAGTGAATGTCAACAAGTTATACCAACGTTGACCTTTCTATCGTTTAGGTTGTATCAGTTTAAATTGGTGGAAGGAGAGAAGGAAATTGCATGATATCAACTCTGTACTAACAAAAAAATTTGGCTTTCACTCCTTTAAGCAAGGTCAAAAAGAAACCATTGAATCCTTACTAGATGGACGCGACACGTTTACTATCCTGCCTACAGGTACAGGTAAATCACTGTGTTACCAATTACCTAGCTACTTGTTTAATGGACACACGCTAATTGTTTCTCCGTTGATCTCCTTAATGGAAGATCAAGTCACTCAGTTGAGACAACAGGGAGAGAAGTCGGTTGTTGCTATTAATAGTTTGCTTGATCAAGAATCTAAGTACTACTTGCTTCATCGATTAGAACAATACAAATATATTTTCATGAGTCCTGAAACATTAAGTCGGCCAACTGTTATGGCTAAAATCAAATCATTACCTATTTCATTACTTGTTGTAGATGAGGCGCATTGCATTTCTCAGTGGGGGCACGATTTTAGACCTAGTTATTTACAATTACGTCAGGTGAAAGAAGAGTTGGGATTCCCGTTAACGTTAGCACTAACAGCAACTGCAACTGAAGCTGTAAGAGAAGACATAGAGGAGCAACTATTTGTAACTAAACCGGTAAATAAGATTATTTACCCAATCAATCGTCCCAATATTTTTTATAAAGTTGAAGCATGTGAGGAAAAAATGGCTTATCTAACACAGTTTTTAACAGAGCATATGAATGTACCGGGTATTATCTATTTTTCCAGTAAAAAGGAAGCGGAACGTATCACCTTGTTGTTGTCAGAACAATTATCTATCCCAGTGGCTTATTATCATGGTGATATGAGCACTCAGGACCGTGTAAAAATTCAACAACAATTTTTGCAAGATGATATTCGTGTTTTATGTGCTACTAGTGCTTTTGGTATGGGAGTGAATAAAGAAAACATTCGGTTTGTTATCCATTATCATTTGCCAGAAAGCTTAGAAAGTTATGTGCAAGAGTCAGGACGAGCAGGTAGAGATGGGAAGCAAAGTGTATCGATCATTTTGTATCAAGAAGGAGATGAACGTATTCATTATTTTTTACAAGATGAATCGTTTAATCAAAAAAAAGATCTTTTATTTTTGAAAAACAAATCTAAGAACCAAGTCAAACAGTTAGTGCCAAGTTTAAATGATCTTCAATTGAAATGGATGGATCAACTAGAAAAAGCCGATTGGGATTGGGAAACATTTGAACGAAACTTAGCACTAAAAAAAAGCCAACAATTGGGAAGGCTGACGAAGATAAAAGAATATGTTTTAAGCCAGAATTGTCGAAGAGAAGACATTTCCAACTATTTTAATGATAATATAATAAAAGAAAAACCAGACAAATGCTGTGACCATTGTGATAGTGAAATACCAGAATTATCACCCATTTTGACTCTTAAACAATCTGAGTTACATATGTTAGATAGTAAAAATATCTTAAAAAAATTATTTTTGACGTAATTTATAAAGATTTATAGTATTATATATGATAGAATGGTTTCAGAAGTTTTTAAGGAGGTTTAATAGTGAGTAAAAAAGATCAAGATATAGAAAACAACACAAACGAACAAGAACCATGGGAACAACCTATCTATGAAGAAAGTGAAGATGATGGTTCTAGAGCTGATCGTCGAACAAAAGCTGAAGGGAAAAATTGGTATGTGGTCATATTAATTGTCTTACTGTTTTTAATTGTCTTAGTTCCCACTGTTGCTATTTTGTATGTCAATATGAATAGTAAAATGAACGCTGGAAAAGCAGAGGCACCAAAAACAGTCGTTGTTGAAAGTAGTTCTAAAAAAGAAAAAGAATCATCAACAAAAGAAACATCTAGTTCAACGAGTACATCTAGTTCAACAACATCAGAATCTAGTTCAAGTAGTTCAACGTCAAGTACATTCGCAGATGTTGAAGTATCACCCAATCAAGCCCAACCAAATCAAGGGGCACAAAATGCAGGGAATCAGCAAACTGAGCAACCAGCTGCAGCAAATGGAGAGTCTGTATCTGTTGGACAAGGTGGTAATGTGAACTTGTATAGAATCGCTATCAACAATGGAATGACAGTAGAAGAACTTCTACAGTTAAATCCAGGAATTGATTCACAAAATTTACAAGATGGTCAAGCAGTTCGAATCAAATAATCCATAAGTCGTCTTTTGGCGACTTTTTAATTTATCAAGTAAAGGTGTTTATGTAAATGACAAAAACAATTCAAATAGCCATTGACGGTCCTGCGTCAGCTGGAAAGAGTACTGTCGCTAAAATATTAGCAAAAGAATTATCTTATATTTATTGTGATACAGGGGCTATGTATCGTGCGTTAACATTCGCTGCTATAAAATTTGATGTTGATTTAGATGATGAGATGAAACTCGTAGACTTACTAAGCCGTATCACAATTGAATTTGAGCAACAGATAGATGGACAGCACGTGTTAGTGAATGGCATGGATGTGACATCTGAAATTCGTGAATCGTTAGTAACGAATTCTGTATCGAAAGTATCTGCTTATAAAGATGTGAGACAAGAATTAGTTACAAGACAAAAAGATATCGCATCGTCAAATAGCATTGTTATGGATGGACGTGACATTGGCACAGTTGTTTTACCACATGCAGATTTAAAAATCTTTTTAATTGCGAGTGTCGAAGAACGTGCAGAGCGTCGTTTTAAAGAGAATCAAGAAAAAGGGATTCAAACAGATTTTGAACAGTTAAAAAAAGAGATTGCAGCGAGAGATCATTATGATTCAACCCGAGAAAATTCTCCTCTTGTCCAAGCGGATGATGCTATCTTAGTAGATACAAGTGGCTTAAACATTGATGAAGTCGTGAAAGAAATCAAAAACCACTTAAATAAACTTATTTAATAGCTAAAAAGAACATTTTTCTAAATTGCAACATTAAGTTAGCCACTCTGGTAAAAATATCTAAATATCA
>JBQELZ010000024.1:0-30872 GCA_052104115.1 Vagococcus sp. | reverse complement strand
CTGATATTTAGATATTTTTACCAGAGTGGCTAACTTAATGTTGCAATTTAGAATTTGTTATAGACGAGTATATTGTGAAAATGGTATGATGTTATCAACGAATGTGTTATAAGAATCACATTGTTGTTTAATAGCGTAATAAGAATGCAGATGAATTTTTTTAATCTTAATAGTGAATAAAATCACTTTCACAATGTATTGATACGGTATTAAACCAATTATATGCCTATTTGATGGTCAAATAGGTGGAAACGCTTACTGTTTTATTAAAGTTAATAGTTACCATTTGAGTATCGGGGAATGAGGTGAAAGACCTCAACAGATCCTTTCTACTGTGATGCGGACAAACTTCTTTTAGAGACCACTGTTGAAAAATATGGGAAGGCAAGAAGATTTGGTTGATGCAAAGTCAGGATATCCGAGCTGAAATGAAAAAATGATTCTATCGGGAAATTGTTTTTTGTGTCAGTCGCGTTTATGAATAAGCATGATTATTTATGCTACTATTTTTTGACTAAAACACAAAACAACCTGTCGATTATATCGAACGGTAGTTTTGTGTTTTTTATTTTATTAAGGGAGAGATTAACATGTCAAAAAAAACAAAACAATTAACCACCATTTCACTGATGTTAGCGCTTTGTATTTTAGGAGGTAATATTAAGTTGCTTGGCTCAATTGCGTTAGATTCGTTTCCAGCTTTTCTATCTGCTATTATTTTAGGGCCAATTCCTGGAGCGTTCATAGCCTTTTTTGGACATATGATATCCGCAATGTTATCTGGATTTCCCAATACGTTATCAATCCATTTGGTTATAGCGTTTCTGATGATGATTTGTGTTTTTGTGTATGGAACAATCCGAGTTAAATGGAGTAATAGACCAGTTGTATCTAAAGTCGTTTCTATCATAGTGGCCTTTCTCATTAATGTACCACTTGACTTAGCCATACTGTATCCAATTCTTGGGGAAGTCGTCTTTGTATTAGCTGTACCGTTAACGATTGCTACATTTACGAATTTATTCTTAACAGATATTGTTTATGCTGTTTTACCATCGAAAGTAAAACATTATTTACATGTACCATCTAGTTATTCAGGTGGTTCTAAATGATAGCGACGCATGGTGGGAATATTAAACAAATATCAGAAGACTATCAGATTCCAGAGGGGTTGTTATTGGATTTTAGTGCTAATATTAATCCGCTAGGTGTATCCGATATTGTGAAAAAAGCTATAACAGAGCAGTTTGATTCGGTACAACATTATCCGGATTTACGATACAAGGCATTAAAGCAAACGATTGCCACTCATCACACGTGTCAATCTCATCATATATTTCTTGGGAATGGTGCTGCTGATGTCATTTATTCATTACCAAGAGTGTTATCGACAACGAAAATGTTGGTTCTTGCACCAACATTTTCAGAATACGAAGATGCATTTTCAGTTTATGATGTGGACGTTGTCTATTTTGAAACAGCTTATACAGGATTTAATGTTAAAATGGACGATCTTATCAACTGTATACAGACAGAATGCGTAGATACAGTGTGCGTGTGTAATCCGAATAATCCAACCGGAACGTTAATTGAACCAAGTGAGATGAACAAGTTAGTGAATTATTGTAAAAAAGAACAGATTCATTTAATAGTAGATGAGGCATTTATGGATTTTTTACCAAAATCACAGTCAATCGATGGCTTAATCACAGACTATGCAAATCTATATATCATTCGATCGTTAACGAAAATTTTTGCGATACCAGGTATCCGATTAGGGTATTTGTTAACAAGTAATCAAAAGGTGATAGACAGCTTAGAAAAACAAGCACCACCCTGGAGAATAAATTGTTTTGCTGAATTAGCGGGAAGACTGTCCCTTACGGATGATTCACAGCTTCTAGCGAGTATCGCTTTTATTCAACAGGAAAGAGAGTATCTAATGAAACAATTGTCTAGGTTTCAGTCGTTAAAAGTGATTGAAAGTTCTGGTAATTATTTGTTTTTTGAGTATTTAGATGAAGGGAATTTACAAGAATTGTTGTTGGAGCACTTTATTCTTATTAGAGACTGTTCCAATTATAAAGGGTTAACAGGTAAGTATTTTCGAGTGGCGGTTCGCACGCATGAAGAAAATAAACGCTTAATAACAGGATTAGAGGAGACGTTAAATGGGGACAGTGACCGTTAGCTGTCCAGGAACATGTGGCGAGTTAATACAAGGGTATGTTTCTGGTGAAATCAGATTGGCAAGTAATGGGATTTCCCGACATTCAAAAGCGACGATAGATCACAATCAGCTTGGTAATATCTCTAAAGTAGGGGAAAAAACGTTACAGGCGATGTTTGCAACTGGTCGTTATTTAGGGGTGTCGGATAAAGAGATGGAAAGCGTATGGGTGTCGATCCATTCTAATTTATCTTTATCGAAAGGAATGGCGAGCAGTACAGCTGATATGGCAGCAACAGTCTTGGCGACAGGTTTATATTTCGGACACCGATTAACGTCAGTTGAGATTGCTCATATATGTACAAAAATAGAGCCGACAGATAGCATGTTTTTTGATTCACTAACCATTTTTGATTCTAAATCAGCTAAGTATGTTGATAAGACAAATTGGTTTCCTGATTATTTTATTATGATGTTAGAACCGACAACATGCGTAAATACACAAGCTTTTCATACTGAAAAAACACATCAATTATTTAAAGAACAAGAATCATCTTTTTTGGAGGTATATCAGTTATTTTTAGAAGCAGTTGCCGAACGTAATATAACAAAGCTTGGTTATGCAGCAACACAAAGTGCTCGCTTGAATCAAACCATATTACCAAAACCGTTTTTTGAAGAGTTACTCCAAGTATCATCTGGTTATTCAACTATTTTTGGCCTGAACGTAGCTCATAGTGGAACGGTTGTAGGATTGCTTTTAACAGATACATCAGAAGTGAGTCAAATTGAATTAGAGTTAAACAGATTAAATATTACGTCTCATTATAAAAAAATAACCGTTCATTCATCATGCTATGAGGGACTAAAACATTTAGGGAATGAGTAAAATGAAAAAATTAATGATTGGAGCAGCGTCAAGTGGTTCTGGTAAAACAACATTTACATTGGGATTACTTCAAGCGCTAAAAAACAGGGGGCTAATGGTTCAACCGTTCAAAGTGGGACCAGACTATGTGGATACTCAATATCACAGTCGTATTACAGAGTGTGCATCTAGAAATTTGGATTCATTTCTAGTTCGAGATCCAAGTGTGATTAACTATTTATTTAACAAGGAAGCAGTTCAGTCAGATGTCGCATTGATTGAAGGTGTTATGGGCTTGTTTGATGGGTTCGGCATTGATAAGGACTGTTGTTCAAGTTCGTCTATTGCCAAGCAGTTAGACTGTCCAGTGTTACTAGTTGTGAATGGTAAGTCAGCCTCAACCTCTATTGCAGCGACGGTTAAGGGATTTATAGATTTTGATACTGATTTAAACATTGTTGGTGTAGTAATCAATAACATTGCGTCAGAAAACCATTATTCTTTGGTTAAAGGTGCAATTGAAAAGTATACGAACACAACTGTCTATGGATATATTCCAAAGAATGCTGACTTTAGTTTACCTTCAAGACAATTAGGGCTAGTGCCCAATAACGAAATTGATAACGTTCTTTCAATTATTCAAAGAATTGCTTCTCAAATAGAGAAATCTGTGGACATTGATCGTTTATTAAGTGATTTGGGCGAAGACAATATAGAAGACGTTAGCTGTCCTTTGACACACACGAAACATTATAGTCAATTAACATTGGCCATTGCAAAAGATGCAGCATTTCACTTTTATTATCCCGACAATCTTGAGTTGTTGGAATCTCTTGGTGTTAAATTAATTTATTTTAGTCCCATGTCAGATAGTGAGTTGCCTGAAGCAGACATGTATTATTTTGGTGGAGGTTATCCAGAAGAATTTGCAAGCGAACTATCAAGCAATACGACAATGAGGCAATCTATTTATGACGCTTATAAAAAAAACGCCTGTATTTTAGCAGAATGTGGAGGATTGATGTATTTAGGCTCCACATTAAAAGTGGAGGATGCAGTCTTTCCAATGGTAGGCATATTTGAAGGAAACAGTTTTATGACACCAAGACTAAAACGATTTGGCTATTGTTACGGTGTGTTGAAAGAATCCTCATTAATTGGGAAAAAAGGAGACAAAATTTACGGACATGAATTCCATCACTCTGTTTTTGAAACATTGGAGCCCAGTATGATGATCATGGAAAAGAAAAGAGATGGTGATATTATCTCGACTTGGGAAGGTGGTTATCAAAAAAAACAGACATTTGCGAGTTATTTACACTTGCATTTCTACCAAAATGACCGTGTTGTCACACATATGCTTGATTATGTAATGGAAGTTGGTGGAAAAGTATGACCTTACTTCTTATATGGATAGCATTTTTAATGGATTTATTCATAGGGGACCCATATAGCTGGCCGCATCCAGTAAAGGCAATTGGTCATTACATCAGTGCGTTTCAACGAACGTTAGTGACTGATAGTCAAACTAAGACAATGAAGTATGTATTAGGAACCTTATTATGGGGGACAACGGTTTTCGGAACAGGAGTGATTACGTGGTGCTTGTTAGTGATTGGTTACAAGATTCATCCTATTCTTGGACATGTGTTAACGGTCTATCTGTCTTATACGACATTAGCAACTAAATCATTAGCATTTGAAGGAAAGAAAGTGGCTAGGACATTAGAAAATGGATCTATTGAAGATGCTAGACATCAAGTAGGAATGATAGTTGGTCGAGATACAAGTCAGTTGACGAAAGAAGAAATAGCAACTGCTACGATTGAAACAATCGCAGAAAATACATCTGATGGGGTAATCGCTCCAATGCTGTGTTTGTTTATTGGAGGCCCTATTTTAGCAATGATGTACAAAGCCGTGAACACATTAGATTCTATGGTTGGATATGTCACACCAACATACAAAGAGATTGGTTGTGTATCAGCGATTATGGATGACATTTGGAATTTAATTCCCGCAAGAATTAGTTATATTCTTATTGGATTAAGCAGTGTTTGTTTACAGATGAATCCCAAACAGGCGTTTAAAATTGGTTGGAGAGATCACAAAAAGCATAAAAGTCCTAACGGTGGTTACTTGGAAGCAGTTGCTGCCGGTGCATTAGGCATCCAACTTGGGGGAAGTCATGTGTATCACGGAGTTGAGATTTATAAACCTACTATTGGAGACCCACTAAGGCAGGTTGATGATACAGATATATTTAAAATGAATCAATTGTTATATGTAGCATCTTGGTTAGGTATGATGTTGTTTACACTTATTTATAGCTTATTTTTATACTTATAAAACGAAAAGGACAGTGAAAAAAATGAGTCACTATATGAAAGATCCAAAAGGAATCGAAACAGAAAGTTTTGTGATTATCCAATCCATTATTGAGGAGCTAAAACCTGATTATGTGTTTAACAATAAAATGGAAGAAATGATCATTAAGCGAGCCATTCATACTAGTGCGGATTTTGATTATTTGGATAATCTCGTCTTTACACATGATGTTGTAAATAAAATGGTCACTTTTTTCAAAAATGGTGGCACTATTTTTACGGATACAACTATGGCTCTTAGTGGAATTAATAAGCGTGTTCTTGACTCTTTAGGAATTAAGTATCATTGCTTTATTTCCGATCCTGAGATTATAAAAATGGCGAAAGAGAAGAAAATAACACGTTCTATGGCAGCAATTGAATATGCCAGTCAGTTACCTGGAGATAAAGTGTTTGTGGTGGGGAATGCTCCAACAGCTATCTATAAATTGTTGGAAATGATTGACGAGAAAGAGTTAGATGTTAAAGCAATTATTGGTGCGCCTGTTGGATTTGTTGGGGCTGAAGAATCCAAAGAAGCGTTGTATGGCAGCGATGTCCCAGCCATTGTCGCTAGAGGCAGAAAAGGTGGTAGCAATGTCGCGGCAGCAATTATAAACGCTATATTGTATCAAATGGACGTGTAAACAGATGGATGAATTTGTGTATGTCAATGGCAAAAAAATGAAAAAAGGTTATACCACTGGATCGTGTGCTACTGCAGCATCTGTTGCGGCCAGTCATTTGTTACTGACGAATGAAGAGTGCGAAGAGGTTATTGTGGTTGCACCTACTGAAAAAGAAATCAGAATCCCAATTGCCTCTATTGAACGAATTGACGAACGAACTGTTATTGCAAGCGTTGTAAAAAATGGAGGCGATGATGCTGATGCGACACATGGCATGTTGATTTATTCCAAAGTGACATTAACATCAGGACATGAGATTGATATAGAAGGTGGAGAAGGAATCGGCCGAGTGACGCAAGAAGGTTTGCTAGTCCCAATTGGAAAACCAGCTATCAATCCAGTTCCTAGAAAAATGATTGAAACGAATGTTCGCCATATTTTAGGAGATCACCAAGGCGCAGAAATAGAAATTTTTGCCCCAGAAGGCGCAGAAATAGCGAAACAAACGATGAATCGAAACCTTGGAATCATCGGCGGTATTTCTATATTAGGGACTACTGGAATCGTCACTCCTATGTCTGAAGATAGTTGGAAAGCAGCCATTTCAATTGAGTTAGAAATGAAGAAAAAACAAGGATTTGACAAAATCATACTAACTCCTGGTAATTACGGCACAGACTTTGCTGTGAATAAAATGAGCCTATCAGAAGATCATATCGTATCGATGAGCAATTTTGTAGGTTATGTCTTAAAAGAAGTCCAACGTATTGGATTTAATGAAGTCCTGATGATTGGACATCTAGGAAAATTGGTGAAAGTATCAGCTGGAATTTTTTCTACACATAGTAAAGATGCTGATGCTAGAGCAGAAATATTAGTATCGAATTTGGCATTACTAGGCATGCCAGTGTCTGATTTAGAACGAATAGCAGCCTGTAATACAACTGAAGCAGCAGGAGACATCATTACTGAACTCGGTTATGAACAGGTATATGAGATTATTGCTCAAAAAATAAAGCAACGTTCAGAGAAATTAGTCAAATATAGAGAACCAAAAGTTCGTGTAGAAGTGGTGATATTTTCGTCTAAAACCGGTTTTCTAGCATCAACAAAGCCATTAAAGACATTAATGGAGGAATGGAAATGATCACAGTATTAGGCATTGGACCGGGGAACGATTGTTTGTTATTGAACACAGCTATGACTCATATTGAAACAGCAGATAGTGTGATTGGCAGTAGACGACAGTTGGAAATAGTCCCTGAACATTTTAAAGGTGAGAAATTAATACTTCCTAAAAAATTAGGAGACTTAGAAAATTACTTATTAGAACATCTTTCTAGACAAATTGTTGTGCTTGCTTCTGGGGACCCTTTGCTCTACGGCATTGGTAACTGGATAGGAACAAAGTTTTCCTCGGAACATTACCAAATTATTCCTGGTATTAGTGCGATTCATTATATGTTTAGTCAACTTCGTTTATCGATGAATGATACCTATTTCACTAGTAGTCATGGAAAGCTACCAAACTATGAGCTGATTTTCTCTTTACCAAAAGTTGGCATGGTAACAGATAGTAAAATTGGTCCCTATCAATTGGCCAAGGAATTATCTGAAAGAGGGATTCATAAAACAATCTATGTTGGTGAGAATTTAAGTTATCCAAATGAAAGAATTCGAAAATTTAATGAATTAAGTGTCCCAGATGAACAATTTGAAATGAATGTGGTGGTGTTAGTCGATGAATGACAAGTTATTTATTAGAGGAAAAGTACCGATGACAAAAGAAGAAATTAGAACAATCAGTTTGGCAAAATTAAATTTAAAAGAGGCAACATCATTTTTAGATATAGGAGCAGGAACGGGAAGCATATCAATAGAAGCCTGTATCGAATATCCTCAGCTCTCTGTGACGGCAATTGAAACAAAACAAGAAGCTGTTGACCTTATTTTAGAGAATCAAAAAAAATTTAATGTGTCGAATTTAACTGTGATTAATGATAAGGCTCCAATTGAGACGGAAAAAATATTTAATAGCATTTTCGTAGGTGGAAGTGGAGGAAATCTAGAAGATATTTTGACATGGAGCTTTGAACACCTAACTGTGAACGGCTCATTAGTGCTTAATTTTATTTTATTAGAAAATGCTATTTCTGCCTTTAAATGGTTTGAGGAACGAGATATTCCATATAGTAGCGTTCAAGTCCAAGTTGGCAATGGAACAAAACTTGGATCAGGACACTATTTTAAATCATTGAACCCAGTAATAATAATCGAAGCAAAGAAAGAGGAATGTTAAATGACTGAAGTACATTTTGTAGGAGCAGGCCCGGGTGCCACAGATTTAATTACATTGAAAGGTTACCGTTTGTTGCAAGAAGCAGGGGTTGTCATTTATGCAGGTTCCCTTGTAAATCCTGAGTTACTAACGTATTGTCATCCTGATTGTCGTATTTTAGATAGTGCCTCTATGACATTAACAGAGATTATTGATGAGATGGAGAAGGGGATTAAGGAAGGAAAAGAAGTTGTTCGTTTACAAACGGGTGATTTTTCGATTTATGGCTCTATTCGTGAGCAAATTGAAGAGATGAATAAGAGAGACATTCCATTTACCTGTACACCAGGAGTCAGTTCATTTCTTGGAGCCGCTTCTAGCTTGGGAGCAGAATATACTGTTCCAGAAGTGTCACAAAGTGTGATTATTACGAGAATGGCTGGACGTACGCCAGTTCCAGATAGAGAAAGTATTCGCTCATATGCCCAACACAGAACGTCGATGGTTATCTTTTTATCTGTGCAATCTGTTGACAAGGTTGTCGAAGAACTTGTTGCGGGAGGATATCCTGAGACTACACCTGCTGCAGTCGTATACAAAGCAACTTGGCCAGAAGAGAAAAAAGTTGTTGGAACATTATCGGATATTGCACAAAAAGTGACAGATGCTGAGATTACTAAAACAGCATTAATTATGGTAGGAGATTTCTTAGGAGAAGAGTTTTATTATTCTAAATTGTATGCGGCTGACTTCCAACATGAGTATAGAGATGCAGAAAAATAAAATTGCGATACTGACATTAACTGCTCAAAGCTACGAACAAGGTCAACGGTTAAAGGAGCGATTCATCGAAGCCGATGTGTCACTATTTGGACTTGAAAAGCATGTCACCGTTCAAATGGATAGTTACCCTGGTGATTCATTTAAAAAAGGATTTCAACATGTGTTTAATACGTTCGATTCCATGATTTGTATTATGGCAACAGGTATTGTTGTCAGACATCTAGCCCCTTTGATTGACGATAAACGACATGATCCAGCAGTGGTTGTCATGGATGAAAAAGCGAATTTTTCAATTAGTTTATTGTCAGGTCATATTGGAGGTGGTAATGATTTGGCGATTCAAGTGGCTAATTTGATGGGTGCTCAGCCAGTGATTACCACAGCGACAGATGTTCAAAACGTCTCAGCAATAGATGTTATTAGCCAACAAATGAATGGATGGTATGCGGATTTTAAGGAGACGACTAAAACAGTCAATGGTTTACTAGCGGCTCACAAAAATGTGGGATTGATCGATGAGGAACAGTTGGTGAAAGATACAAGAGGTTTGAATAGAAATGTGTCTTTAGATGACGACGTATCTGATTATGAAGCAGTTATTTTAGTGTCCCATAAACAGTTTACATCACTACCTAATCATGTGTATCAACTTGTTCCTAAACAATTTATATTAGGAATGGGCGCAAAAAAAGACACGAGTATTGAGACAATAGAAACTGAATATAGATCGTTTTGCAAATTAGAGAAAATTCATCCCATGTGTGTCAAAAAAATAGTTAGTATTGATTTGAAAAAAAATGAAGCAGGGATGATTACTTTTTCAAATCGTTTAAATGTTCCGTTTGAAACATTTACAAAAGAACAATTAGAACCATCATCGTTGAAGTACCCACAATCTGACTTTGTAAAATCTGTGGTTGGTATTGGAAATGTTGCATTAGCATCAGCTGATTATGCCACAAATGGACAGATTTTGACAAAAAGATATGGACACAATGGTGTGACATTTGCATTAGGGAAGGAATGAAAAACATGTTATATGTAGTTGGATTAGGACCTGGAGGTAGCGAGCAATTATCGTTTGAAGCAAAAGAGGCTATTTTGAAATCAGACGTTATTGTTGGTTATGTCACTTATATGAAGCTTGTTAAAGAACTTGTTAAAGGCAAAGAACTCGTTCATAACGGGATGAGGCAAGAAGTTGAAAGATGCCAAAAAGCAATTGATATTGCATCAGAGGGGAAAAATGTTGCGGTTATATCTAGTGGGGATGCTGGTGTGTACGGTATGGCTGGGCTGATCTTAGAGTTGATGGACAAACAAGACGTCACAATCGACGTTAAAGTCATTCCTGGTATTACGGCAAGTATAGGTGGAGCAGCTTTACTAGGTGCACCATTAATGAATGATTTTTGTCATATTAGTTTAAGTGACTTAATGACACCGTGGGAAATGATTGAAAAACGTCTACATGCAGCATCTGATGCTGATTTCGTTATTTGTTTGTACAATCCAAGAAGTAAAGGAAGACCACATCACTTGAGACGTGCTTTAGACATTATGAAACAGTATAAATCTGAAGATACGATTGTTGGGATAGCAAAAGATGTAGGTAGACCAAAAGAAGCCATCCATGTGACAACGATTAAGGACCTAGATGAAGAATTAGTTGATATGACAACGATAGTATTGGTAGGAAATAAAGAAACTTATGTCTCTCAAGGACGCATGGTAACGCCAAGAGGGTATCATTTATGATTTTAGTATTAGGCGGAACGTCTGATAGTCTAGAAATAGCTGAACAGTTAGAACAAGAGGGGCGGAATGTGTGTTTCTCCGTGGTGTCTGATTATGGTGAACAGCTAGCTTTGAAAAAGGTCAGTCATGTTGTTAAAGGGAGACTAACGAAGGAAGACATGGTTCGTTTTATTCAAGAAAATCAAGTCGATGTGTTGCTAGATGCGACTCATCCGTTTGCAGCAATTGTCTCTAAAACAGCCATTGAAGCTGCTAAAACGGCTAACATTCCATATGTTAGGTATGAACGACCACGTGTGGATTTAAAAACATCTATCCGAGTAAAAGATACGGATGAGGCATGTCAATGGGTCAAAACTCACATTGATGGGCCGGTGTACTTAACAACAGGTAGTAAAACACTCCACGAATTTCGGGATAAATTACCTCTAGAAATGATTGTAGCAAGAGTACTTCCGACTGCTGAAGTATTGCAACAAACTGAGGCACTTGGGTTTCAAGCGCATCAAATTGAGGGGATAAAAGGTCCATTTAGTGTGGATATGAATAAAGCATTAATGACAAAAAATCAAGCAGCTGTGATGATTACAAAGGAGAGTGGGATTGCTGGGGGTATCTTAGAAAAAATCGAAGCATGCGACGTCTTAGGTATACCTTGTGTGGTTATAACTAGGGAGTCTATTGCTTATCCCATTTTATTTCATGAAGTAGAAGAGTTATGTCATTATTTGGAGGGATTAATGTGAGAGGGCATATCACACTTATTGGAGCAGGACCTGGCGAGCCAGAATTGTTAACTGTAAAAGCTTTAAGAAAACTACGTGAGGCAGATGCGGTGTACTACGATCGCTTGATAAATACAGATTTATTGAATTATTGTTCTGAAAGATGTGAAAAGATTGATGTTGGGAAAAAACCGAAGCATCATAAAATACCACAATCAGAGATAGAGCAATTAATCATTGATAAGGCAAAAGAAGGCAAACGTGTTGTGAGGCTGAAAAGTGGTGATCCATATGTGTTTGGTCGTGGCGGAGAAGAAGGCCGTCGTATTGTATCTGAAGACATTTCTTTTGAAGTGATACCTGGAATAACCTCTGCAATTGGAGGATTGGCATATGCGGGAATCCCTATTACACATCGCGATTGTGCGTCTAGTTTTCATGTTATCACAGGTCATTTAAAAACCGAAGAGACACAACTGGACTGGGCGCATTTGGCACATACAGAAGGAACACTTGTCTTTTTAATGGGCATGTCTGAGTTAGAAACTATTACAACGGAGTTAATCGCACATGGAAAAGCAGCAGATACCCCTGTAGCCATTATCAGATGGGCAACAAGACAAGACCAAACAACAGTGATAGGTGATTTATCTTCTATCTACCAGGTTGCACAAGAGGCTAAAATGACGTCTCCTAGCTTAATTGTCATGGGGGATGTAGTGAGTCACAGAGAGTATCTAAATTTTTATGAAACAAAACCGTTATTTGGTAAACGAGTGACTGTTCCTTATACAGAGAAAAAGAAGATGTATCATCGGTTTATTGATGCTGGTGCGTCTGTTGTTGAATTGGAAAAGTTATCTCATACTTATTTAGATAACGAGTTACAGATTTCTGATGCCAAAGAGCTTGTCTTTTTAGATGCGGATAGCGTGACACTGTTTGTATCAGCTCTGATTAAACAACAACAAGATATCAGAACACTTCTAGATAAAAAAATAATCACAATAGGGCATCATACAGAATTGGCGATTAAGCAATTAGGTTTATTGCCAGAAGCTAGTTATAAAAGCATGGCTGATTATCAATTCAGTAATAGTCAATGTCAGGCACCTCTTTATATAGGTGAAAAAAGTTATATTCAAACATTATCAGCAAAAGTAAGCTTATCACATTCGTGGATTCCTTACGAACTAACAGGAAACGGTATCGCGAAAGAACAATTAGAACAAACAGATTACCTATTCTTTCCGAGTTCTAAAAATGCACACTACTTTTTACAACACTTATCAGATGACTTGATACCTCTTGTAAAAGAGACAAAGATTGTTGTTATGGGAGAAATGACAGCTCGTGTGTTCGAAGAAAAAAATATTACTGTAATCTCAGCTGATTGTCCAACATTTGAAAGTGTATTAGAAAAAATAGGCGAGGAGAATGAGAAATGAAACAAGCATTAATCGTAGTAAGTTTTGGGACAAGTTATGTAGAAACGAGAAAAAAAACAATTGAAGCTGTTGAAAAAAGAATGGTAGAGACATTTCCTGAATGTGATGTTTTTAGAGCGTTTACGTCTAATATGGTCATCAAACGCATTAAAGAAAAAGAAGGCGTGAAAGTACCGACAGTTGATCAGTTAATGAGAGAGTTGAAAGATAAAGGGTATACGGATGTGTATGTACAGCCACTTCATGTGATCAATGGTAGTGAGTATTCAAAAGCGGTTCATCAAGCCAATCGTTATAAAGAGCACTTTAATACGATTAAAGTAGGAAAGCCATTAATGACTGAATTTGAAGATTATAAAGAAATAGTAGAGTGGTTGAAAGACTTGGCTCAACCATTAAAAGAAGAGGAAGCCATTGTATTAATGGGCCATGGTACGCAACATGCTGCATTTACAGCGTATGCCTGTTTAGATCATATGCTAGCCAAAGAACCTGTTTATGTATGTGCTGTTGAAAGCTATCCAGCAATTGATACAGTTGTAGAAAAGTTAAAAGAGGCGCATATCAAGAAAGTTTTCTTACATCCATTTATGCTAGTTGCCGGCGATCATGCGACCAATGATATGGCATCTGATGAAGAAGGTTCATGGAAATCCGAGCTGACTAAAGAAGGATTTGACGTCGAACCAATCTTAAAAGGAATGGGCGAATATCCGAAAATCCAACATATGTTTTTAAAACATGCCGAAAAGATTATGGAAAGAGGCAATTAAATGGCAAAATTTTACGGGATAGGCACAGGACCTGGTGATTCAGACTTATTAACCATCAAAGGTAAAAAAACATTAGAACTCATTGATTGCTTGTATACACCTGAGCCTCAAAAAAAAGGGAAAAGTTTAGCTCTATCAATCGTGTCACCATATCTACCTGAAGCGTTAGAAATCAAACAACGTCATTTTCCAATGGTGAATGATTTATCTGAGAAGGAGAATGCTTGGGACGAAATTGCTGAAGAGATTTTAAAAGACGTGACATCTGGGAAAAATGTCGGATTTGTGACGTTGGGGGATCCTATGGTCTATAGTACGTATAGTTATTTATTAGATCGTTTGTCAGACCATATTGAGACAGAAACAATTCCAGGTATCTCTTCATTTTGTAGCATCTCAAATGACTTACAGATACCACTTGTTATGGATGACGAAACCTATTCTGTTGTTCCAGCTACAGCAAGTGAAGACGTGATACAAACAGCATTACAGACATTTTCCACGATTATTATTATGAAAGTATCCGTGGAATTACCTAAAATTAAACGTTTGCTAGAAGAGAACGGATTACTTGATTTTACAATCTTAATTAGTAATGCTTCTATGGAAAATCAGATAACACAGATTGGTTTGAAAGATTTAAATGAGACAGAAAAACTCTCTTATTTTTCAACCATGATTGTTTATAAAAATAGAAAAGGATAAAGGGGAGTTAACAATATGAAAAATGTCATGAAAAAAATAGGAATGGTAGGATTTATCGCGTTGCTAGTATCTATGATACTACCGCAAGAAGCGCATGCAATGCATATTATGGAAGGTTTTTTACCAATAGGTTGGAGTATCTTTTGGTATGTTGTATTTGCACCATTCTTTGTATACGGATTAACGCAAATGAAAAAAATAGTTGAAGAAGACAAACAAAACAAAGTTTTATTAGCCTTGAGTGGAGCACTTATTTTTGTATTATCAGCTTTAAAAATTCCATCAGTGACAGGATCTACATCACATCCGACAGGAGTTGGTTTAGGAACAGCTATTTTTGGCCCAGCTGTTATTAGTGTGTTAGGAACAATTTGTTTATTATTTCAAGCTTTATTTTTAGCTCATGGAGGTATCACTACGTTAGGCGCAAATGCCTTTTCAATGGCGGTTGTTGGGCCATTTGTAGGATACGGTGTGTATAAATTATGTCGTAAAATGAATCTAAACACATCAATTTGTTTATTCGCCTGTGCTTTTTTAGCAGATATTTCTACATATTTAATGACATCTATTCAATTGGGTGTAGTATTTCCAGACCCAAGTACAGGTATTATGGGTGCAATTGTTAAATTTATGGGTGTATTTTTATTGACACAAGTTCCAATTGGTATCGCAGAAGGATTGTTAACTGTTGTGACATATAATTTATTATCAACAAGTATGGCAGAACAAGGAGGTATTTTACGATGAAAAAAGGCGGAAAAACAAAAGTAAATATTTTAATGTTACTAGCAATTGTGGTACTTGTTATTGGGGCATTAATGATGCAACCACAAGGTGAATTTGAAGGCTCAGATGGTGCGGCAGAAGAAATGATTACAGAAATCCAACCAGACTATGAGCCGTGGTTTGAACCAATCATTGAACCAAAGAGTGGGGAAATTGAAAGTTTATTATTCACCCTACAAGGAAGTATAGGGGCAGCCATTATCGCCTATGTGATTGGCTTTAATAAAGGAAAGAATAAACATGTTAGTCATTGATAAAATTGCTTATGAGAGTAAGTTGAGAGATGTATCACCTGTGGTTAAATCGATTTGTTATGTCGTCATGTTAGGGTATATGTTTGTCCTTCCTCCTTTGTTTCAAGGAATTGGTATTCTCATGGTCTCTTGTTTGACCCTTTATACTGCTAATATTTCGTTTAAGAGATATATAAAATGGCTACTTGTTCCATTGCCATTCTTACTTGTTAGTTTCATCACAATTTTATTAACAGTATCGACATCTAAAGATGAGCTGTTTTTTTCAGCTCATCTGTTTGGTCGATATATAGGAGTGAATCAAGCCTCATTAATGATGGGCTATAAGTTATTTTTTAGGTCATTTGGTTGTTTAGTATGCACTTATTTTTATTCAATGAATGTCCCATTTAATCAAATACTTTTAGTCTTAAAAAAATGCCACTTGCCTAACTATTTAATAGAAATCACGATGTTAATGTATCGATTTGTCTTTATATTAATCGATGAAATGATCCTGATACACCAATCTCAAAAAATGAGATTCGGGTATCAAACACTAAGAACAAGTTATCAATCACTGGGGCTATTACTACGTGTTTTGTTTTTCCAGAGCATGGCACGTTATAAAACCATGATGATTGCATTAGAGATGAAATTCTTTAATGGGGATTTTCCTCTTAACTGAAAGAAGGGCGAATTATGTTAAAAATTGAGAATGTTTGTGTGTCGTATGATAATAATCAACAAGTATTAAATGATATTTGTATGGATTTTGATCAAGAGACCCCTATAGGGATTATAGGTGCAAATGGTTCAGGAAAGTCAACGCTTTTTCAAACAATTGTTGGACTATTGAAACCGACAAAAGGAAACGTGTACTTTGAAGACAAAGTACTGGATTATAGAAAAAAAAGTTTGAACGAATTCAGAAAACGAATTGGAATTGTCTTTCAAGAGCCGGAACAGCAAATGTTTTATTCAATCGTAGAAGATGATGTAGCATTTGCCTTGAAAAACTTAGCAGTTCCAGATAATGAAATTGTTAGGAGAATGAATAAAGCATTTGATGTATTGGACATCCAACATTTAAAGCATAGTCCCATCCAATATTTAAGTTATGGACAAAAGAAAAGAGTGGCTATAGCAAGTGTATTGGTGCTTGAAACAGAGTGGTTATTACTTGATGAACCAACAGCTGGATTGGATCCTGCTGGGAGAAGTCACATGATCCATATTATCAAACGATTAATTTCAGAAAATAAGAAGGTCATTTTATCAAGTCACGATATGGATTTGATGTATGACGTGTGTGAGTACCTGTATGTCATAAATAAAGGATCGGTTATCGCAGAGGGTAGTAAGGAAATGATTTTTTTAAATCGAGATTTATTATTAGATGCAAAGCTAGAACAACCGTGGTTAGTTAAAATGCATCAACAATTAGGGATACCGTTATATCCAAATGAAACGACATTTTACGAAAATACAACTGTTGGAGGATAAGGGAAATGGTTAAAAGTATTATGGTTCAGGGGACAGCATCTGATGCTGGAAAAAGTATATTAGTAGCTGGATTGTGTCGTATATTTTACCAAGATGGTTTAGAATGTGTGCCGTTTAAATCTCAAAATATGGCATTGAACTCGTATATTACATTGACAGGTCATGAGATGGGACGCGCACAAGTGTTTCAATCGGAAGCAGCAGGGAAAGAACCGGATGTGAGAATGAACCCTGTACTATTGAAACCAACATCCGATAGAAAATCACAAGTTATTTTTAATGGTAAAGTACTATCTAACATGGATGCTGTTGAGTACCATGAATTTAAACCAACGCTAAGTGAAAAGATATCTGACTTGTACCAAGACTTGGGAAAAGAAAATGACGTCATTGTAATTGAAGGGGCAGGAAGTCCTGCTGAGATTAATTTAAACAGTCGAGATATTGCGAATATGGGAATGGCTAGAATAGCGGATGCACCTGTCATTTTAGTAGCAGATATCGATAAAGGGGGCGTATTTGCATCTATTTATGGCACCATTGAATTACTAGAAAAAGAGGATAGAGCTAGAGTGAAAGGCATTATTATCAATAAATTTAGAGGAGATAAAGCACTCTTAGATCCTGGCTTAGAGATGATTGAAGAGTTGACGAATGTCCCTGTTATTGGTGTTGTGCCTTATTCTGATTTTAAAATTGAAGACGAAGACAGTGTGGCTTTAAAAAATGTCAATCGGTTGTATGATAGAAGAAAAGAGCTTGATATCGCAGTCGTGTCATTAGGAAAAATGTCGAATTTTACAGATTTTAATAGTTTAGAATTAGAACCAGATGTATCCATTCGATATGTTTTCCCAGGAGATCAGTTAGGCCAACCTCACATTGTGTTGATTCCTGGAAGTAAAAACACATTGGAAGATAGTTTGTTTTTAAAAGATAGTGGCCTTGCTGATGATATTGTGGCTGCTTATCAAAATGGTGCGTTTGTCTTTGGTATTTGTGGGGGGTATCAGCTATTAGGTGAAAGATTACTAGATCCGAATCAAGTAGAGTCTAACACAGGAGTAGCGGCAGGATTGGGTTTATTGCCTGTTACAACAACGATGCAAGAAACAAAAGTAACAGCCCAAGTTTCTGGTGATACCAAAGGTTTAGCTATCTCAGGGTATGAGATACACATGGGAAATACAAGATTGCATGGGTGCCAGTCATTTTCTCGTATAACAAGAGAAAATAATAAGGCTGTCAATCGTTTAGATGGAGCAATCAGTAACGATGAACGTGTATATGGCACGTACTTACATGGTATTTTTGATGGAAGTGAATTCAGACGATATTTTTTAAATAAAGTGAGAGCATCTATTGAGTTACCACCATTAGATAAAGTGACACAAGAATATAAGGCATATAAAGAAGAACAATATGATAAATTAGCAGCTGTTCTTAGAAATAGTCTAGATATGGATAAAATTTATGACATCATAAATGCTTCAGAAAGGTGATTATATGGCGGTATATACAAGGACGGGTGACAAAGGCTCGACTAAATTAGTTGGTGGAGAAAAAGTAAGAAAATGCCATCCCAGAGTGGAGTCTTACGGGACAACGGATGAGCTATGTTCTATTATTGGTTTTTCTCTTTCTTTATTAGATGATCAGACCAAAGAACTTAGAGAAGATTTATTAGTGATTCAACAGCTCGTATTTGATTGCTCCAGCGATTTAGCCGTACCACGTAAAGGAATGAGACCCTTTAAAGTCTCCCAGGACAAATTTAAATGGCTAGAAGCAAACATTGATTATTATTGGAAACAATGTCCTACAATCGATAAATTTATATTACCTGGTGGGACACAGTTAGCGAGCTCCCTTCATATAGCAAGAACTGTGACGAGACGTGCAGAAAGACAAGTGGTCTGTCTAATGGATAGCGGAGAAGACATAAATGAAGATGTTTTGATTTTTTTGAACCGACTGTCAGATTATTTTTTTGTTATGGCTCGGTTTGTAAATATTAAAACGAATGAAGCTGAAATTGACTATGAAAATAGTCCACAAGTTTTTTCAAGGGGTGGAAAGAGTGTATCCAATAACAATCAATCTAAAGAATAAACAGGTCACTATAGTTGGTGGTGGGAAAATAGCTGCACGAAAAGTAAAGGGGTTATTAAGCGAAGGAGCCATAATTACAATTATCGGCCCATCTCTTCATAAAGAAATAGATGATGCTTCAGTCACATGGATAAAGAAAAGGTATGAGATAGGGGACATCCAACCATCTTCTGCCTTAATTTTTGCCTGTACAGATGATGCTGCATTAAATGAATCCATTAAACATCATGTGCAACCTTCACAATTAGTGAATGTTGTTAGTGACAAACGTGTCTCTGATTTTTATAATATGTCGATGATTCGTCATAATGGGTTGAAAATTGGTATATCTACTGAAGGTGCCTCCCCACTTGTGGCGAAACAAACACGAATTGATTTACAAAAATGGTTGGAAACTAGATAGAGGAGTAAAGAGCAATGCATATTTTGTATGTGGGATTAACGTATAAACATACACCAGTCAGATTAAGAGAAAAAGCTACCTTCTTAAATCAAGATATGAAAGAAGCGAATAGAGAGTTATTTCAAACAAAAAGTATATTAGAAAATGTGATTATCAGTACATGTAATCGGACAGAGTTATATGCAGTAGTTGACCAATTGCACACAGGGAAATACTATACGAAGCACTTTTTAGCGTCATATTTTGGTATCGCAGTAGACGAGTTAGAATCTTATTTAGAATTTAAAGAAGGGCACATGGCACTAGAGCATGCATTTCGCTTAGGTTGTGGGCTGGATTCTGCAGTTTTAGGAGAAACGCAAATATTAGGACAATTAAAAACGAGTTTTTTAGACGCTCAAGAGGCTGGAACAACAGGTACCATTTTTAATAAATTATTTAATGAAATGATTTGTTTTTCAAAAAGAATGCACCATATTTATCGATTTAATGAGACGTCTTCTTCTTTAAGTCAGTCTGCCTTACAAATTGCAAAAGAAGAACATCGTGATTTATCTGATAAGCATCTGTTTGTTGTAGGGGCAGGAGAAATGAGTTCATTGGTTATTAAAAACTTAGAGAACTTTCATGTGGGGCAAGTGAGTGTGTTTAACCGAACGATAGAAAAAGCGGAGCGATTAAAACAAAGTGTTCATCAAGAGATAAGTGTGTATGGACTGTCCGAATTGGATGTTTTATTACCTAAAGCGGATATATTAATTACGGCTGTTTCAACAAGTAGTCCTTTCTTGACAAAGCCTAGATTAGAACAGGTAAATTTGAGTAAACCGTTATTGTTATTTGACTTAGGAGTCCCAAGAAATGCGAATCCTCATTGTCAACTTGTGGAGAATGTGACGCTTTATAACGTAGACAGAATCAGTGAACGTATTAATCAAAATGTCAAAAGACGTGAGGCGTTAATGGTTCAGGTTGAAAATGAAGTAGGAGAGGCTGTTTGTAATTTTGAAGAATGGGAAAGACAATTGGGCATTATTCCTATCATAAAAGAACTAAGACGAACGACTCTTGAAGCGGAAGAAAGTGCTATGATTAGTTTACAGCATAAATTACCTGATTTAACGGAAAGAGAGTCAAAAATAATTAGAAAACATATGAAGAGTATTGTCAATCAAGCCCTCAGAACGCCTATTAGAGAAATTAAAGAGTTGTCGAGTGAAGAACACGCTGAGTATGACATTCAATTATTCAAGCGTATTTTTGGAATTAATGTAGCAGAAGAGGAGAAGTCAAATGAGTAGAACAATTAAGGTTGGGACAAGAGGAAGTAAACTAGCAGTAGCTCAAACAAAACAAGCCATGGCAGAGATTCAACATGCTTTTCCTGAGGTAACATTAGAATTAGTCAAAATTGTAACCAAAGGCGATCGATTAGCCAATCACAGTTTAACATCGATTGGTGGTCAAGGGGCATTTGTAAAAGAGATTGAGATTCAGTTAATGGAAAAAAATATCGATATTGCCATTCATAGTTTAAAAGATTTACCAACCATGATTCCGGATGATTTAGTGATTGGCTGTACATTAGAACGTAAAAGCCCTCAGGATTGCTTGATTGTGAGTGAGGCATCTCATACCTTAGAGACATTACCGTTAGGAGCAAAAGTTGGGACAAGTAGTTTAAGACGACAAGCTCAGTTACTAAAACAGCGTCCAGATTTGGAAATATTGCCTTTAAGAGGGAACATAGATACGCGTGTTCAACGATTGAAAGACGGCAGATTTGATGCCATCATGTTAGCATATGCAGGGATTCAAAGACTTCAATTAGAGAGGCAGGGGATTTATTTTAATGTACTGCCAACCGAACAATGCTTGCCAGCAATTGGTCAAGGTGCCTTAGGATTAGAATGTCGCCGTTCAGATAAAGAGGTGTTGCACATACTGAGTCATCTGGATGATGCCTTGACAAGGAAAGCGGTAGAAGCTGAACGTGCTTTTTTAAGAACTATGGATGGCAGTTGTACATTTCCGATTGGTGGATATGCAACTGTTACTAATGATGTTGTCACAGTTGAAGGTCTTATTTCAAATTATGATGGAACTGAAATGATAAGGGAAAGATGCCAACATGAAGATCCGGAAGTAGCTGGAAAAGAATTGGGACAACTGTTATTAGACAAAGGAGCAGACAGACTAATTAAGGAGTGTCAGTCTTATGTTAAAAACAATCCTTTACACACGGGAAAACTCATGCCCGGAAGCTATTAGGCAAGTTTTTTTAGAGAAAGGTATTGAGGTGTGTCATTTGCCTTTAATTCAGACTGTTCCTCTGCCGTATAGATTTCCTGAAAAAGATGTAGACTGGGTATTTTTTACGAGTGGGAACACGGTTAAGTATCTGAGTAAAAAAAGAGATATCACCTGTTATAAGATTGCTTCAATTGGACCTAAAACATCTGACATGTTAATGCAGCAAGGGATACATGTTGATTTTGAACCGAGTGAAGCTGTAGCTGAATGCTTATTATCAGAGTGGTTGGATTTACACGAACCACTAGAACAACATCTCTTTTTGCCAAGTAGTAAACAGGCACGAGCAGTGTTAAAAAATGGGTTAATAGAAAAAGGATATCAGGTGTCAGACTGTCCTATTTACCAAACTGTTTTTCCTGAAGCATCGGAAAAACAGTTGAGAGATGTGTTTGATAGTAATAAAATAAAAGATGCTATGTTTGCTAGTCCATCAACGTGGCACCATTTTAAACAAGTGGCAAATGACAAACAGGTACAATTAAAAGACTGGCGCTTGTATTCAATAGGACCGATTACCACACGCGCGATTGAAGAATCCGGTGAGCGTGTTTTTAGGCAAGCAAATGTGTACGATATGGATCATTTAGTGGAACAAGTATTAAGGGAGATGTAGGAAAGTGGAAAAATTTATGCGTCATAGAAGGTTAAGACAATCGGCAACAACGAGAGACATGGTAAGGGAAAATCAACTATTGTTAAATGATTTGATTTATCCAATGTTTGTCAAAGAATCTGGTCATACATCAGAAATTAGTTCAATGCCAGGAATTTATCAATATACTTTGGAAGATTTTACGGTTGAACTAGATGAGATTCACAGGCTTGGAATAAAAGCAATCCTTTTATTTGGTATACCAGATCACAAAGATTCGGTGGGAACTGAGGCATACCACTCTCATGGTATTATTCAAGAGGCAATTCGGATAAGCAAGAAAAAATATCCTGATATTTTAGTCATTGCAGATACGTGTTTGTGTGAGTATACTGACCATGGTCATTGTGGTGTTGTAGAAAATGGAGTTGTCCAAAATGATGCAAGTTTAGCGTTATTAGTGAAAACAGCTGTCAGTCAAGCAGAGAGTGGAGCAGATATTATCGCGCCATCTAATGCCATGGATGGTTTTGTTTTAGCTATAAGAGAAGGACTAAATGAAGCAGGATTCACACAAATTCCTATTATGTCTTATGCAGTGAAATATGCCTCAAGTTTTTATGGCCCATTTAGAGATGCGGCAGATAGCGCACCAAAATTTGGTGACCGTAAATCGTATCAAATGGATCCAGCCAATGGTCGTGAAGCCATGCGAGAGCTGGAAAGCGACATAAAAGAAGGAGCAGATATGTTTATAATCAAGCCTAGCATGTCGTTTTTAGATGTGGTGAAAGACGCCAAAACGCGTACAGAAGCACCAATTGTTTGCTATAACGTGAGTGGTGAGTATTCAATGGTAAAGGCGGCCAGTCAAAACGGATGGATTGATGAAGAGCGTGTTGTTAATGAAATGTTAGTGTCTATGAAACGAGCCGGAGCAGATATGATCATGACGTATTTTGCTAAAGATATTGCAAATAGAATGAAAGAGGTTGAATAATAATGAGACAGATTAGTCAGTCAGAAGCCGCATTTAAAGAGGCGAAAACGTGTTTTCCAGGTGGGGTGAATAGTCCGGTTAGAGCGTTTGGTTCTGTAGGAGGTTCACCTTTATTTATTGATCATGCTAAAGGCGCTCATATTTATGATGTGGATGGCAATGATTATGTGGATTATGTATTATCTTGGGGACCTATGATATTAGGACATGCTCAAGAACATGTTGTGAAAGCTGTGATGGAAACAGCACAAAAAGGGACAAGCTTTGGTGCCCCATCACCATTGGAAACGGAATTAGCGAAATGGGTCAAAAAAAGAGTCCCATCAATGGAAGAGATGAGGATGGTTAACTCTGGAACAGAAGCAACTATGAGTGCTATACGTTTAGCTAGGGGATGCACAGGCCGAGAAAAAATTATTAAATTTAACGGATGCTACCATGGACATAGTGACTCATTTTTAGTGAATGCTGGATCTGGTGTGGCTACCTTTGAATTAGAAGACTCTCCAGGTGTGCCAAAAGATTTGGTGAAGGCAACATTAAGTCTAGACTTTAATGATTTGGATAGCGTGAAAGAAACATTTGAACGTTATCCAGATGATATAGCAGCGGTTATTATTGAGCCGATTGCGGGTAATATGGGATTAATCCCAGCTGATCCAAATTTTCTATCGGGTATTAAAGAATTAACGGAACAGTATGGGGCTTTATTTATTTTAGATGAAGTCATGACTGGATTTAGATGTGATTATGACTCAGCTCAAGGACTATATGGCATCGATCCTGATTTAACAACGTTAGGTAAAGTGGTCGGTGGAGGCCTACCTGCTGCTGTATTTGGAGGGAAAAAACAATACATGGACAGCATTGCTCCATTAGGGGCAGTGTATCAAGCGGGTACTTTATCTGGTAATCCTTTGGCGATGGCAGCTGGGATTGCCACATTGGAACAATTAACTCGAGATGATTACAAAGAGATGAACCGTAAAGTCGTAGCCTTAACAACTGGTATTAAAGAAGCCGCTAAAAAACATGGCGTTCCTATCCAAACAACATGCCGTGGCACAATGTGGGGCTTTTTCTTCAATGAAGAACCAGTCACTAATTTTAATCAGTCAAAAGCAAGTGATCAAACGTATTTTGCTCATTTCCATAAAGAATTATTGAATCAAGGTATTTATCTAGCCCCTTCTCAATTTGAAACAAACTTTATGTCAACAGCTCATACTAATGAAGATATTGACAAGACAATAGTGGCGTTTAATCGAACATTTGATGTCTTAAAAGAAAATGGCATTTACTATGACTGCTAATCGTTATAGGGACTTGACATTATTATCACTGGATTCAGGTAGTCAATTAGCGATTGCTTGTGATAGTAGTGCAGGTATTGGTCTGAAACGCCATGATCAGGTAGAGGTTTCTCCAGACATCATGGCAGCTTGTTGTTTACGTGTTCCATTGTTTGAATTAATCTGCATTGGAGCAACCCCGAAAGCTATTATAGATGTTATTGGCAATGAATATGAACCAACAGGGAAAAGTATGCTAAAAGGTATTGAAAAGGAACTTTTAAAAGCAGGACTGACTGATATTGTATTGAATGGTAGCACTGAAGAAAACATGATTACGACCATGTCCACAGTTGGGATAACAGTTATTGGAGAGCTAACAGATAGTCACCAATTACCACGTGTAAAAAGTGGAGATTATTTATTCAGATTGGGAACACCTTATGTAGGCGAAGCTGTGGTTAAGAACTTAGATACTTTGTGTAGTTACGATGAATTATATGCTTTGAAAGAAGATTCTGCTGTACGTGACATGTTACCTGTTGGGTCAAAAGGTATTTCCTATGAAGGACAGTTAATGGCCAAAGATTACGGACTTGAGGTAAGGTTCAATCAGTGTGAACCTGGCTTGTTGCAACAATCTGCAGGTCCTTCTACGGTGGTGTTGATTGCAGTTGAGGGACCACAAAAAAAGACGTTTATGAAAAGGTACCCTCAGTTAGTTGAAGTTGGACAATTTAATCAGATAGAAAAGGTGTCATAGTATGGGAGAATTAATATTAGTCACAGGTGGGGCTAGAAGTGGGAAATCCTCATTTGCAGAAAGTTTACTTCAAAGCGAAGAAAAGGTATGTTACATTGCCACTAGTACAGTGGCACCGAATGATGCTGAAATGCAGGAAAGGGTAAGAAAGCATCAGGAGCAACGCCCTAAAGAGTGGCATACTGAAGAGCGATTTACAGGAATTGGAGAGTACTTGTCTGAATCTGGTAGATTTGATGCTTATTTACTTGATTGTGCGACACTGTTATCTACTAATTATTTTTATGATGCTATGGTTAAACGATTTGGAGAGGACTATACAAAAATAGATCAGGTCATCTCTCAGTTTAACGAGTTAGAAAAACAAGACATTGAGCAAGAGATTTTGAAAGAATGGCAAGCTATTTTGACAGCGGTGTCCTCTCTTAAGGGAAAAATGATTGTTGTGACGAATGAAGTTGGACTAGGAATTGTTCCGGAACAGTCTTTTTCTAGATGGTTTAGAGATGTTTATGGTCATGTGAATCAGTTGTTAGGATGTGCATCAGATGAAGCTTATCTTGTCGTGTCAGGAATTCCGGTGAAGATAAAATGATAAAAAGTTTAATATTATATGGTCAATTTTTTACTCGTATTCCAATCCCAGTATCCGTAGATAAACCATCTCTTCGAATGAGAACAGGTGTTAAGTACTTCTCTTTATTTGGTCTGTTGATTGGTTGTTTGGAAGCATTACTATTTTGGATGGCAACTCAGTTAATTGGTTTTAATATGGCATGGGTGTTGGTGTTGTTTTTTGATGTGGTATTGACGGGTGGATTTCACTTAGATGCCTTAGCTGATATGGCTGATGGCTTATTTTCGTCAAGAAAAAAAGAGAGAATGTTAGAAATAATGAAAGATAGTCGTGTTGGCAGTAATGGCGTATTGGTGCTTATTTTTTACTATGCTATCCTGATTGTTTCATTTTTTGACATGTCTGGACATATTAGTTTGAAAACGGCTATCTTTATTGTGTTGTCTTTTAATATTATTGGCAAGATGGGAATCAGTTTGTTGTTTTTTAACTTAGCTTATTCAGGTAGTAATCCAAATGGTTTGGGCACAGTATTTGTCGGTGTGAAAACCAAAGATATTATCTTGTCTCAACTTATTGGGTTGAGTATGCTTTTGTTAATGTTTGGCGGGAGATTACTATTTGTGTATGGCTTCTTTGTCCTATTCATCTGGTTATATCGGATGATGGTCTATAAAAAAATAGATGGTATGAATGGGGATACCTTAGGGGCTGGTTCACCACTTAGTCAAATGATAATGATGCTGGTCCTTTCTGTGGTGATATGATATGTCTGGAAAAATTTATCTTATTCGTCACGGAGAAACAGAGTTAAATAAACAAAAGTGTTTTTATGGTGCGTTGGACGTGCCAATTAATGACAGTGGGAGACAACAAGCGGAACGTATCAAACGAAAACTAATTGGTATTAATATAGACAAGGTTGTCTCTAGTGGAGCGCTTCGAGCAAGAGAAACTAGTCAACTCATCTTTCCAGAAAAAAAAGTGGAGATAGATACAAGACTGAATGAAAAAGGATTTGGTGATTGGGAAGGACTAAATGCAACACAAATAGAAAAACGATATGCTAGTGATTGGTGGCAGTGGATTGAGAATCCATTTGATTTTACGCCACCAAACGCTGAGTCGTTTCAATTATTTCAAAATAGAGTGTTACAGGCTTTTGATGAGCAGTTGTCTGGATATTCTGGAACGATTGCATATGTCAGTCATCTAGGTGTTATACGTGTGATTGTATCTCATGTGTGTCAAACAGCTAATTTCTGGGATATTACTGTTGAACAAGATGCATGGATAGAGCTAAATATAGGTGAAGACGGAGAGATAACGATTTAGTTATCTCTTTTTTATTGGTGAAATCTGTTAAATTAGATGATTTTATTTAAAAAAACGACTATAATAAGGGCACTGAAAAAAATACGACCTTCAAATCGTAATAGAGTTCAGAATCTAATTTGAAATGATGGTGACATGATGACTGATAATAGTCAAATAAGAGTAGTTGTTGGGATGAGCGGAGGTGTCGATTCATCTGTAACAGCATTGTTATTAAAAGAACAAGGATACGATGTAGTTGGTGTTTTTATGAAAAATTGGGACGATACAGATGAAAATGGAGTGTGTACGGCGACTGAAGACTACAAAGACGTAGCAAAAGTAGCAAATCAGATAGGGGTTCCTTATTATTCTGTGAATTTTGAAAAGGAGTACTGGGACAGAGTGTTTCAGTATTTCTTAGATGAATACAAAAGAGGTCGCACACCTAATCCAGATGTTATGTGTAATAAAGAAATTAAATTTAAAGCATTTTTGGACTATGCCATGGATCTTGGGGCGGATTTTGTTGCGACTGGGCACTACGCCCAAGTAGAGCGTGATGAAAATGGTGTTAGCCATATGTTACGCGGTGTGGATAATAATAAAGATCAAACGTATTTTTTAAGTCAACTCTCACAAGAACAATTGTCTAAAACGTTGTTCCCTCTTGGAGGGATGGAGAAAAAAGAAGTACGTGCTATTGCAGAGCGTGCGGGATTAGCTACGGCAAAGAAAAAAGATTCTACAGGTGTTTGCTTTATTGGAGAGAAAAATTTTAAAGAATTTTTAGGTAAGTTTTTACCAGCACAACCTGGTAAAATGGTCACTCTAGATGGAGATGTTAAGGGAGATCATGCAGGATTAATGTATTATACAATTGGTCAAAGACAGGGATTGGGAATCGGTGGTGGAAAAGGCGATTCACAAGAGCCATGGTTTGTTGTGGGAAAAGAATTAGACACAAATACATTACTTGTGGGACAAGGGTTTCACCATGAACATTTATATGCAACTCATTTAGAGGCTAGTGAGATTCATTTTACGGTGGATACACCGATGCCTAAAAACTTTACCTGTACCGCAAAATTTAGATACCGTCAAAAAGATACTGGGGTAACTGTCACGTTAAATGAAGATAGGACAAGAGCAACTGTTGTATTTGATGAGCCTGTTAGAGCAATCACACCAGGGCAAGCAGTTGTGTTTTACCAAGACATGGAATGCTTAGGTGGAGGCATGATTGATGCCGCTTACCAAAAAGAACATCAGCTACAATACGTTTAAAAAACCTAGGTAATGGTTGACATAGTAAAAAAAGTACGTTATAGTTCGTTTGTAAAACAACTGAATAGATTAGTTAGGTGAGGCTCCTATACAAACATAGGCTACTGCCCAAAAACGTCGAGAGACGCCAATGGGTATAACAGGAATAATCGATATAAGGTTCTTCTTAATGTAGCTAAAGCATGGCTTTTACGTTGTATAGTGCTAAAACTCAACGATTAGATCTGGAAAATATGTTTATTTAGCTATGTATTGGGACCTTTCGTCGAGTTTTTGGCGAAAGGTCTTTTTGATGTTTTCTAATCAGTTGAAATATTTAAAGGGGTGGTTAAAATGGTAAAACTGTGACATTAAGATTAACGTATTTTGGCAGTTTGGATTATTGGAGAGGTATTCATCTTAGAAATAAGTTGTTAAAACAGACATCTGGAAAATCTGATATTAGAGAATTGCCAATTGAAGAGAAAGATAATTGGCACATTGTTGTGTTACTTGAAGAAAAAGTAGTAGGAACCATCATGCTTGAGGAAAAGACCAAGAAGTTAGTTCAAATAAAGCAAGTTGCTATAGACAATTCTGTACAAGGCCAAGGACTTGGAAAAAAAATGATGGATTATTCAGAAGAGCTTGCTAAAAGCTTAGGTTTTACGCACTTATTTTTAACAGGTAGAGAATCAGCATGGATGTTTTATGACAAATTAGGTTTCTACACAGAAGATGTTATTTATTTTGATGGTGATGTGTTAGTTAAAGAATACTACAAACAGATAGTAACAAGAAAAAATGTATATGTGAAGGAGATGGAAACAAATGGATGACAGTAGTCGAAGTTCGAAGGGCTTGTGGGAAGAAAGAGATGTATTGATACCTAATGGTTATTATTATTTATTTGTTTCTAGCAAATAAATGGCGTAGCTCCAAAAAAATCAGTCGTTCTTCTACCACAGCCCAATTATAAAAAAGGAGGGTTAATATGCTAACATTGATACTTGGTGTTTTATTTTTCATTGTTGGATGTGGCCTTTGGTATAAATATTTGGGAAGAAGGGTAGAAACGAAAATGAATAAACCAGTTAATTTAAATAGTGAGCAACATAATAGTTATGATTTTTTTGCTCGAACAAGTGTCGATCAATTATTGAAAAAATTTAATAGTTCTTTAAGAGGTGTTTCAAATCAACGAGCTTCTCAACTTAGAGAAGAGTATGGAGAAAATGTCATTTCTCATAGTAAAAAAACACCGTTTGTTGTAGAAGCATTTAAAGCGTATTTTACACCGTTTACAACAGTTTTAATCACATTGGCTATTATATCATTTATAACAGATTATATGATTGCAGCAGTCGAAGATAGAGATTTGACAGGTGTTTTGATTATTATGGCGATGGTCATTTTAAGTGGAACAATGACATTAATTCAATCAGTAAAGTCGAATCAGGCAGCTGAAAAATTGAGTAATTTAGTTAAGGTAACAGCTACAGTTCTTCGTAAAGGTAAAGAAGTTGAACTGTCGATAGAAGAATTAGTGTGTGGAGATATCGTTAAATTGTCTGCAGGAGATATGATCCCAGCCGATATCCGATTGTGTCAAACGAAAGATTTGTTTGTATCTCAATCAGCTATGACTGGTGAGAGTTATCCAGTAGAGAAAAAAGCTCAGTATGAAGTGAAAGAACATAGTAACGATACTGATTTAGAAAATATGGCATATATGGGAAGTAATGTAGTCAGCGGAAGTGCTCTAGGAATTGTCGTTGCAGTTGGGAATAGCACACTATTTGGTCAAATTGCGAAAGATGTTTCTGATAAAAAGACAATAACAAGTTTTGATATTGGCATTAGTAAAACATCTTGGTTATTGATTCGATTCATGTTAGTTATGGCACCAACCGTTTTCTTAATTAATGGATTAACTAAAGGAGATTGGTTAGAAGCTTTTCTGTTTGGATTGTCAGTGGCAGTTGGTTTAACACCAGAGATTTTACCAATGATTGTGACGACAAATTTAGTTAAAGGTGCCTCTAGTATGGCAAAAAAAGGAACAATTATTAAAAATTTGAACTCTATTCAAAATTTTGGAGCCATTGATATTTTATGTACAGATAAAACGGGAACACTAACACAAGATAAAATTTCTAAATTGCAACATTAAGTTAGCCACTCTGGTAAAAATATCTAAATATCA
>JBQELZ010000023.1:0-30961 GCA_052104115.1 Vagococcus sp. | reverse complement strand
AGTACAGAGAGCACAAGCGACTCAAGTAGAAGTACAGAGAGCACAAGCGACTCAAGTAGCAGTACAGAAAGCACAAGCGACTCAAGTAGCAGTACAGAGAGCACAAGTGACTCAAGTAGCAGTACAGAGAGCACAAGCGACTCAAGTAGCAGTACAGAGAGTATGAGTGAACCGCTAGCAAGTAGTTCTAACACGCCATCAGATAATGATAAGTCTAAAGGAAATAAAAAAAATCATTTACCTGAAACAGGGGAATCAAAAGGTATAATGATGACCGTAATAGGAGTTGTTATGGTGTCTATGATTATGATTGTTAACTATAAGAAAAAATAAATGTTAAAACGGCGACCGATAAAGGTCGCCGTTTTTTTATTACTGTCTCCAACATTCATTTGTACAAGTGGCTTTACGATTATGCTCATCTCTTCTATCAGTTTTATTGTTTTGTGATTTTCTATTTGCTTGGTTTGTTGATTTGTTTTGTTGACGTTTTTCCGGATTCGCACATGAATTATCTCTTTTTCTCACTGGGTGTGTGGTTTGAGAGACATGGTTTTGACCTCTACCTCCACCATTTCCTCTAGGGGCAGCTGAAACAATAGCACTTGGGATTAAAAGTAAACACATAGCGATTAAAATAATTGATAAAATAGATTTCTTCTTCATTTATTAACATTCCTTTCTATATTTGATATATTAAGTATAGTGTTAAGATATGTCTAAATTATGACAAAACAGACTATTTTAGAAATGGGTGGAAAAGATGACTATTTTATTAATTGAAGACAATGATCAATTAAATAATATGCTGACAACGTATTTAACAGAGGAGAATTATCATGTTGTCAGTGCGAATAATGGAGAAGATGGGCTTGCTCTTTTTACTAAACACAGGGTCGATTTGATTTTATTAGACATTATGTTACCTGGAATGGACGGATTTGAGATATGCAAACACATACGGCAAACGTCTGTTGTCCCTATCATCATGATTACTGCTAAAAGTGAAGAACATGACAAAATACTGGGTCTGGATGTAGGGGCAGATGATTATATTGTTAAACCATTTTCTCATGATGAAATGGGGGCAAGAATACGTGCTATTATGAGACGCATTGATTATACGACGAGTCATACTAATAAGTATGACTCTTTGATGATAGACACAGTTGCGAGAAAAGTAGAAATTGACCATAGAGATGTGCACTTGACTAAAAAAGAATTTGATTTGTTGGTTCATTTTACAGAACATCCGAATCAACTCTTTACAAGAGATCATTTGTTGGATTGTATTTGGGGGTTTGATTATTACGGTGATTTTAGAACAGTAGATAGTCATGTTAAACGATTGAGAGAAAAGATAAAAACAACTCAACCAACTAATTGGAGCATTAAGACGATTTGGGGAAAAGGATATCTGTTTGAGGTTGAGTCATGAGGCATAAGTTAGTATTTAAACTTATTAGAAATTACTCAGTTCTTTTAATGTTATTTGCGGCCACAATTTTAACCCTTTTTTTTGTGTTACTGAATCAACAAGCAGTAACACTCAAAAAAACACACATACAAGAGCAAGGTCAAAAAATAGCACAGAGTTTAATGGATGTGGATAAGGAGAAGGCTCAAGGAACACATGGAAAGAAAGGTTATAAAAGAGGATACCAATCCTACTTAAATTTAATCAATGAAATGTCCCAAGAGAAAATTTGGATAGTTGATACAGTGGGGAAGACATTGATTTCATCAGCACCTAATCATACCATGCAAACAAAGACCACCCCATTAACAACAGAGGCAAAGTTAGGGTTGGACACATCTGTTCAGACTAGAAAAAGTGTGTTTTTTGATGTTGGTGAAACAACGAATCAAGACGCTATGATATTTGTTGTACCCTTAAAAAAAGAGAGCGAAGACATATATGGGGCAGTAATACTGGAAACATCTACCAAAAATCTGCTGGCACAAAATCAAGCAGATTTTACGTTGTTGTTTGTAGTGACTGGGGTGACATTAGTTTTAACTATACTATTGTCTGTTTATTTAGCAAGACGCTTTGTTCAACCTATTTATAAGATGGTTGCATTTACAGATTATTTAATTGAAGAGAAGTATGATGAAAGATTGATACTAGATACAAAAGATGAATTGTCTCATTTATCGCATAAATTAACAGTACTAAGCCAACGTTTGGCTCACGCCAAGACAGAACAACTAAACAAAGAGGTTAGCCAACAACTGTTTTTATCACAAATTTCTCATGAATTACGAACGCCTGTGATGATTATAAAGAACTCATTGGAACGCCTTCAACAGAGGAATCAGTTAGGCTTAACAGAGGAAAAACAGTTATCTAATTTATTTCAGGAAGTGGAGCAACTAGAGAGACTGATGAATGATTTGTTAGAACTTACTCGACTGCAATCAACGGAGTTTTCAATTAACTGTGAGACAGTTAGTGTGCTAGATATTTTAGATGATAGCCTCAGATCATTTAAACCAATTCTTGAACAAAGGGGATGTGTCATCAGTAAAGAGATCTATCTTGAAACGCATCCTATGATTGAAGGAGATTATTTGAGACTCGTACAACTTATTAAAATCATGTTGGACAATGCGTCTAAATATGGAGAGAAATCTGTACCAATAACATTAAGAGTGGAAGAAAAACATAACATTGTTTGTCTATCTGTTCGTAACAAGAGTTTAGAACCTATTCATCAGGAAGTAATGGATGATTATTTTGAAGCTTTTATACAAGGTGATAGTTCTGCGGATGGTCATGGCTTAGGGCTGACAATTGCGAAACAAATTGTAAAAAGGCATAGCGGAAAAATACATATAGTAGTAGAAGATAATGACTATGTGAACATCAAGGTTAGTTTTTCAACACTAGTCAGGATTTAAAATGAACTTACAAAAACGTCACCATATAGTTGTTTAATTCGATTATAAAACATTTTCAGATACATTATAATTATAAATGACTATTAAATGAAGGGGTGACAGAATGAAAAAGATGAAATACGTTGTGGTGATATTATTATTAGTAGTGTTAATGTTAGGTTCTTATTTAGGATACCAAGTGTATTTTGGAGGAGTTCCGTATTATACAAAAATTCAAGATAATGGGAAAAAAATGGACATGGGAATGATGGGCAGTGATCAAGAATTTATAGATTATGAGTATAGTCAATTGGCTTACGATAAAGAAGGACACGAAAAGCAAGTTGATTTCATTGGTGCGATAGGTAGGCCACTAAAGAAAAATGCCTATTTGAAAGTAACTGTTAACAAGAAGAAAGGTGTTGTACGATGGGAAGAAGTTGACTTAGGGGATATCCCAGACAAAGCACAGACACCATTAAAATAATTTATAAACAGACTAGCGAAAAAAATCAGAGCTAGTCTTTTTTTATGGCTGAAAAACATGAGAACTGATAATAAAAAAATATAAAGAAATTCAAAAGAATGAGTTGAACTCTTTAATTTATCGCTTTTTTGAAGTATACTTGTAAATTGAAACGCTATCTATAAAATAAGCTATTTTATAGATGACTAAATAATTGGAGGACTATATAATGTGTGGATTTGTAGGATATATCAATCAACCAACAGTAGACCCATCGACTTTAAAAAAGATGACAGATAGAATTGTACATAGAGGACCAGATGATGAAGGATTTTATCAAGATGAGTTTATTTCAATGGGATTTAGAAGATTATCAATTATTGATTTAAGCCATGGTCAACAACCAATGAGCAATCAAGATGATAGTAAAGTATTAACGTTTAATGGAGAAATTTACAATTATTTAGAGCTTAGAGCTGAATTAATTGAATTAGGCTATACGTTCAAAACAGAGGTGGATTCAGAAGTCCTTATTCATGGTTATGATGCATGGGGAGAAAAATTATTAGATCGTATCCGTGGTATGTATGCCTTTGTTATTTATGACAAAAAAACAAATGAAGTATTTGGAGCGAGAGACCATTTTGGTATTAAACCTCTATATTATTATAAAGATGAAACGTCATTTTTATGGGCATCAGAAATCAAAGGGTTTTTAGATCACCCATCGTTTGTGAAAGAATTTAATGAAGAATTATTACCTGTTCATTTAAGTTTTGAATACATTCCAAGTGATGAAACATTGTTTAAAAATGTGTATAAATTAAATCCAGGTCATTACTTCAAATACAAAGACAATAAAGTGTCTGTACACGAGTATTATAAATTTGAATTTAATGAAGATAAAAACTTAACAATGGAAGATGTTAAAAAAGAAATCATTGAAACAGTTGATGAATCAGTTAAAAAACACATGATTGCCGACGTTGAAGTAGGTAGTTTCTTATCAAGTGGGATTGACTCAAGTTACATTCTAAATGAAGCGGCTAAAGATAGAGACATTCAATCATTTTCATTAGGATTCAACGATAAAAGTATTAGTGAATTGGAATGGGCACAAAAATTTGCAGAAGAAATTGATCAAAAAAACACAGATATTGTGATTGATGACAATGATTTCTTTGATATTATTCCAACAGCCATGTACTACATGGACGAACCTTTATCTAATCCATCTGCTATTCAATTGTATTACTTGTCTAAAGAAACAAGTAAACATGTAAAAGTTGCGTTATCAGGCGAAGGGGCAGATGAGTTTTTTGGTGGATATAACACGTATTTGGAAGCAGAACCGTTTGAAAAATACGAAAAATTTACGACATTACCAATGAGGAAATTATTCGCACAAACTGCTAAAAGAATGCCTCATTTCCATGGTAGACGTTTCTTAATGCGTGGAGCACAAGATATCAGTGAAAGATATTACCGTGTGAATTATGTCTTTAATGAATTTGAAAGAGATGAATTATTAAAAGATCCAAAAAATAATAAACCATCGGCGACATTTGTTAAAAAATTATTTGGTGAAGTTAGCAAAAAAGATCCTGTGACTCAAATGCAACATTATGATGTGCATGTTTGGTTAGCTTATGATATTTTACATAAGGCAGACCGCATGAGCATGGCTAATTCATTAGAAGTTAGAACACCTTTAGTGGATAAAGAAGTAGCAGCTATTGCTCAAAAAATGCCAACGAACACACGCGTCAAAGATGGTGTGACAAAAGTAGCATGGAGAGAAGCATCAGAAAGTAAATTACCAGATAGAATTGTCAACAGAGAAAAATTGGGATTCCCATCACCACTTGCCACGTGGTTAAAAGAAGATAAATATCAAGCCCTAATCAAAGATGCCTTTAATTCAGACATTGCGAAAAAATTCTTTAATGTTGATTATTTAAATAAATTACTTGAAGAACAAAAACAAGGAATTGCAAATATGCAAAAAATATTTACAATTTATACCTTCATTGAGTGGTATCAAGTATTCTTTATAGAAAACTAAAAGTAGAAGGGATTAGATGGCATTGACAAGTAAAAAAGAGTTTATTCCAGTATTATTAGGTGGCGATTTAAATCTTTATGGTATGGCTCGTTCATTCTATGAGATTACGAATAAACCAGTAAGAACAATAGCAAGTGCTCAAATTGCGCCGACTAAATACACACGTATTATCGACTTAGAGGTGGTACCAGAATTTGATACAGATCCTGCTTTTATTGAGACAATGAGACGTGTAGCAAAAGAGTATGAATCGTCAGAAGTTCCTGTTATTTTAATGGGAATGGGTGATTGGTATACAGAGTTAATCTCTAAGCATTTAGATGAATTATCTAAAACATTCGTGTGTCCATATATTGATAAAGGTCTAGAAAAAAAATTGGTAAATAAACAAAGCTTTTATGATGTATGCGAGGTATATGATTTGCCTTATCCAAAAACAAAAATCATTACTAGAGAGATGGTTGAGAAGAAAGAAGAGTTACAACCATATGAGTTTCCTATTGCGCTGAAGCCAGCTAATAGTGTATCTTGGAATGATTTTGAAGATCCGATTAAAGAAAAAGTGTATATCATTGATAATATGACAGAATTTAATCGTGTGATTCATGGAATTTATGGTGCAGGCTATGATGAAAATATGATTCTACAAGAGTTCGTTGTTGGAAATGAAAGCCCAATGCGAGTACTAAATGTGTATGTCGACAAGCATCATAAAGTTAAGATGATGTGCTTAGGTCATCCGTTACTAGAAGACCCAACACCACTTGGCATTGGGAATTACTTAGCGATTATGCCAGACTACGACAAAGATGTTTTTGAAAAAGTTCAATACTTTTTAGAAGACATTAAATACACAGGATTTGCTAATTTTGATTTAAAATATGATATTAAAGATAACACATACAAATTCTTTGAAATCAATTTACGTCAAGGTAGAAGCAGTTTCTTTGTGACATTAAATGGATTAAATTTAGCTAAATGGGTTGTGAGAGATTACATCTATGATGATTTAGCAGATGCAGACATTGAAATCGCAAATATTCCAGATGATGAAGGAAAACTATGGTTAAATGTGCCAATTGATATTTTTAATAAATATGTACCAGAAACAAAATACAAAGAAGTAGCGAAAAAAATGATTAAAGAAAATCGTTATGGCTATACGTTCTATTATGAAGGGGATAAGAGCTTCAAACGTTACCTACTCTTACAACGTATGTTTAGGTACTATCGAAAAGCATTCAAACAATATGGTAGATAAGGGGGATAAAGGGATGGATCATTTTTTTACGATTATTGGTGGTATGGGAACGATGGCAACTGAACTGTATGTCAAAATGGTGAACAGAAAAACTCCAGCAACGAAGGACCAAGATTATTTAAATTATGTCCTAGTTAATTATTCAACCATTCCCGATAGAAGTTCTTATATCATGAATAAAGAAGAAAATGATAATCCATTGCCTTGTCTTCTAAAAGTGATTGAACAATATGGCTCACTTCATCCAGATTTTTTTGTGTTAACTTGTAATACAGCGCATTATTTTTATGATGAACTTGTAAAAGCGACGACCATTCCAATACTACATATGCCAAAACTTGCGGTAGAATCTGTGGCAATAACTTTTTCTGATGCAAAACGTGTAGGAATAATTGGGACAGAAGGCACGATAAAAAATAAAATTTATGATCCATTTATTGAAGAGGCTGGATATGAAGTGGTTCATCCAACTTTATCTATCCAACAAATGGTGAGTGACCTTATTTTTACTAAAATTAAAGGTCAGAATGAATTAGATACCGAATTATATGATGCTATCTTAGTAAAGATGTTTACTGATTTAAATTGTGATGTGGTGTTATTAGGTTGTACAGAGTTGTCTATGATGGAAGATGCAGAGAATTATAAAAATCATCGAGTGATAGACCCACAAAATGTATTAGCAGATAAAACAGTGGCATTGGCAGTTTCTAACAGAGACATATCAAAAGACTAAATCGAATATCGATTTAGTCTTCTTTTTTTTGATAGATAGTTGTCGAAGCACGTTCAATCAACTCGACCTGTAAGGTTTTATCTTCCCATTCTTTTTTAGGTTGTCTAATTCTCTCTAATAACATAGTTGCAGTAATTTGACCCAGCTCGTAAATAGGTTGAGCAATAGTTGTTAATTTAGGTGTGACATATTCACACATGTCTGTATTATCATAACCGATTATACTGTAATCTCTAGGAATTTTTTTTCCAGCCTCGTGCAGACCACGATATAATCCAAAAGCCAATTCATCATTAATCGTAAAAATAGCTGTAACGGGTGAGTCGATAATATCGTTGGTGACATGATAGCCACCATTTTTTGATAACTTTGTGTAAAATAAGTGAATATCAGTTTCTGCTAGATAAAATTCGCGGCAAGCTTTTTTGAAGCCATCCATTCTTAGTTTGATATTATCTGGCAAATCAGTTGGTAGGATAACACCTATTTGTCGATGACCATGTTTCAATAGATGTTTTCCAGCCAAATACCCACCTTTAAAATCATCTGTTAATACAGCATCGCTAAAACCCTCCGCCTTTTTTTGATCGAGAACGATGAAGGGCCGTCCTTTGGATTTTAACGATTCATTGATAGCCTCATTTGAAATAGAGGAGGTAGCGATGATAAAGCCATCTACGCCACGTCTAGCGAGTTCTGCTAAATAATCCTCTTCTTTTTGTTGATTAAATGTAGCATTACATAAAATAGTCACAAAATTTTCTTGATACAAAATATCTTCAATCCCTTGCATAAGCGTACTAAAAAAAGGATTCGTAATATCTGGGACGAGAACACCTATTGTTTTCGTTTCTTTGACAATCATTTGTTGAGCAAAATAGTTTGGTTGATAGTTCAGTTCTTCTTTAGCTTTTAATACTTTTTCGACTGTTTCAGAGGCAAATTTATGAGCATTGCCATTCAAGATGAGCGAAACAGTTGTAATAGATACACCAGAGAGTTTTGCGACATCTTTAATAGTACTTTTTTTAACTGTCATTTTATTTTCTCCTAACATCCTCATTCATTCTATTTTCCCATGAAAATCACTTTAAGTAAATCTAAAAAAAAGAAGCACATTCGTTTTTTTTTAATAGGAATAGGCCTTTTTAACAACGAAGTAGCGCTGTTCGTTATCAGCAAAATTAAACATAGGTGCATCTCCATGTTGGATAATATCACCAATAAAGTAAGCATTATTTTTTAATGTTTGATAGAGCTGGTCAAATTCTTTCACATCAAATATTAAAGAAGGTGTTTCAAGGGAAACTTCTGGAGAGTTATGCCTGATAAAATCTTTTGTAAAAAATTGTAGATCTACACCCCCGCCTGGTTGTGTCAATAGTATTGTCTCATCAGTATCTGTTAGAGACAATCGTTGAGTTTCACTAAAATCAAAGAAGTTTTTCCAAAAGTCTATCGATTCTTCCATATTATCGACATATATCATAATAGTTGTGTGTTCAATCATTGTTTATCTCCTTTAGTTTATGTAATAACTATAAAGAAAGTATCATTAATTGTCTATAAATTAAGATTTAGAAGTCCAATCTATCAAATGACGTTTAAATTAAATCTTTCTAAAAACTATTTTCTCTAAAAAAATATTGTAAAAACCATTTTCTTGGTATATAATCAAATTAATGAAAGCGTATTCTGTGTTTGGAGGAGAATAGTTTGATTGAGTCATGGACAACTGATGAGCTAAAGACATATTTTGGAAGAGACAGTGCACCATCTGATTTTATAGAGTTTTGGAAAAAACAACTATTAAATGAGGTGACAGGTGTTTCTCCAGAGTATCAATTGATGGAGAAGGAGTTTGGATTAATAGGAGTGTCTTGCCACGAGCTTAAGATGATAAGTTTTGATGGATCTGAGATTTACTCAAAATTGTTATTTCCTAAACAGGATACCCCGTGTCCAGTTGTATTTAAATTTCATGGTTATCAAGGAAGGTCTGCAGATTGGTCTGACTGTTTAAAATACACGTCACAAGGTATAGGTGTGGTGATGATGGATGTAAGGGGACAGGCAGGAAAGTCTTCAGATGCTGGGCAATATAAAGGTAACACTGTGAAAGGTCATATCATTAGAGGTCTTGAAGAAGGGCCAGATAATCTATTCTATAGACATGTATATCTGGATATTGTGATGCTGATTCAATTGATTAAAGGGTTCAAACAGGTTGATGAAACAAAATTAATCAGTTATGGAGAATCACAAGGTGGCGCTTTAGCATTAGTAGCTGCAGCTTTGGTACCAGAGATTCAAAAGTCAGTTATTGTGTATCCATTTTTAAGTGATTTTAGACGTGTTTTAGATATCGACATCCAGACAGATGCGTATAGTGAATTATTTAGATATTTTAAATACCAGGACCCACTTTGTGAGACTAAAAATGCTGCACTCCGTACATTATCTTATATTGATGTGAAAAATTTTGCGTCAATGGTTCAAGCTGATACAGTGTTTGTGGCGAGTATGAAAGATGATGTGTGCCCACCATCAACGCAATTTGCAGTGTACAATCAGTTGACTTGCAATAAAACTTTATACGCGTTAGCAGAGTACGGTCATGAAGCGCTGAATGTATGTGTGGGGGATAAATTGTTTAGTTTTTTAACAGAGACAAAAATTCATGAATAGTTGGAGGATACTATGAAAAAAGAAATTATGGATAAGATTAAAGGTGGTTTGATTGTATCATGTCAGGCCTTAGAAGATGAGCCGTTATACAGTTCATTCATTATGTCTCGAATGGCTAGAGCGGCAAAAGAGGCTGGAGCAATTGGGATTAGGGCGAATTCAGTGGTAGATATTCAAGCCATAAGAGACACAGTGGATTTGCCAATGATTGGTATTATTAAACGCGTGTACGGTGAAATGTCAGTATTCATTACACCGACACTAAAAGAAATGCGAGAAGTTTGTGCAACAGGTGCTGAAATTGTTGCCATGGATGGGACTGAGAGAGCTAGACCAAACGGTGAAGACTTAGGCGAAACATTAGCCATTATTAAAGAGGAATATCCGAATACATTATTTATGGCAGATATTGCAACTGTGAAAGAAGCGCAATATGCGGAACGTATAGGATTTGATTTTGTTGGAACAACTCTTTACGGTTACACAGAAGAAACAGAAGGGTGTGACATCTCAGACGATGCGTTCAGTCATATGAAAAAAATTGTCGAAGCAACGAATTTACCAGTGATTGCGGAAGGAAAAGTAGACACACCGGAAAAAGCAAGACGTGTTTTAGAACTAGGTTGCCACGCTGTTGTCAGTGGTGGTGCCATAACAAGACCTAAAGAAATTGCTCAAAGATTTGTGAACGCTATAGAAAAATAAAGAAAGGAGAAGTTCAGTGAAAAACAAAAAGAAATTTCATGGGATTGAGAATCCCTATACCGGTTATTTATTTATAGCACCACAGTTGATTTTATTTTTAATTTTTATTGTGTTGCCAGTATTTGAAGGATTTAGAATGAGCTTGTTTCAAGCGACTTACCAAGGAGAAATTTTTGTAGGGTTAGATAATTATAAGCAATTATTACAAGATCCTGTCTTTATAAAGTCAGTTGTTAATACCGTTGTGTTTGTTGTAGCAATTGTGTTTCTAACAATAGCATTTGGGTTGTTTGTAGCCACAACAGTTTACGATAAAAATGCTAAGTATGTCTCATTCATTCGAGGAAGTTTTTATTTACCAGTTATGGTATCGATGGTTGTGATGAGTATGATTTGGAACTTCTTACTAAACCCTGCAAATGGATTAATCACGTATGGGTTAGGTCAAGTTGGTTTTGAAAACGTTAACTTGTTAGGAAGTAAGGTATGGGTAATGCCTGTCATTATTTTTGTTACATTTGTAGGTAACGTTGGACAAGCCATCATTTTGTACATTGCTTCAATGATTGGTATTCCAGAAGATTATTTTGAGGCAGCTCAAATCGATGGTGCCACTCGTTGGCAACGCATAACAAAAATACTTATCCCGTTAGTTAGACCAACTACATTGTATTTAATTGTTATTAACATTATTGCAGTATTGAAGATATTCGTTGTTATCCAGTTATTAACAGGTGGTGGACCAAACAATTCATCAGTAACAATGATGTATTACTTGTATCAAAATGCCTTTGTTTATAACAATACAGGTGTTGCTGCAGCTGTTGGTGTGATTATGTTTGTGATTGCTTTGATGTTATCAATACCACAATTCAAAGCATTTGGAAAAAATAATAAGTAAGGAGGGACAACATGTTTAAGCGATTAAAAAGAATGGAGCATTTTGATTTAATTAGTAATATTTTGGTTACAATCTTTGCAATTATGAGTTTGCTACCACTATTTTGGCTAGTAACCAACTCATTTAAAACATCAGCAGATATTTATAAAATGCCACCAGATATACTACCCAAAAATCTGTATATGGGAAATTACAAAGAGTTATTTAGTAATCAACCAGCATTAAGATGGACAATGAACAGTTTCATCGTGTCTATTGTGACTACGACATTAAGCGTTGTGTTTTCATCTGCTGCGGCTTATGCTTTTGCCAAGTTGAAATTTAAAGGAAAAAATGTCTTATTCACGATCTTTATTGCATCATTAATGATTCCAAAAGAAACATTTATTGTGCCCTTATTTAAAATAGTGGTTGCTCTTAATTGGGTAGATACTTATCAATCCTTAATTGTACCAAATTTAGCCACATGTTTTGGGGTATTCATGTTAAAAAATTTCTTTGAATCCATTCCAGATTCTATTAGAGAGTCTGCAAAATTAGATGGAGCGAGTGAATTTACTATTTTTTGGAAATTGATGTTACCAATTGCTAAACCAGGTATTGGCGCATTGTTTATCTTAAACTTTGTTACATTCTGGAATGATTACTTATGGCAGTTATTAATGGCTAGAAGTAAGGAAATGAATACTCTGACTGTTGGGGTAGCTGGATTAATGCAAGAAATTAATCCTAATATGGGCTTGAAGGTGGCAGGAGCTGCAGTAGCAGCGTTGCCAATGATTATCATATTTGTATTGTTCCAAAAATATTTTACTAAAGGAATGACAGCAGGAGCTGTTAAAGAATAATAAAGGGGAGTATAGATTAATGAAAAATTTTAGAAAAGTTCTATTAGGTTCAACATTGGTATTAGCAAGTGCAGGTATTTTAGCAGCGTGTGGCTCAAATGACAAAAAAGGCTCTGACAAATCAGGAGATGGAGATAAGGTAGCCATTGAAATGTGGTTAACACCTCAATGGAAAGGTGTATATGATGCTTCTGAAGATGGAGCAGATTATGATAGTTTCTTTAAAGAAGCAGCTAAAATGTATGAAAAAGAACATCCAAATGTGGACGTTTCGGTTCAAGTTATTCCAAGTGAGCAACGTTCTGATAAATTAAGTGTCGCGATTCAAACAAAAGAATTACCAGATATGTTCTTTGATTCAAGTTTTGCCTTAAGTGAGTACGCTCATATGGGAGTCTTAGCACCATTGAATGATATTGTTGACGATAAAGCAAAATCAGATATTCCAGATTCAATTTGGGAAAACGTGAAAATCAATGATGATGTGTATTTCTACCCATTCGGTCATAATCCAGGAACATTATCTTACAACGCAGACATGTTCAAAGCTGCTGGATTAGATGAGTATATTGGTGGAGAAAATGACATTGTTACATGGTCAGTAGAGGATTTAACTAAGATCACAAAACAATTGAAAGAAAAGAACAAAGACGTTGCTCCATTTGGTTTGTTTGCTAAAAACAACCAAGGAGATACTTGGAACATGTCTTACATGAGAATGTTTGGCAATAAATTCTTCGACAAAGATGGAAAAATTGTTGCGAATGAAAAAGATGGTGTTAAAGCATTAGAGTATATTGATGGATTGAGAAAAGATGGCTTAACAACAAATGGTGTTGAATCATTATCAAGTAACGATGTCAATGCAATGTTCCAAAACCAAACAACAGCAATTAATTTTACAAACAGTGTGTTGTTTAACGGAATTCTTAAAGACATGGAAGACGGTAAAGTAAACAAATTTGATATGCGTCTTGCTAACATTCCAGGTGAAAAACAACCAATTTCATTTACATACGTAACAAGTTCTGTTGTATTTAATACAGGAGACGAAAAGAAGATGGAAGCAGCAAAAGATTTTGTTAAATTCTATTCAACAAATGAAGAGCTTGTAAAAGCATCTAAAAACACATTACCAGTTAGAGAGTCAGTTGCGAAAGAATTAGGATCTGAAATGCCTTATCTAGATGCATACAATAAAAATTCAGACTACATTATTAACTTCTCTAATAACACACCAGGTTATGCAGAGTTAAGAAACGCATTCTTCCCAGAATTACAAGCAGTCTTCACTGGTGATAAGACAGCGCAAGAAGCAATGGATTCATTTACAGAAAATGGAAATAGAATCATTGATACAAATACTAAAAAATCAACAATTTTAAAATAATACAATCGGCTGAAGGCAACTTTTAAGGTGATAAAGTTGCCTTTACCGCTTTAAGAAGGTGAGAAGATGACACAATTATTGTGTATTGATATTGGAGGAACCTCTATTAAATACGCCTTGTATGATTCTTTAGGCAACAAACTAGTTGGTACAGAACAAGTCCCTACTTTCGGGGTGTATGATACTGTAATGGACAGCTTGCTTAACCTTGTATCAGCTGTAACAAATAAGCATAAAATTGATGGTATTGCTATATCAAGTGCAGGAGTAGTGGATTGGCAAACGGGAGAAATTGTGTACTCTGGGTACACAATTCCAAGATATACAGGTACGAGGATTAAAGAAACACTAGAAACAACCTATGGTATACCTTGTGAAGTTGAAAATGATGTAAACGCAGCTTGTTTAGGTGAATATTGGCAAGGTGCAGCTAAAGGGAAAAAATCAGCCTTTTGCTTAACAGTGGGAACGGGTATTGGTGGTGCCTTTTTGTATGATGATCATATCGTACATGGTGTGTCCAACTCGGCTGCTGAAATAGGGTATTTAAACATTGAAAATCAACGGTTTCAAGATTTAGCCTCAACAACAAGTCTTGTCGCCTACGTCAATGATCACGCCTCAACTGATTATCCAGATGGTCGTGCTGTATTTGATGGTGCTTTGGCTGGTGAACAAGTCTGCATTGATGGTATTAATCGCATGGTGAACTATCTAAGTATTGGGATTTCTTCTATTTTGTATTTACTAAATCCAGAAGTTTTAGTTCTTGGAGGAGGTATTATGGCTCAAAAAGAGGTTTTGCATGATAAAATAAAAGTAGCTGTCGAAAAGCAAATGGAAAGTCCACAATTCTTAAAAACAGACATTGTATTTGCTCAGCATAAAAATGATGCAGGCATGTTAGGGGCGTTGTATCATTTTAATACAATGCAAAATGGGTGATTAAAATGAGCATAATTGAGCACATACAAGAGATGTTTCCGAAATTTTCAGAAAAAGAACGAGATATAGGCTTGTACTTGTTGCAACATACAGAAAAAATAAAGAATATTAATATTTCTGAATTAGCTAGGTTGACAGATACATCTCCAGCAACGATTACACGGTTTGCTAAAAAGGTAGACTGTACGAGTTTTGTGGATTTGAAAATTAAATTAAATATGGTGTCGACTGAGCAGGATGAGGTGCCAACGGACCAAGAAAATAATGTGTATCATTTTTACACGAAAGTCATCGAAAACACACGGAAAATGACAGATAGTGATGAAATTGAACAAGTGGTAGAGCTGATAAAAAATAAGCAACGAATTCTTGTGATAGGTGCTGGTAGTTCAGGGTTAACAGCAATTGAATTAACCAATCGATTGATTCGGATGGGGCTAAATGCGTCGGCTATTACTGACCCACATTTGATGATTATTAGTAGTTCCATTGCCAATGAAAAGGATTTAGTTATCGCTCTGTCTAATTCAGGAGAAACAGTAGAAGTCGTTAATGCCATAGAATTAGCCAAAAATCATGGTTCCACGATTGTAAGTGTGACAAGTTTTAGCAATAGCTCCATAGCTAAGTTAAGCGATTATAATCTGATCACGTATAATACGAAATTTGTAGATGACCGCAAATTTATTAACTCGCAATTTGCTATTATGTACTTAATAGATATCCTATCTACATTATTATTAGAAGATGAAACATTTAACAAAAACATGAATCAAACAATTGATGTTATATTAAAAAATATAAAAGAAAAATAAAAAAGAAAAGAGCGTAAACAATGAGAAATTTAGACAAATACCGCGGAGTTATACCAGCTTTTTATGCCTGTTACGATGATGAAGGAAATATCTCGGATGACCGAATTCAAGTATTAGCCAAACACTATTTGGACAAAGGTGTAAAGGGATTATATGTTGGCGGTAGCTCTGGCGAATGTATCTATCAAAATGTAGAAGAACGAAAACAAGTATTAGAAAGTGTCATGAAAGCAGTAGGAGGAAAAATGACGATTATTGCTCATATTGCAGCGCCATCTACAAGAGATAGTATTGAATTAGCGAAACATGCAGAAAGTTTGGGTGTTGATGCACTGGCTTCAATTCCGCCAATCTATTTTGTTTTATCAGAAGCAGCAATTGAAGATTACTGGGTTAAAATGATGACTGCTACTAATTTAGATTTCATTATCTATAACATTCCACAAACAACAGGCTACGCGTTAAGTATTGACTTGTTTAAAAAAATGTTAACTCATGATCAAGTGATTGGTGTTAAAAATTCATCTATGCCTGTGATGGATATCAATATGTTTAAATTAAATAGTTCAAAAGAGATTGTTGTATTCAATGGTCCAGATGAGCAATTTATCGGTGGACGTGTGATGGGTGCTGATGGTGGAATCGGTGGAACATACGGTGTGATGCCTGAATTATTCTTAAAAATGGATGACTATGTTCGACATAACCAATTGGATAAAGCATTACCAATTCAATTAAAAGTGAACGAAATTATTTCAACCATGGTATCAGGTGAAGGAAACTTATACGATATCATGAAAGAAATTTTAAGACTTCAAGGTGTAAACATTGGAAATGTTAGATTGCCATTACCAAGAGCGACTGAAAAAGATCAAGAGATTGTTAAAGCCTCTCATGCGCTAATTCAAGATGCGATAAAAGAATTCTGTTAATGATGAAAAGAGATGAGTATATCATCTCTTTTTTTGCCACGCAAGATAGTTGTAAATATATTTAATTATGGTATATTAAGGGAAAGAAAGTGAGGGATTCGTGTATTGATTATCTAAGCCAATTTATGACGTTAATTGTATGTAAAACCGTTAGTAACAACGAGGTTAGTCTGCAATTAAACAGAATTGGTAAAGATAATAAAGGATCCTTCTAACACGTCTATTTGTGATAGAGTCATTTATTAGCAATCCATTCTGTTTAGGCAGATGGATTGTTTTTTTTGAAAGGATGATGACTTATATGTCTAAGATAGAAATAAAAGATGTCTCATTTAGTTATGATGAGACAGGAGTAACGCTGTTTGATTCAGTTAATTTAAATATTGATACGAACTGGAAACTCGGCTTAATTGGAAGAAATGGCCGTGGAAAGACCACGTTTTTTAACCTGTTACAAGGAAAATTACCTTATTCTGGAACCATGACACATCAGATGACTTTTTCTTATTTTCCTCAACAGATACCAAATACAGAAAAAATGACCTATGAATTAATAGATGATTTAAAGGCTGGTGAGCTATGGGAAGTTGAAAGAGAGCTAACTCTTTTAGGAATGAGCACTGATTGTTTGTGGCGTTCTTATGGGAGTTTATCTGGAGGGGAACAAACGAAAGTCCTACTAGCCATTTTATTTTCTCAAACAGCTGATTTTCCATTAATTGATGAGCCAACAAACCATTTAGATGAGATGGGCAGGAAACAAGTAGCAGATTATTTAAAACGAAAAAAACATGGGTTTATTGTTATCAGTCATGATCGTATATTTATTGATGATATATGTGATCATATTTTAGCGATCGATAAACATAAAATTAGTATTATTCAAGGAAATTATAGCTCTTATCAGCATCAAAAAGAAAGAGAAGATACGTCAGAAAAAGAAAAAAATGACAAGATAAAAAAAGAAGTAGAGCGATTGAAAAACGCTGCTTATGAAAAATCGCAGTGGTCTGATGCAAGAGAAGGGGATAAATACGGAAATTCGAAAGTGAAAAATAGTGGAAGTGTTGGGGATAAAGGATTCATTGGAGCGAGATCAGCTAGGATGATGAAGAAGTCCAAACGCCTAGCTAATAGAATGCAACAAGAAATAGAAGAAAAAGAGAAGCTTTTAAAAAATGTTGAGTACATTGATCCCCTAACGTTAAATATTGTGTCTACGCATCACAACGTGTTATTACGTGTAGAAAATTTGTCACTGTCATATTCAGGAGAACCACTATTTAAACCTGTGACATTTGATATAAAAGAAGGAGATAGAGTAGGAATAGTTGGTCCTAATGGTGCAGGAAAAACTACTTTTATTAAGAGTTTATTAGGTGAGTTTACAGGACAACTGACTGGGAGCTTTACGTTACCTTCAGGAATTCCCATTAGTACAATAAAACAAAAGTACGAGTCAAATACAGGGTATTTAACAGACTTTTGTGAGCAACATGGATTAGTTTATCAGGATTTTTTAAGTCAATTAAAAAAGTTAGGCTTAGAACGAGAATTATTTAAGCAAAAAATTGAATATATGAGTATGGGACAACGTAAAAAAGTAGAAGTAGCAAAATCTCTGACTTTACCATCAGCTTGTTATCTTTGGGATGAGCCTTTGAATTATTTGGATGTCTTTAATTATGAGCAACTTGAGGAATGTCTATTATCAGCTAAGCCAACCATGCTGTTTGTTGAACATGACGCAGCATTTATTAATAAAATTGCGACTAAAACGATTGTATTAGAACACCCATAATTCATACTAAGGAGCCATTAAACCATGCGTTTAATGGCTCTTTTTTTATGATAAATTGCATTATGTGTCATATTTAACATGATGTTGAAAAGTAGTAAGTGTTTTCTCGTTATTTTATGTATGCTAATTAATGTTTATAATACCTAAAACTGTTTAAATAACTTATGTGTTTTTATATGGTATATTAATATATAATATTGACAAAAAATGAATAAAAAGTTATATTATAAGTGGTTACTACCAGATGGTTATTATCACTGGATAAAAGAAGGGAGAAATACGATGATTAGTTGTATTATTACAGGTCATGGCGAATTTCCAGTTGGGATGCTACACGCACTAGAAATGATTGCTGGACCACAAGAAAAAATGGTAGCGATACCATTTAGAGAAAGCGCACCATTAGAAGAGTATCAAAAAGAAATAGACGATATGATGACTGAGATGCTAAAAGAATCAGATAAGCTCATCGTATTAACAGATTTGTTAGGTGGGACACCATTTAACACATCTATGTTATTTAAAGGAGATAGAGAAACAATCTCTGTAATAACTGGTACGAACTTACCAATGTTGTTAGAACTGGTGATGCAAAGACTTATGGATAATGATATTGATGAAGTGTTGGAACGCTTGATTCATTCAGCTCAAACTGGTGCGACAATTGGAGAAATCAAAGAATCAGATGACATTGTAGAAGAAGACGGTATCTAATGATGTGGGAAAATATTTTATATTCGTCGATTGCACTTATTATTATTATTGTATTCATTGCTGTGGTCATGTATGTGATTAACCTAAAAAATTTAAAAGCACAAAAATCTCATTATAAATCTGTGCACGAAAATTTATCTATTGGTAAGAAAGTGATTGTACTAAATGGTATCTACGGAGAAGTAGCAAAAGTAAATCAAGATACAATTGATTTACGATTAAAATCAGGTCAGTTAATGGAAGTATCAAGATATGCAGTAACAAAAATTATAGATTAATGGAGGCATGCAAAATGGCAAATATTTTATTAACAAGAATCGATAATCGACTAATTCATGGACAAGTAGCAACACAATGGTGTGGCACAATTGGTGCTAATTTAATCTTAGTGGCGAATGGCAAAGTAGCAAATGATAAAGTACGTCAAGGTCTAATGGATATGGCCGCACCAACTGGAGTTGCAACACGCTATTTCACGATTCAAAAAACAATTGAAATCATTCATAAAGCAGCAGATAGACAAAAAATCTTTATTGTCGTGGAATCACCAGAGGATGTATTGAAATTGGTTGAAGGAGGTGTCGACATTAAAAAAGTAAATATCGGAAACATGCATATGTCAGAGGGTAAAAAACAAGTTGCTACTACTGTTGCTGTAGATAATAAAGATTTGGATGCATTTAAAGCGTTAGAGTCAAAAGGCGTGAAACTTGAAATTCAACGTGTACCTTCGACTTCTGTAGAAGATATTTCAAAATTGTATAAATAATCACTAAGGAGGAAGTAAAATGGATTATTCAATTATGCAGGTATTATTAATTTTTATTGTAACCTTTATCGTTGCGATTGATCAGTTTAGTTTCTTAGAATCCTTGTACCAACCTATTGTAACTGGTATGGTTATTGGATTCATTTTAGGAGATGTACAAACTGGGTTAATTGTTGGTGGTACGTATCAATTGATGACAATTGGTAACATGCCAGTAGGTGGAGCACAGCCACCGAATGCCGTGATTGGTGGAATTATGGCAGCTGTTTTGGCGATTACATTGAAACTAGAACCAACAGCAGCTGTAGCAACAGCTATTCCGTTTTCATTACTAGGGCAATACGGAGTAACATTGATTTTCTCACTTATGTCACCTGTAATGACAGTTGCAGATAACTATGCTCATGAAGCAGATACAAAAGGTATTGACCGTATTAACTACTTGTCAATGGCAGCTTTGGGTACTATTTTCGGGATTATTGTGACACTATTCTTTATTGGTGGGGCAACGTTTGGTGATACAGTTGTTAACATGATTCCAGAATGGTTAATGAGTGGGTTAAATGCAGCCGGTGGTATGATGCGTTATGTTGGGTTTGCTATTTTAATGAAAGTAATGTTATCAAAAGACTTATGGGGTTTCTTATTTGCAGGATTCGGTTTAGCAACGATTGTCATGGCTTCTCCAAGTTTAAGTGGACCAGCTCTAATCATTCTTGCATTTATTGGATTTGCGATTGCCTATTGGGATTTCCAAATCCAAACAAAATTCAAAGCTACATCTGCTAATAGTTATGTAGGCGATGAAGGAGGAGAAGAAGATGGCATATAATATTCCGGATAGTTATAAAAATAGCACGCCAGCAGAAACGCTTGATAATAAAACATTAAACAAAATGGTATGGCGCTCTCTATTCTTACAAGCGTCATTTAACTATGAGAGAATGCAAGCTGGTGGATGGTTGTATTCGATTTTACCAGGGTTGAAAAAAATTCATACAGACAAAGATGATTTAGCGGCTTCTATGAGCCATAACTTAGAGTTTTTTAATACTCATCCATTCTTAGTAAACTTTGTGATGGGGATTGTATTATCAATGGAACAAAATAAAGCAGACATTCCTACCATCCGTGCCGTAAGGGTTGCGGCAATGGGCCCTTTAGGTGGGATTGGTGATGCACTGTTCTGGTTTACATTAGTACCAATTACAGCTGGGATAACAGCTAATATGGCAATAAATGGGAATATTGCAGCTCCTTTTATATTCCTAATTATCTTTAATGCGGCTCAATTTGGCTTACGTTTCTTCTTAATGAAATGGTCCTATAAACTGGGAACAAATGCTATCAGTATCTTAACTGAAAATGCAAAAGAATTTACTCGTGCAGCAAGTATTTTAGGTATCTTTATTGTCGGTTCATTGATTTCTGTATACGGTGCAACTAAATTAGATGTTAACATACCAAATGGGACAACGAATGAAGTTACTCAAGTAACAACAGTTGTCCCAACTAAAGATGCTGCATCTAAATATGATGAGTACGTTTATACAAAAGATGACGACGGTAAATTAACGAATGACGTTCAAGAAGGTGCAAGCGTAAAAGAGCTTGATAACGGCGAGTACGAAGTCGTATTTAACCAAAACGAAGAAAAAGATGTCACTATTAATATTCAAGAGATTTTAGATGGAATTTTACCGCAATTAATTCCATTAGCTATTTCTTTATTATTATACTTCTTACTAGCTAAAAAAGGATGGACACCACTGAAATGTATTGGTTTAGTGTTCATCATTGGTATCGTTGGATCAGGATTCGGTATTTGGCCTTCAATTTGGCCATAAAGACGTGCTAAAAAGGAGAGAACATTGTTTCTCTCTTTTTTTATTCAAAATTATTGACATTTTAACCAAAATGAACAATAATGTAAGTGGTTGATACCAGTTGGTATTAACATCGGAGGGTGGGAAATGGAAAATAAAAAACAGTCACTGTACGGAAAGTTAGTGGACACAATTCGTGAAAGCATCGAAACAGAGTTAAAACCACATGATCTTCTGCCTTCAGAAAGAGAACTTTCAGAGATATACGGTGTGAGTCGGACGACAGTTAGATTAGCATTACAAGAGTTAGAGCATCTAGGTTACATTTACAAAAAACATGGGAAAGGGACGTTTGTATCAAGTATTTCAGATAGTATTTTAAATTTATCTGGAACATATAGCTTTACAGAACAGATGAAAGCACTAGGTAAAAGCCCAGAAACCCAAATATTAGAATTTAAAACGCTAGAAGCAAACAAATATTTTAGTGAAAACCTAGATGTACATAAAGGTACTAAGATGATAAAAATCAAACGGCTCAGATTAGCAGATGGAAAACCAATGATGGTAGAGAGAACATACCTGCCATATAAAAAATTCGATACATTAACGAGTGAAATGCTTGAAAATAAACCCATGTATGATGTGTTTTATGAAGACTATAAAGAGATTATCAAGTATGCAGAAGAAGAGTTTTACGCCAGTATTGTAGGTGAAAAAGATGCCGAACTAATTGATGTACCTGAGAGTTCAGCAGCATTAAATTTAATTAGGAAGACATATAATCTAAACAATGAAGTAATTGAGTACACATTAAGTGTTGCTAGAGCAGATCAGTTTAGGTATAAAATATTACATAATAAAATAAAAGATTAGGAGAATTAATATGTTAAAGTGGCCAGAAGAAGAGTTAACAAAAGCAGGTGCTGTGATTACAACGAAGGAAATCACGCAACAACCAGAATTATGGGAAGAAACATTGGATATTTTTCAACAGAATGAAACAGATTTGATGGCTTTTTTATCAGATTTTAAACAAGGTGTAACAGGTAAAACTAGAGTTATTTTTACAGGAGCAGGAACATCAGCTTATGTTGGAGACGTTATAAAACCACATTTAATGAGATATGGTCAAACCGGTGATTATCAGTTTGAAGCCATCCCAACGACTGATATTGTGTCAGCTCCTTACTCTTATTTAAAAGAAGATGAGCCTACGTTGTTGGTCTCATTTGCAAGAAGTGGTAATAGTCCTGAAAGTGTGGCAACCATTGATTTAGCCAATAAATTAGTGAAAAATATTAAACATTTAATTATCACATGTGCACCAGAAGGTAAGTTGGCTCAAAATAGTAAAGGAGACGCTAATTCATTCGTTATCTTAATGCCGGAGCTATCAAATGATAAAGGATTTGCGATGACAGGTAGTTTCTCATGTATGACATTAACTGCCTTGTTAACATTTGATACAACCCATCAAAATAAAGCCGAAATAGTTCAAAGTATTGTTTCAATGGGGAAACAAGCTATTGATCAAGAAGAAGTGATACAAGCTATTTTAGACCATGACTTTAGTCGTGTTGTTTATCTTGGTTCTGGAAGTTTATCCGGCTTAACACGAGAAGCACAATTGAAATTATTAGAGTTAACAGCAGGTCGTGTGACTACAGCCTTTGATTCATCAATGGGATTCAGACATGGACCAAAATCATTTGTGGATGAACAAACACTTGTGTTTGATTTTATTAGCAATGACGCCTACACAAAGCAATACGATATTGATATTTTAGAAGAAATTAAATCAAATGACATTGCCGTGGCTACAGTTGGGATTGCCCAAAATGAGGCAGCTTATTCAGGACAAACGATTGTGCTATCAAATGATGGTGTGATTCCAGATGGTTACTTAGCTCTACCATTTGTTATGATTGCTCAAATCGTTTCGTTGTTAACATCTGTAAAAGTTGGTAATAAACCTGATACGCCATCTCCAACAGGAACTGTAAACCGAGTGGTGAAAGGTGTTACTATACATTCTCTATAAATTCTAAAAGGAAGTGGAACAATTGACTCATTATTATATAAAAGCAGATAAGTTTTTCTTAGAAGATTCAGTTGAGACAAGTGGCTACGTAGAAGTAATAGATGGTAAATTTGGTGACGTGACAAAAGAGGTCCCAAGTGAGGCGCGTGTGTTGGATTACTCTGGAAAATGGATTGCTCCAGGTTTAGTTGATACACATATTCATGGCTTTAAAAATCATGATGTGATGGATAACGATTTTAATGGATTAAATGAAATATCAAAAGGCATTTTAAGTTGTGGGGTAACCTCGTTTCTACCTACCACATTAACTTCATCTTCAGAGCAATTAAGCGATGTAGCTAAAACGATTGGGGATCACTATGAAGAGGTGGAAGGAGCCAAAATTCAAGGGATTTTCTTTGAAGGCCCGTATTTCACAGAAAAACATAAAGGTGCTCAAAATCCTAGTTATTTTACAACACCGAACTTGGATGAATTTCATGGATGGCAAAAGAATGCGAATGGGTTAATCAAAAAAATAGCGTTAGCACCTGAAAAAGAACAAGCCAATGAATTTATATCAGCGGTCACAAAAGAAGGTGTCACAGTGGCATTAGCACATAGTGATGCTACATATGCACAAGCGCTTAAGGCAGTAGAGTCAGGAGCCTCTATCTTTGTCCATACCTTTAATGGAATGAGCGGTTTTACCCATAGAGAACCAGGTATGGTTGGTTGTGCTATGGCCACTAAAGAAACAGTTGGAGAATTGATATGTGATGGACATCATGTTGATCCAGTAGCTGCTGATGTACTAGTGCGAGTAAAGACACCTGAAAAGATAGCATTGATTACAGATTGTATGCGTGCTGGTGGTATGCCAGATGGTCATTATCATTTAGGAGAGTTCCCAGTTATTGTTAAAGACGGTGCTGCACGGTTAGAGTCTAACGGCTCACTTGCAGGCAGCGTATTGACATTAATTGAAGGGGTTAAAAATGTGGTCGATTGGGATATTGCTACAGTGTCAGATGCTTTTAAAATGGGTACTTTGGTTCCAGCTAGAAGTGTTGGTATTGAGGATACATGCGGTAGTATCAAAAAAGGAAAAGCGGCAGATTTTATTGTTGTGACCCCTGAACTTGACTTACTTGAAACATATGTAGATGGCACATCAATGTATAAAAAATAAAACTAAAACAAATGAGGAGAATGTCACATGAAAACATTAACAACACAAAAATTAACTTATATGAATCAATTGTCAACAGAATCAGGAGTAATTGGAGCGTTAGCGATTGATCAACGTGGTGCGTTAAAAAAAATGTTAGCGAAAGAAAACTTTACAGGCGATGTGACAGAGGCAATTGTTGCGTTTAAAAAACTAGTGTCCGAAGAATTAACACCTTATTCAACATCAATTTTGTTGGATCCGGAATATGGATTACCAGCCTCCAAAGTAAAAGATACTGATGCTGGATTACTATTAGCATATGAACAAACAGGCTATGATGCCACAGAACCAGGACGTTTCCCAGATTTAATCAATGAATGGTCTGCTCATAGAATTAAGGAAGCTGGAGCTGATGCTGTGAAATTCTTACTATACTATGATATTGATGAAGCTGCTGAAATAAATGATCGCAAGCATGCATTTGTTGAGAGATTGGGATCAGAATGTGTTGCAGAAGATATTCCTTTCTACTTAGAATTAGTGTCATATGATGCTACTATTGCAGATGCAACAAGCAAAGAATACGCTAAAGTGAAACCACATAAAGTAAATGATATGATGGTTGAATTTTCAAAAGAGCAATACCATGTAGATGTATTAAAAATGGAAGTTCCTGTAAACATGAATTATGTTGAAGGGTTTGCTGAACATAAAGAAGATGTCGTGTATACAAGAGATGAAGCTTTAGCATATTTTAAAGAACAAAGTGATAAAACAGATTTACCATTCATCTTCTTAAGTGCAGGTGTAAGTGCTAAATTATTCCAAGAAACATTAGAATTTGCAAATGAAGCTGGTTCAACATTTAATGGTGTGCTTTGTGGTAGAGCAACTTGGAAAGATGGTGTGGCTATTTTTGCGAATGAAGGCGAAGCCGCAGCAAGAGAATGGTTGAAAACACAAGGTCGTCAAAATATTGAAGAATTAAATGAAGTGCTAAATCGTACTGCTCAATCTTGGCATAAAAAATTTGCATAAGAAAGGGATAGCCAAATGATTTTAACTATTACGATGAATCCGTCTGTTGATATTTCGTATCAAATTGACTCTTTAAAGCAAGATGATGTCAATCGCTGTAGTCAATACAAAAAAACAGCAGGTGGAAAAGGGTTAAATGTTGCTCGAGTGATTAAGCAATTATCTGATAATGTAACATGTTCTGGTTTTTTAGGTGGAGATTTAGGTCATTTTATTAAAAATGAGTTACAGAACCAAGGCATAGGCCATCAATTTTTTGATATTGAAGAACCAACTCGTAATTGTATAGCTATTTTACATGAAGATGGCAAGCAAACTGAAATTTTAGAGTCTGGACCGACAGTGACTGATGATGAAAGACAAGCATTTGAACAGTCTGTTGCGTCTTTAACAAAAGACGTGGATGTTGTGACTATTTCTGGAAGTTTGCCTAAAGGGATTCCTATTTCATTCTATGTTGATATGCTTCGTCGTATAGATCAAAATGAGACAAAAGTTATTTTGGATTCGTCTGGGGATTGTTTACTTAGTGTGCTAAACAGTGATGTAAAGCCTTTTGCGATTAAACCAAATTCTGGTGAGATACAAGATATAACTGGACAAGAGTTCATGACACATTCTGTTGAAGAAAAAAAAGAGATGTTATCATTGCCTCTTTTTGACGGGATTCCACTGATTATGATGTCGCTTGGAGCAAATGGTGCATTTGTCAAATATCAAGGTGAATTTTATCAAGTAGATATTCCTAAGATAGAGGTGATCAATCCAGTTGGAAGTGGTGATTCCAGTGTTGCGGGTTTAGCACTTGCTTTAGATAAAGGTGCTGATATTGAAGAAGTCTTAAAAACATCAATGACATTAGGCTTATTGAATACAATGGAAGCTCAAACGGGTTATATCAATCCGTTAAATGTTGCTACCTACTATGAATTGGTGACGGTTACTAAGCTTTAATAAAAAAAGAATTTTGTTGTGTTTAAACAACAAGATTCTTTTTTTATTCTAGTCCAAATTTAGTTGTAAAAGACAGTCATTTCGATTATTCTTTGAAGTGGAGTTAATTAAGAAAATAGGGGAGATAGAATGGCTAGATTGGGGATTTTTTTATAAGTAGGATTATTAGTAAGTGGAGTAGATATACACTTATTTAAACCTGTTTTGACAAAAGAAAAAGTAATGACAATCATTAAAGACACATGTTATACAAATGTGCTATCTTTATGGATGTTACGGTTTCTACTTGATAAACCATTTGTTTTAAATTCATCACAGTACACAACGATTTTTTCAGTAAAATATGTTTTGTTTTCTATGATGGTTGGTGGTGTATATATAGTTATAAAAGGAGTGTTAACCCATACCTTTGTATGGGAAAAACGAACAGGATCATTTAGAAAACGTGATGTAGCAATGAACATAGGAAGTATCAGTTTGTTTTCTATTGGGTTGTTTTTGTACATAGGAACAGTTTGGTTTGTTGGCTTTTTTGGCAAACTAACACCAGAGCAATTTATTTTTAACTTTAATTCGCCAGTGACCGGTACCGCATCGGGTGTGATGCAGGCAGTTGTAAATGGACCAGTACTGAAATTTATTAGCATTGTTGCTGTATTTGTGTTTGCGATGACGACTCGTTTTACATTTAAATGGTTAGAGCGTCCGTTATTTACAGATAAAGTATTGAGGTTAGGGTTAAGTTTAGTAGCAGTAGGAACATGCTTATTTGGCGGATATTATAGCATGAAAGAGTTACAACTTGATAAAGTATACGAGGCTTACTACCAAGATTCACCTTATATTAAGGAGAACTACGCGTCTCCAAAAGATGTCAAAATGACGTTTCCGAAAAAGAAACGTCATTTGGTACATATTTATTTAGAGTCATATGAAAACTCATTTTTTGATAAACCTTTGGGTGGGAATATGGAGAAAAATTTGATGCCTGATTTAGAAAAATTGTCAAAAGAAGGCGTACATTTTTCTGAAACAGATAAAATGGGCGGCCCTTATCAAACATATGGATCAAGCTGGTCAGTAGCATCTATGATTAATATGAGTATGGGCTTACCTTTAAAGATTCCAATGGATGGAAATGCTTATGGCAAATCAGGTTACTTTTTACCAGGAGCAGTGGGGATTGGTGATTTATTACATGAACAAGGGTATAATCAAACCATTATGTTTGGAGCAGATGCTGATTTTGGTGGGTTAACGTCATTTTTCAATGGACATAAGGACTTTAAAATATTTGATTATAAGTATGCGAAGAAAGAAAAACTGATTCCAGATGATTATAAAGTTTGGTGGGGATATGAGGATAAAAAACTGTATGAATATGCAAAAGATGAGTTGACTAGATTAGCATCTACTGGCAAACCATTTAATTTTACGATGGAAAACGCGGACACCCATTTTCCAGATGGGTATTTAGAAAAAGGCGCACCAACACCTTTTGATAGTCAATACGCTAATGTGATTGCCCATTCACAAAAAGAAGTAGTTTCCTTTGTTAGATGGATTCAAGAGCAACCTTTTTATGACAATACAACAATTGTCTTAACGGGGGATCATTTAAGCATGGATCGCAACTTTTTTAAATCGTTTAGTCCAGATTATCACCGTACAACAACCAATTTAATCTTAAATGACTCGTTTGCTAATACAAATATCCAGACAACATATAGAGAGTTTGCACCATTTGATATGTATCCAACTATTTTATCCAGCATGGGTGTTGATATTGAAGGAAATCGCCTAGGTCTTGGAACAGACTTATCTTCTAATGAAAAAACATTGATTGAAAGAGACGGATTGGATAAGGTAGAGTCTGAGTTTTCTAAAAATAGTAAATTTTATAATAAAGAATTTGTGTCAGAACGACATGATTAGAAAAAGTGTTTCAACATTTTTTATTTAATTTTACCGATGGATACTTATCATCCATCAGAAAAAAACTTAGAGTATTTGTTAGAAAGACAGGAACAAGATTAAAAAAAATCAGTTGAATATGTTAAATCATTAAGAGATAAATACTGTTTATAAGGGAGAATGAAACATGAAAAAAGAAATGAATACAGAAAAAGCACCACAAGCTATTGGACCATATGCACAAGGAATTGAAACACAAGGATTAGTATTTATATCCGGTCAATTACCAATTAATGCTGAAACAGGTTTAAAATATCATCAAGACTAAAGTCTGTGGGTTCTGTTCTTACTAGATGATGAATTTTTTTAGCAAGCTCAATATAATTCCAACCTGTTAATTTTTTATAAATCGTTCGTGAGTTCATAGACGATTTTCCTCTCTCTCGTTGTCTGCGTTTCTTTCAAAATAACGTTTCTATAAAACCAACTCATTTCGTATTCTTCATCATAGATAAACACTACTAAAGCTAGTAATAATTCCTTATACATATTAAAACCTACTTTCAAAAATCTAATATTTTCTAATGCTAACAGTCGTTTTTCTTTAAATTCTTTAGTATTTGAACCATTTGAGTTAGGTGTACAGGGGAGGGTGGCTGGTCATTTGTTTAACTCATGCCTGAGGGATACACAATGCTCCTTTCTTATTTAGATTGTTATGGTTCATTTGTTGCTAGTATGCTTGGGTGTGGGGGCTATAAAGTGTGAGAACCATAGGCACAAAGATTATACAAGGGCGAGCTTGCTCGTTTATATACCCTTGTCTAATCGACTGAATATGGTACTTGTATCACTTAGCACTCCACTCAAGCATACTAACTTGAACATAATGTAAATAAGAGAATAGGTATGCCGAACGATAAGCATGAGTTAAACAAATGATGGTTTTGACTTTTGGTTAAACGTTGCGAAGCAGCGTTTAACGGTTTTGGAGTGAGTGTAACGAACGACTTATTGAGGGAGCAGTGGAGGTGGCCGGAGCGACTGAAATAAATACCAAATAAAATTGTTTCCTCCTGAAGAAGATAGATCACTAACCAGGCATTTACTTCTTATGAACTTAAAATATTTAAAAACTGTTCGCTTGAAAATGAGAACGTACGTTTGTATAATTGTGTCTAAAGGAAGTGAAAATGAATGTCTGAATACTACTTTAACTACGATAAAGAGCCTAGAGACGATATACTTTGTGTCGATATGAAATCCTTTTATGCCAGCGTTGAATGCGTAGAAAGAGGTCTAAATCCCTTAAAAACGATGCTTGTGGTTATGAGTAATGCAGAAAGTGGGGGAGGGTTAGCTTTAGCGACTTCTCCAATGGCAAAAAAGGTGCTAGGAATATCTAATGTGACTAGAAAATATGATATGCCTTACCATAAAGACTTGTTGATTGTTCCTCCACGTATGAACCTTTATATTCAAAAGAATTTAGTCATTAATAATATCTTTCGTCAGTACGTATCAGATGAAGATATCCTGATCTATTCTATAGATGAAACATTTATTCGAATAACGGCTTCTAAAAAACTATTTCATATGAATGCTTATGAGTTTGCGGTCCAATTCCAAAGAGAAATCTATCATGAAACTGGCTTGTTTTGTACAATCGGAATCGGGGACAATCCCTTGTTAAGTAAACTTGCTTTAGATAATGAAGCTAAGAAAAACAAAGATATGATCGCTACCTGGAGATATGAAGATGTACCAAACACTGTTTGGCAAATTAAGAATATGACTGACTTTTGGGGAATAAATACCAGGACAGAAAAAACATTAAATAATAAGGGGATCTATTCAATTAAAGAGTTAGCTAGTTATGATTACTTTAGTCTGAAGGCGAGTATGGGAATTATGGGTGAACAATTATTCGCTCATAGTTGGGGAGTGGACAGAACAAAATTATCAGACGTATACGTCTCTAAATCAAAATCTATAGGAAACAGTCAAGTATTAATGAAAGACTATACAGACGTGTCAGAAATCAAAATAGTTATTAGGGAAATTGCTGAACAAGTGGCTACAAGGATACGTTCAAGTGGAAAACAAACGT
>JBQELZ010000022.1:0-32964 GCA_052104115.1 Vagococcus sp. | reverse complement strand
ATGGTGTTTTTTTATTATTTTAGGGTGACTAACTTGATTCTACAACTAAGCAAAAGAACATTTTACCCTAGTAAAGTGTTTTTATTTTAGGTAGAATAGAATTAAGCAGTAAGTGTTGACCAATTGTTGTCGAGGAGGATGAAAGAATGACAGAACAAATGAACGAAGCTATGTTAGACGCTATGGAAAGTGTTCAAGAAGTAAAAGTCGGAGATTCAGTAAAAGGTGAAGTGTTGACCATCGATGATAACAAACAAGCAATTGTAGGTATTATTGGTGCTGGTGTTGAAGGCGTTATCCCACTAAAAGAACTATCAACAATTCCTGTTGAAAATGTGACAGATGTTGTACAAATTGGTGATATCATTGATTTAGTTGTCATATCAGAAATTGGTAAAGACAAAGAAAATGGTAGTTATTTACTTTCTAAACGACGTGTAGATGCTAAAAAAGTTTGGGAAGACATTGAAAAAGCTTTTGAGGCAGGCGAAACAATCGAAGCCCCTGTATCCGATGTAGTAAAAGGTGGTTTAGTAGTTGATGCTGGTGTTAGAGGATTTGTACCGGCTTCAATGGTAGAAGATCATTTTGTATCTGATTTTTCGGATTACAAAGGCAAGACGTTAACATATAAAATTATTGAAATTGAACCATCAGAAAATCGATTAATCTTATCCCATAGAGCTGTAGTTGAAGCAGCACGAAATGAAGCTAAGAAAGAAGTATTGGCTAAAATCGAAGCTGGAGATATCTTAACAGGTACTGTAGCCAGATTAACTAATTTTGGTGCGTTCGTTGATTTAGGTGGTGTAGATGGGTTAGTGCATGTATCAGAAATTTCTTATAGCCATGTTGCTAAACCAGAAGATGTTCTATCTGTTGGAGATGAGGTTCAAGTTAAAGTGCTTGGCGTGAAACCAGAAGAAGAGCGTATCTCTTTATCAATCAAAGAAACGTTAGCAGGACCATGGGATAATGTAGAAGAAAAAGCAGCTGTTGGAATGGTCTTAGATGGCGTTGTTAAGCGTCTAACATCATTTGGAGCATTTGTTGAAGTATTACCTGGAGTTGAAGGGTTAGTTCACATTTCTCAAATTTCTCACAAACATATCGCTACACCTCACGAGGCTCTTAATGAAGGACAAGAAGTTCAAGTCAAAGTTCTAGATGTGAGTGAAGAAAACAAAAGAATTGGTTTGAGCATAAAAGCATTAGAAGAAAAAGAAGAACCAGAAGTTGAAGAAGAGTATATAATGCCCGAAGAATCAACTGGCTTCACATTAGGTGATGTCATTGGAAAAGATTTAACAGATAATTAGAATTTTTTTAAAGTCAGGGGTAAACCCTGACTTTTTCTTTATTTTTATCATGTTTTACTTGCAACCTTTCTGCGCATCAGATAAACTACATAAGGATATGTAAGGTTATAAAACAAGGAGGTGGCCTAAATGGCAAACCCAACATTGGCAATCGTTGGTCGACCTAATGTAGGAAAATCAACATTATTTAATCGGATTGCAGGAGAAAGAATATCAATTGTAGAAGATGTACCAGGTGTTACTAGAGATAGAATTTATGCTCATGGCGAATGGCTAGGAAGAGAATTTAATGTCATTGATACAGGTGGTATAGATTTAAGTGATGAGCCGTTTATGGATCAAATTAAACATCAGGCTGAGATAGCTATAGAAGAAGCAGATGTTATTTTATTAGTTGTAAGTGGTCGTGAAGGTGTAACAGATGCAGATGAATACGTATCAAGGATTCTATATAAAAGTGACAAGCCTGTTATACTTGTTGTCAACAAAGTAGATAATCCAGAAATGAGAAATGATATTTATGAATTTTACTCATTAGGAGTAGGCGATCCGTACCCGGTTTCTGGAAGTCATGGTATCGGATTAGGAGATGTCCTAGATCAAGCGTGTCAACATTTTGGCGTTGAAAAGATTGAGGAAGAGGATGACATTATTAGATTTAGTTTAATTGGTCGACCTAATGTAGGAAAATCTTCTATCATTAATGCTATGTTAGGTGAAGAACGAGTTATTGTATCTGATGTAGCTGGTACAACACGTGATGCTATTGATACATCTTTTTCGTCTAGCTCGGGTCAAGAATTTATTATGATTGACACAGCGGGTATGCGTAAAAAAGGAAAAGTGTACGAAAATACTGAAAAATACAGTGCAATGAGATCTATGAGAGCAATTGACCGCTCTGATGTGGTACTTGTGGTACTAAATGCAGAAGAAGGCATTAGAGAATACGATAAACGTATTGCAGGATTTGCTCATGAAGCAGGGAAAGCCATTATTATCGTGGTTAATAAGTGGGATACGTTAGATAAAGACAACCACACAATGAAAGAATTTGAGGAAGACATTAGAAAAGAGTTTAGATATTTAGACTATGCTCCTATTGCGTATGTTTCTGCTAAAACGAAACAACGTTTACATGTTTTACCTGAAATGATTGAAACAGTGAGTCAAAATCAAACACTTCGTATCCCGTCATCTATACTGAATGATGTTATCATGGATGCAGTGGCAATTAATCCGACTCCAACTGATAAAGGAAAACGATTAAAAATATTTTATGCGACACAAGTGGCCATCAAACCACCAACGTTTGTGGTATTTGTCAATGAAGAAGAGCTTATGCATTTCTCATATGCACGCTTTTTAGAAAATCAGATTAGACGTGCCTTTGATTTTGAAGGGACACCTATTCGAATTATTACTCGACGTCGTAAATAGTCTGGAACGACGGGCATTTTACCATAGTTAGTTTTAATTATCAATTATCTTAATTTAGAATGATAAAAAATGGTATAAAAGAGAATTATACCGCTAAAAACCTTGCTATCACTTGCTTCATGTGGTATCTTTGTTAATGAAATATTGAAAGACAATATTTCCGTTTATCATTTTTGGACCACTCAAAAATGATCGCCTAAAATATGATGTCCAAATAAACATCGATTTCCTTTTTGAGGAGGTGAAAATGAAACATGGCTAACAAAGCAGAATTGATTGAAAAAGTTGCTGAAGCAACTGGATTAACTAAAAAAGACGCTACTGCATCAGTAGACGCAGTATTTGCATCTGTTCAAGAATTTTTAGCTGAAGGTGAAAAAGTTCAACTTATCGGTTTTGGTAACTTTGAAGTTCGTGAAAGAGCGGCACGTAAAGGTCGTAACCCACAAACAGGAGAAGAAATCCAAATCGCAGCTAGCAAAGTACCTGCATTTAAACCAGGTAAAGCGTTAAAAGATGCTGTTAAATAATAAACATTTAAAGTGTTGTTATGAGAAATTGACCTAATAAAATTATTAGGTCAATTTTTTTGATTTGAACAGGTATATTTAAAGAGAAATGGTGTCTTTTTATTTTGTTTTCATTTAATATAGATATATAAGAAAGTTATTTTTGGGAGGCGATACGATGTATTGGCTATGGATATTAATTGTAGGGGCTGTTATCGGTGCAATAGCAGGTTCTGTTGTGAATAAAGGAAATTCAAAAGGATGTGTATTTAACATCATAGCAGGGTTAGTTGGCTCTACTGTAGGGCAAAAACTATTCGGAGATGATTGGGGAGGACAACTAGCTGGAATGGCTCTTATTCCGTCTATTTTAGGTGCTGTGATAGTTGTCGCTGTTGTCTCAGTTTTTATGAAGAAATAATCTAAAACAAAACTGTTCGTTATGATACACTTATAGAGAGGGGTGTGTATGGAATGAAACGAATCATAATAAAAGGTACAAAATCTGTAGAGGTTGTCTATGCTGAATCTTTAAATCGATTAATAACAGCTGATTATTTCAATTCGCTAGTAGAGTTTCCTTCAACGCTTTTTATTTCGACACAATCATTTTATGAGTGTTATTATGATAAATTAGGCAGTTTGTTTTCTGATGTTACACAATTTAATTGGTATATTTGCCCAGATCATGGTGCATTAAATCATATAAAAATGTACAATGATGTTTTAGCGTTTATTGAAGAAATGGAACTGCCAAGACATACGATAGTGGTTGGTATTGGGGATTATCCGATGTACCATTTATGTGGATTTTTACAAGAAACCTCAAGTTATATCGGAGCCTTTTATTTTATTCCAACGACGCTAACAGGCTTTATTCACTGTTTGTCTGGAGAGGCATTCTTATTAAATCATCAATTGAAAGTCGCTGTACATCAGACAGCTATACCGGAGAGAATTATTTATGATACTATGTTGCATGAGTTAGAATCATCAGATACATGGGAACAAGACTTTTTGTCTCTGGTTAAGATTGGCTTAACGTCAGACAGAGAGCTATTATTTAAATTATATGAGTCAAATAATAGGCAACACTTTAGTTTTTCATCTTATGTTGAAGAAGTGATGTCAATATTGTTACAACAAGATCATTTAAGCTACCTATTCGGATTAACATTTAGTAATAGTTTTTACCGTCTAGCTGAATCTCACTACTTAACACAACAGCAAAAGAAATACATAGGGATGTTATTACATACTTATTGGAGTGTTGTTAGAAACAATTTGGCATTTGATATGGTAACATTTACAAATTGGTTTCAAACTTTTCTAAACGTCGATTTAAGGTTACCAAAACAAATGGTGACGTATGATTTGGCAGAAGCCATTGAAATGGAAATGGCGAGATCTAAAAAAATAGCGTGCTTAAATAGTATTGGTAGTATAGAATATGTTACAACACCAAGTTTAGATGAACTGTATAAGGTGATTGATACATATCGAAACATGTAAAACAAACTTAAAGGAGTCTATGTATGTCAAATAGTAAAAAAATGTTAGAAGCAATATCAAGTGGTGATTTAGCAGGAGCTCAATTAGCATTTGAAAAAGCGCAACGAGAAGACTTACCAGAAGAAAGAATCCAGTTAGCAGATAATTTATTCCAATTAGGGTTTATAGATGAAGCTTCAACATTGTTCGAGCAATTATTAAACGAATTTCCAGAAGAAGACTCACTGAAAATCTCATTGGCAGAGATTGCAATTGAAAATGACGAGTTGGAACAAGCTTTTACCTGGTTAGAAGCCATTGAAGAGTCTAGCCCGATCTACCCACAAAGTTTACTCACACAAGCGGATATTTATCAATTGTTAAATATTCCAGAGGTGAGTGAGCAAAAACTATTTAGAGCGAAAGAATTGTTACCGAATGAACCATTGATTGAGTTGTCCTTGGCGGAACTATATTTTGCATCGGAGGATTATCAGCGTGCGATTGAAACTTATGAAGCCATTTTACGTGATTTTTCAGATTTTGAATCACCTGTACAATTGGATGAACGTATTGGTGTTGCATTATCTCGTATTGGTGAATTTGAACATGCCATCGCACATTTAGAAAAAGCCATTGAAGCGGAAGAAACAGTTGATAGGTTATTCCAGCTTGCACTGACCTATTATCAAGTCAATGAAAATGAACGTGCCATTGATTTGTTAAATCAAGTGAAACTAATGGATGAAGAGTTTTTACAGGTTTATTATCCTTTAGGTCAAATTTTACATGATGAAGGACGGTTCGAAGAGGCAATAGAGGTTGTTGAGGAGGGTATTTCAGAAAACCCGTATGAAACAGCTTTATATCATTTGGCATCTGAAACAGCATATAGTTTAAATTTAAAAGATGAAGCAAAATCTTATTTAGAAGAAGTTATTTCTTTAGAAGTAGAAACAGATTTTTCAAAACTAAAATTAGCTGAGCTATTATTAAAAGAAGAAGAATTTGAAGACGTAATTACACTATTACATTCATTAGAAAATATGGATCACCCATTTGTTTATTGGTATTTAGCCCAAGCTAACAATGGTCTAGAAGAGTTTGAGTTAGCCAAACAAAATTATTTAAAAGCAAAAGATGCCTTGCTAGATGGACCAGATTTTTTGAAAGACTATGGTGTATTTTTAAGAGAAGATGGGGACTTAGAAGAGTCTACTCGACTACTCTCTCATTACTTAACATTAGTCCCTGGAGATTTAGACATTCTGACACTGATTGAAAATAATTAGGTGGTGATAATGTGATACAGTCAGGAGAAAAGAGACGATTTATTAATTGGGCAATGCAGTCGCTCTCTTTTAAAAAAAGAGAAGCCTATTGGATTTTAACTTATTTAGTAAACCATGATGGAGTCCTGAATAATGTAATACTTGTAGAGAACGAACAGTCACTACCACGTGCTCTGATCATTAGAGATCAAAGTGTACCTGGTAGTGGATTAGAGTTAATAAAAGAAGGTAAGAGTTTCGATAATCCAGAACAAATTTTTCATGATATACGTCTAAATTTTAAAAGTCCATTATATGTGGTTATTAAGTTTGATGAATCTGACACCAATTTGTTGTACCAGTCTGTATTGGAAAGTAATCCGTATGCAAATGAAGAGCATTTGCTTTTTCTAGAAAAATTGGACTTGTATTTTGAAGAAGCCGCTTTTGACTATCAAGTGTCACAATTAGAACAAAAAATCAATCAAGCATTGGAAACAGAAAACGAGTTACTTTTTTTGAAACTTAGTCAAGACTACCAACAATTAAAAAACAGAAGAACGACTTAACGCGTCTTCTGTTTTTTTAGTTTGAATTTTTTAATTTTTTCGTAAGTGAACCCTTCACCGATGACTTCATTAACAGTAATGATTGAGATAAATGCTCGTTCGTCTTCTTCGTGACAAATTTCTTTTATTTTATTGATTTCAGCAAGACTGGCAACACAGAAAATAATATTTCTTTCAGATTTCGAATAAGCTCCTTCAGATTTAAGATATGTCACACCTCGTTCGAGTTCATCAATGATACGATGAGAAATGCGACTGCTATGATCTGAGACGATAAAGACTCCTTTTGCCCCATATGAGCCTTCTTGAACAAAATCTACCACTATGCTAAACACGAAAACAGCAATTAGAGTGTACATCATTTCTTTTACTGACAAATAACTTAAGGATAAAAGTAATACAATTACATCTAACATTAATAGAGAACGGCCAATTGATAACCCAATCTTTCTTTCGATAATTCTGGCTACAATATCGGTTCCCCCAGTTGTTCCCCCGAATTTGTAGACGATTCCGCTACCAAATCCGCTAAATAAACCTGCTAGCAGAGCAGCAATTAATAAATCACTATCCACAGAAATGGCGACAGGTATTTTCTGCCAGAACCAAAGATTTGCTGACAAAGAGAATGTCCCAACTAGTGTATAGAGTAAAGATTGAAGCCCTAAGTACTTTAGACCAATCAAAATTAATGGAATGTTTAATACCAATGTAGAGATGGCTGGATTAATATGTAGTAAGTTATAAATAATTAACGTAATACCTGTCATGCCGCCTTCAGCTAGATTGTTTGCCATATTAAATGTCACTAGACCAAACCCGAAAATACTTGTTCCAATAAAAATCATAATCATATTAATAAAAAATTGTTTTTCTAATTTCACAACCCCAACCCCTTTTTCAACACTCTGTTTCCATCTTATCACTCGATTTATGACACAACAAGGGGAAGTGGTTGAAAAATGTTGTCATTTTTTATACTATGAAGATAAGAAAAAGTGAGAGGATGCTAGTATGAATAGAGATGAACAGTCGCTAAAAAGCATGCAAATTGAAGTAGATGAGTATATTTCACAATTTAAAACAGGTTATTTTACGCCTTTAGCTCAAATAGCTAGACTAACTGAGGAAATGGGAGAGTTGGCTCGAGAAATTAATCATTATTATGGCGAGAAAAAGAAAAAAGCAGATGAAATACCAGCCAGTGTACAAGAGGAATTAGGCGATTTATTGATTGTTTCTATTATTATGGCGAATTCACTTGATATTGATTTGACTGAATCGTTTCAACGTAACATGGACAAATTTAATAAACGAGACAAATATCGATTTGAGCGGATTGACGGTCAAACAAAGGATTAAAAAAACAAACAGATTGGAATTAAGTCAATGAAAATAGAAAATTTACCTGAAGAGTTTATTAATGCATTACCTGTAATAGAGGTTATTGAAAAAGCAGGATTTGACGCTTACTTTGTTGGCGGTAGTGTACGAGACATTGTTTTGGGACATGACATTCACGATGTTGATATTGCGACAAGTGCATTTCCTGAAGAGGTAAAACAATTGTTTCATAAAACGATTGACGTTGGTATTAAACATGGCACAGTGCTAGTGTTATTCGGAGATGAGCAATATGAGATTACTACATTCCGAGCAGAGTCAACCTACCAAGATTTTAGACGACCTGACAATGTGACGTTTGTTAGAAGTTTATCAGAAGACTTGAAGCGACGTGACTTTACAATGAATGCCCTTGCTATGAATCGTCACGGAGATGTGATTGATTTGTTTAATGGAATTAAAGCGATAGAGTCGAAAAAAATTATAGCGGTGGGAAATCCGACTGAACGTTTTTTTGAAGATGCGTTAAGAATGATGCGAGCACTACGTTTCTCTAGTCAATTAAATTTTACCATTGAAGAGAAAACTTTTGAAGCGATACAAGCTAATCATCAGTTGTTAGAAAAAATTTCGGTGGAACGTATTTATATTGAGTGGATGAAACTAGTGTTGGGCGAGAATCGAACAAATGGCTTACAAGCGTTTATCGATACTGAATGTTTTAATTACTGTCCGGGATTAGTGAATAAAAAGCATCCATTGCAGACCTTTATTGAGACCTTTAAAAATAAACCCATATCAAGTGAAGAGCTTGCTTGGGTATTATTACTAGATACTCTCAAAGAACCCTCTCCTGCGATTTTCTTAAAGAAATGGAAGGCATCAAATAAAGTAATTCATGATGTGACTCGCGGATTAGAGATATTGACTCATAGGAAACAGCTACCATGGGATGAGATGTTGCTATATAAAGCTGGAGAAGAAACGATCCAATTAGTCGAAGAAGCGTTAGAATTATTAGGTATAGAACATCGTACACAGGAAGCTTTAGATTCATATCGAAGACTTCCTATTCATTCGATTAAGGATTTAGTCGTAACTGGAACGGACTTAATCAAAGAAAGTGGTAAATCAGCAGGTCCTTGGGTGGGATTACTGCTGAAAGATATTGAAGAGCAGGTCGTAAGCGGTTGTTTAATAAATAATGATACTTCAATTTTGAATTATGTAAAGGAGACCTTGAATAATGAATAAAAAACAGTTTAAGGTTGATTTGTCTATGACTGCTAAGAGCATTGGTTCAGGTGATTTAGATGTTTTAGGGACGCCTGCAGCGATAGGATTGGCTGAAAATGTAAGCATGTTAATAGGTCGGACGATTATTGATGACACACAAACAACAGTTGGTAGTTATATTGATATACATCATATTAAACCTACAAAATTAGGTCAAACAGTGGTAGTTGAGGCAACGTTAACAGAAAAAAATGGAGCTGTTTGTGAATTTGACTTTACAATTATGGAAAAAGAAACGGTCGTTGCTTTTGGTACCCACAAACGAGTAATTGTTAACAGAGAGACATTTTTAACGAATTTAAAAGAATAATTTTTATTTGTGAAATTTTTAATAAAGTTGTTTTATTTTATGAAGCGACATGTTATAATAAATTTGTAAGATTTGTGAAATTAGTAATTGGAAAGAGGGATCTTTGATGACGAAAGAAATGAAAAATTTTAAATTTTACTTTAGAAATGGTGAAACATGGACAATTGAACGTGAGTTTATTGGTGACTTATGGATAAGTAAAATAACAACAAGTTTCGGTAGAATCAATGGAAGTGACTTCCAAAAAATTAATCCCTGTGACGGGATAAAAATTGAAATATTTAATGAAGCAGATCATGTGAAATCGGATGATATTAATTCAGGTGGATTAGAGTTAGGAATGTTTGCTCGTGCATTAAAATATCAAGACATTGAAAAAATGTCTATTCATTTTGATGATAACACTAGCGATTTGATTTATTTCCCTTACAAAGACAAAGGAACTCCGGGACAAGAAGGTTTGGATAATATGTATCAAACAACAAAAATTTCAAAAGAAAACACACTGTACATTGTTATTGATGCAGATAAGACAGTAGAAGATGTATATAGTGATAAGTTTTAATTAGATAGACCTACAAAGAGTACTGAGTGATACACTTGGTGCTCTTTTTTTGTTATGATGAAATTAAATATGTGACAAACTTGTTTCAAAAATATATATCTGTTAAAATGAACAAGACAATTTTGAGAGTAGGGTGAGTATGTGAAGATATTACGTGCAGATAATTTAGTAAAATCTTACGGAGATAAGACTCTATTAAATGATATTTCTTTTTTAGTAAAAGAAAAAGATAGAATTGGATTAATTGGTATTAATGGGACGGGTAAATCAACATTGATGAATGTGTTAGCCAAAACTGATTATGCTGAGACAGGAACAATCGATTACCCACATGATTATCAAATAGGGTACTTGTCACAGCAAACAGACTTTGAAGAAGATATTACAGTGCTAGAAGCCGTTTTTCAAGGAAATTCACCAATTATTAAAGCAGTAAAACAATATGAGGTTGCTTTAAATCAATTAGCGAACGATGGCAATAATCCGAGTGCTCAAAAAGCATACGAAAGAGCTGAAGAGTTGATGAATAAGGAAGACGCATGGATAGCAGATACAAATGCTAAGTCGATTTTAACTAAATTGGGCGTTTTAGAGTTAGATAAGTCTGTCTCTGCCTTATCAGGGGGACAAAAAAAACGTTTAGGCTTAGCTCAAGTATTGATACAAGAACCTGATTTATTGTTATTGGATGAACCTACAAATCATTTAGATTATCAAACCATACGATGGTTAGAGAACTACTTGAAAGATTACAAAGGGGCTCTAATTGTCACAACACATGATCGTTATTTTTTAGATAGAGTAACAAATCGGATTTTGGAGTTATCTCATGGTGATTTATTTGAATATCAAGGAAACTATGAGTCTTATATTATACAACGAGCAGAAAAAGATGAAAATGATTTACGACAACATCATAAAAGGAAGCAACTGTTTAAACAAGAATTAGCTTGGATGAGAGCAGGCGTTAAAGCTAGAGGAACCAAGCAGCAAGCACGTATCAATCGATTTAATGACTTGAAAAGTGATTTAAAGGGAACACAAATAACAGATGGAATGGATATTTCAACTGCGACACAACGACTAGGTAAAAAAGTGATTGAATTGTCACACGCTGATTTCAGTATAGATAATCGAGTGATATTATCTGATTTTGATCTGCTTATACAGGCAAATGAACGTCTAGGTATTACAGGTGAAAATGGGTCTGGAAAATCAACGTTATTAAACCTAATTAGTGGTAAGCTAAACTTGGATAGTGGTATTATCGAATTAGGTGAAACAGTTCGCTTAGGATATTATACTCAAGAAAATGAAGGTGTTGATGAAAGTAAACGTGTCATCCAGTACCTACAAGAGCAAGCTGAACAAGTGAAACAAGCTGATGGTACAACCATAAGTGTGACTGAAATGCTTGAGCGGTTTTTATTTCCAAGACACACACATGGAACGCTAATTTCTAAGCTATCAGGAGGAGAAAAGCGTCGACTTTATTTATTAAAAATACTGATTCAACAACCTAATGTTTTATTATTAGATGAACCTACAAATGACTTAGATATCGAAACGTTGACAATTTTAGAAGATTACATAAATCGGTTTACTGGAGCAGTCATCACAGTCAGTCATGACCGTTATTTTTTAGATAAGACGATGCATAAGTTATTGATTTTTAAAGGATATGGTCATATTGATGCCTATCATGGTATTATGAGTGAGTATCTAGAAAACCAAGAAACGATTGAAGATTGCAAACCAACTGATGAAAAAACAGAAGTAACTAAACAAGATGATGAAGCCAAACCTATGTCAGAAAAGCATAAGTTAACTTATAAAGAAAAAAAAGAGTGGGAAAGTATCGAGGAAGATATTGACAAACTTGAGTCAGCAAAAAGTGAGATTGAATCTGATATGTTGGTGCATACAAGTGATGCCATGAAACTACAAGAATTGCAACACGATTTAACGCAGGTAGAAGAAACATTAAATGAAAAAATGATGCGATGGGAATATCTGAGCGAGTATATAGACGAGTAAAGGGGCAAGGGACCAATGGAGAAAGTCTACCTAGATTTGGGACGAGACATTTTAGAAACAGGTACATTGAAATCTGATAGAACAGGGACTGGTACTAAAAGTTTATTTGGCTATCAAATGCGTTTTAATTTACAAGAAGGATTTCCGCTATTAACCACTAAACGTGTTCCTTTTTCTTTGATTAAGAGTGAACTGTTATGGTTTTTAAAGGGAGATACGAATATACGCTATCTTTTAGAGCATAACAACCATATCTGGGATGAATGGGCTTTTGAAAGATATGTCAAAAGTGAGGACTATAAAGGAGTTGATATGGCCGACTTTGGAAGGCGATCATTAGTAGACGAGGCTTTTAAAGAAGACTATCAACGTGAATTGAATCATTTTTGTTCTAAGATTTTATCAGATGCCGTCTTTGCTGAAAAATATGGGGAGTTAGGTAACATTTATGGGTCACAGTGGCGACGTTGGAAAACGACACAAGGTGAGACGATAGATCAATTGGCAGACGTTATAAATATGATTAAGACGACACCTGATTCCAGACGTTTGATTGTATCCGCATGGAATCCAGAAGATGTACCAAACATGGCTTTACCACCGTGCCATACGTTGTTTCAATTTTATGTAGCAGATGGGAAATTGAGCTGTCAATTGTATCAACGAAGTGCAGATGTGTTTATTGGAGTTCCATTTAATATTGCTAGTTATGCCTTATTAACACACTTGATTGCACATGAGGTGGGACTTGAAGTTGGTGATTTTATACATACACTAGGTGATGCTCATTTGTATAGCAATCATTTTGAACAAATGACGCTACAGTTATCTCGAGATATTAGAACAGCACCAACACTTATTTTAAACACAGAAAAACAATCAATTTTTGATTTTGATATGGATGATATAAAATTAGAAGGATACACACCTCATAAGACGATTAAAGCACCGATAGCAGTGTAGTCGAGGTAATTTGGGAGGATTTTTTAATATGATAGCAGCAATATGGGCGCAAGATGAAAACGGGTTGATTGGAAGCAATGATATCTTGCCTTGGCATTTACCTGATGATTTGCAATTTTTTAAACAAATGACAGAGAATAATGTTATTGTGATGGGGAGAAAAACATTCGAAGGAATGGGAAAACGATTGTTACCAAATCGACAATCGATTGTGCTAACATCAGACGAAAATTATGATGGTGCAGGTGCTATAGTCATGAATTCTGTAGAAGAGGTTTTAGATTTTTCTGAAACATTTGAAGGTATTACATTTATAACGGGTGGGGGAGAAATTTATAAAGCGTTCTTACCACATATCGATGTGCTATATCGCACATTGATTAAACATGAATTTGAAGGAGATACATATTTTCCTTATCTAGATTGGGAAGAGTGGAACATTGTTAGTACTAGCGAAGGCACTGTGGATACTAACAATCCATATCCTCATGATTTTGAAACATATCAACGAAATAGTTAAAAATAAAAAGATGACGTGTTTTTTTGAAACGTCATCTTTTTTATGCAATAGAAAATTGTGGTTGACTGACTTCTTTTTTAGCTAACGAGAGGTAGTCAATCATTTTCCCTTCGTATTCTTTTTTTAATGTCGTTCCACTCAACAAGTCAACAGGCGTTACGAAATGTGTGGCTTTTTCAAAGTCTATAATGCCAGCATTTTGTAAAATGGTGGCAATGAATTCAGAACAAAAATAAGCATAGTCTCGTTTTAAATTGAACTCGATAGAGAGAGCCAACAAACCGAGAAAATTATACTGAAAGTAATGTTCATTTTCCTTAAAATATTGAAGATGCTCCGTGACACGTTCTAATTCCACGTCGGTTACTTCTATTGAGTAAATAGCGCATTCACTGGTTAAAAAAAAGGGATCCCAAAAATTTTCTTGCACAAATCCACCTATTAACGGATTTGTTATTTTTTTTCTACCAAAGCTATATGTTTCGTTTAATGATTTGTCTAATGATAGTGAGACATGATTATACGTCTCCTTTGTATAGTGTTTAATAGCTCTAGACAGTAAGCTATTATTTGCTGAAAAAACAATAAATAATTCCAAAATAATTAAACTCTCCCTAACAAATTAATCGTTACACTTATTATATAAAAAAAGAAGCGACAGGACATCAACCTTAAGTCCTAATTAACAAAAAAACGAACAAAAAGTTCGTTTTTTGTTATGTATATAGATAGATAGAAAAATAAATGAATATCGCTCCTAACAACACAAATAAATGCCAGACAACATGCATGAATTTTATATGCTTCATGTTGTAAAATATAGCCCCTACCGTGTAGGATACACCTCCCAAAAAGAGCAGAAGAAACCCCTCTTTTCCTAGACCTAGATATAATGGACGGATAGCCACAAGACATAACCATCCCATAATAATATACAGAAAAACATCTGTCTTGCCACGTTGATTTAACCAAATGGATTTATAAATAATACCGCCAATGGCAATAGTCCAGATAATCCCAAACAGCGTCCAGCCTAACCATCCCTGAATCGTTACTAAACAATATGGCGTATAGCTACCAGCGATAAGCAAGTAAATGGAGCTATGATCGAATACTTGAAAGACTGGTTTTGCTCTAGTAAAAATCAAACTGTGAAACAGCGTAGAAAATAGAAAAAGAAGAATCATCGATGCGCCAAATATGGAGTAAGAAACAACTCGTATAGGAGAATGCATTGATGAGCCTTTAATGATGAGTAAGACTAATCCAGCGATGCTTAAACCAGTTCCAATTCCATGGGTTATGGCATTAAATACTTCATTAACAACTAAATACCTTTTAGAAAATGTTGTGTGTTGCATTGATAACATCCTTTCATTATTTTAAGTGAAAAAAATTCATTAATCTGTTATACTGAAAAACAGATAGATTATTTTAATTCTACATGAATATGCTTTATTTTGAAAGAGGTTTGAGAATGACAAATATAAAAATTGTAACAGACTCATCTTGTATTATTGATTCTGACCGAATGAAAGATTTAGATATACATACAATTAGCCTATCAATAATGATTGATGGTGTTATCTATGCAAACCAAAATGAATTGGACAAAGATGTTTTTATGGATATGATGCAACAATCCAAGTCATTGCCAAAAACAAGCCAACCTCCCATTGGAGAGTTTATTGATTTATATGATAAATTAGGCGAAGACGGTAGTGAGATTATCTCGATACATTTAACCGAAAAACTTAGTGGTACAGTTAATACTGCGAGGCAAGCGGCTCAAATGTCTAAATCCAATGTCACGGTTGTAGATAGTGACTATATTGATCAAGCATTAGGGTTCCAAGTATATCATGCGGCTAAATTAGCACAATCAGGTGCTACAACAGAAGAAATATTAAAAGAAATTGAGACGGTTAAAGAAAACACACAATTATATATTGGTGTAGCGACACTTGAAAATCTTGTAAAAGGTGGACGTATTGGTAAATTAGTCGGTGCACTGTCTGGCTTTTTAAACATGAAAGTCTTACTTCAATTGAAAGACGGAGAGCTTGAAGTGGTTTCTAAAGGACGAGGGAACAAGACGTTTACGAAATGGTTAAAAACCATTGAAGGAAATATGCCGAATTTGGGTATTGAATACGTTGGTTTATCTGAGGCAGATGGAATGGCGATTGCAGAAGAACTGAAACATTCAATGTCTAAAGTGCTCCCAAATCTAACTATTCCTATTATTAGAACAACTCCTTTAGTGGCTACTCATGCAGGAAAAGGCGCATTTGCAGTAATGTTCTATACAAAATAAAATAAACTGTTATAAGCAGATCAATCAGGTCTGCTTTTTTAGATAGAGGGATTTTATGAAAAAATTAAAAGAAAACACATCTTTTCTCATTCTGTTTATCGCGACATTATTAGTAACTTTTACTATGTTCTCTATTTTTATTCCAAAAGCGAGAGAGATAAAGCCAACTAATGACGTATCGCAAATTAGTGAAAAGCGAAAAGAGATTGTTAGGCTTAGCGCTGTAGGAGATTCACTAACTGAAGGGATTGGAGACAGCACCTCATCAGGGGGGTATGTACCATTACTTCAAAGAGATTTAAGTGAGTCGCAACCTATAGACGTGGTTCAGGCTGATAATTTTGGTAAATCAGGAGACAGAAGCGATCAAATATTAAAACGATTAAAAAAGAATGAAGAGATAAGAGATTCTGTAAAAAAAGCAGACGTTATTTTATTAACGGTAGGTGGTAATGACTTAATGAAAGTGATTCAAACAAAAATATTTGATAAGCTCTCTTTAAAAACATTTGTAAAACCTCGAGCTAAGTATGAATCACAATTGGAAAAATTATATGCTGAAATTAGAGATTTAAATGACACGGCACCCATCTATCAATTAGGAATCTATAACCCGTTCTACAAAAACTTTTCCGACATCAAAGAAATGCAGGACATTGTTGATTATTGGGATGAGGGATCGAAAGAAGCCGTTAAAAAACAAAAAAACGCTTATTTTGTACCAATTAATGATGATATTTATAATGGACTACCAAATGGTGAAGCAATCGGTGATGGTGACATCACACTTGATACATCGGACAAACAATTATCTGATGGTGACATTATTAATAATTTGATATCTGAAGAGGATAGTTTTCATCCAAATAATTTAGGGTATCAGATTATTGCAAATGCCTTTAAAATTAAAATGTTATCAACAAAAGAACACTGGATGGAGTAATGAGGATATTATGAGAAAAGAAAAAGATGTAACACGTAAAAAAATGAAAAAACCAAATGAAATAAAATTATTGAATAATCCGTGGAAGTCCGCTTTTTTGATTCTTATAGCGATGTTGATAGGAAGTGGTTTATTTTTATATGGTCGAATATCCAGTCCTAGAATGACTTATAGTCAGTCAGCGCCAAAAACGGAAACAAGAAGTAAGCCCATTTTTCAAATGGTCATGAAGAAAGACCAAGTAAATGAGATATTAAATTTTTATTTAGACGAATACATGAAGGAATCAGGCATGGATTATTCTCTTACATTGGATAATGAAACCTTGCTTGACGGTACTTTTTCATTATTTGACCATGAAACTCATTTCTACCTTTATTTTGAGCCTTTTGTGTTAAGCGATGGTAACATTCAATTAAAGGCTAAAAGTTTGTCAGTTGGGACATTGAATGTTCCAATACCGGCAATGATTAATTACATTTCTCATAGCATGGATTTTCCAGAGTGGGTGGAAATTGACCCTGATAAACAATTAATAACGTTACATCTTGATCAATTTAAACTACAAAATGGTATGACCGTGAAAGCAACTACAATCAATTTAATTGACGATGAAATAAAATTTAGTTTATATTTACCTAAAGAAAAAAATAAGTGAAAGTGATGTGAATTAAGATGAAGGAAGTCGCTATTTTTGCTGGTGGGTGTTTTTGGTGTATGGTTGAGCCGTTTGACAGTATACCAGGTATTGTATCTATTGAATCAGGGTATACAGGAGGTCACACGATAAGCCCAACATACGAGGAAGTGTGTGCTGGAAATACCGGACATACTGAAGCAGTTAAAATAGAATTTGATCCTTCTATTATATCCTATTCAACCTTATTAACTATCTACTGGCAGCAAACAGATCCTACAGATGCGTTTGGTCAATTTCAAGATCGTGGTGATAGTTATAGGCCCGTGATATTTTATCAAACATTGGAACAAAAAGATTTAGCTGAAACAAGTAAAATTAAACTTGAAAGCTCAGGTCGTTACTCGGATTCTGTAGTGACACAAATTGAGCCAGCTCAGCCTTTTTATCCAGCTGAAACTTATCATCAAGATTTTTATAAAAAGGATCCAACACGATATGCATTATCGCATAAAATACGGGCGGATTATTTAGATACTATTTGGGGTGAGTCGTAGCATGAAAAGAAGCTTTTATCATTATGTACAAACACACAGAGGCTCCATTAAACAAACAGATGTTTCTCGCTTAGCTGAACATATTTTTAATGATTTTCAATTTCCTAAGCAGTCAGAAAGTTATGATGAGATTTCTCATTATTTAGAAACAAATGCATACTACATTCCCAATATGGACATTTTTGATACTCTATGGGAAGAGTATGTGGAAACGAATTAAAAGGAGCTAATAAAATGAAAGAAACAAACAAAGGTCAAATCACCCTATTTCAGTATGTGTTGACAATTATTCTCGTGGCAGTGGTCGCATCGGGGACGACTTTATTTATATATGAATGGCGTGGTACATCAGCTAGTACATCTTTAAGTATGGTTGGAAATGATGATGACCTAGATAGTGTGGCTTACCTAAATGAATTAATACAAAGTAAGTATGTGGGGAAAGTAGACCAACAAGCACTTATCGACGGGGCTTTAAAAGGAATGACAGATGCGATTGGCGATCCTCATTCAACCTATTTTAGTGCGTCAGAAGCCAAAGAATTCGATTCCAGTGTATCAGGGAGTTTTGAAGGAATTGGTGCTGTGATGAAACTTGAGAATGAGTATCCAACGATTGCAGAGCCACCTATAAAAGATTCTCCAGCAGAAAAAGCTAAACTAAAAGCTGGTGATGTCATTATTAAAGTAGATGGTAAAGAAACTAAAGGTAAAGCATTGAGTGAAGTGGTTAAAACGGTCAGAGGAGAAAAGGGTTCTAAGGTGACATTAGATATTGGTAGGGGGGAAGACACTTTTCCAGTTGAAATTACTAGAGACACCATTCCAGTCGAATCTGTTAAAGGAAATATAGATAAAAACAATAAAACAATTGGCGCTATTAAAATCATGAGTTTTAACGATACAACGTCCACAGAATTTGATACAGTTGTAACTCAGTTAAGAAAAGAGGGAGCTACCTCGTTTATTCTGGATGTTAGAGGCAATCCCGGTGGTGTATTGACAGAAGTTGAAAAAATGACGAGTCGCTTTTTAAAGGATGGTCAAACGATTGTGGCGTTTGAAGATAAAGATAAGTCTAAACAAACGGATGTCGCTAGTAAATCACTTGATCAGGGGCATAAAATAACTGAGCCCACTGTTCTGTTAGTTGATGAAAATAGTGCTAGTGCGTCTGAAATTATGGCTGGAGCTTTTAAAGCAGCTAAACTAGATGTTATTGGAACGAAAACGTATGGTAAAGGTACAGTGCAAACGTTAATTCCTTTAGGTCAAGACGGAGAATTGAAATTAACCATAAAAAAATGGTTGACGCCAGATGGCAAATGGATTAATGAAAAAGGAGTAGAACCAACGATCAAAGTTGATTATCCTAGTTATTTAAAAAATCCAATAATTGATACATCTTTAGAGTACAAAGAAGGTGTGATTAATAAAAATGTAAAAATATTGAATGATTATCTTAATGTTTTAGGGTATTTAGACGGAGAGGTAAATGATGTATATTCACCGGAAACATCAGTGGCAATGTCCAAATTACAAAAAACACATGGTTTAGATGAGAACGGACAAGCAAATAAAGAAACAATTAAACAATTAGAACTAGATATTATAGAGTATTGGGATACCCATGACGTTCAATATAATAAGGGAATTGACCAATTAAAAAAATAATGATTCGGTTGGGGACTATCTAAATAGTAGTTCCCAATTTTAATGTTATAAGTGGATAGATCTACCTAGCTTTTTTTGTTCTTTTTATATATGATATATTATGGAAGAAAGATGGTGTGAAAATGGAGAAAAAAATATTAGATGTTATTTGGCACTGGATTAAAATGATGATTTTATGCGCCGTGGTTGCCATTATTTTACGTGCTTTTATTTTTATTCCCATGGAGGTATCAGGTAATTCCATGGCACCAACCATTAATGAAAAGGACTTTATTGTTACAGAAGATTTTAGTAAAATAAAGCGTTTTGATGTTATTGTATTTACTTCTCCTGATGGAAATACATATGTAAAGAGAGTCATTGGATTACCAGGAGATCGGGTTGAGTATAAAAAGGACCAACTACTCATTAATGGTGTAAAAAAAGATGAGCCTTTTTTGAAAAATATTAAAAAAAAGGAAAATGAATATGTGTTCACAACAGATTTAGACTCAAAAGAACTGATTGGAATGACAAAAATCCCTAAAAATCAATACTTTGTATTAGGAGATAATCGTCGTTTAAGCAAAGATAGTCGGTCTTTTGGAACCATATCAGAGCAAGCAATATTAGGTAAAGCTAAAATAGTCTATTACCCACTATCAAATATTAAAGTTGTAAACTAATAAGGAGTGATGACTGTGACCATTCAATGGTTCCCAGGACACATGGCAAAAGCCAGAAGAGAAGTATCAGAAAAATTGAAATTGGTTGACATTGTATTAGAAATCGTTGATGCAAGACTGCCAATTTCAAGTAGAAACCCTATGCTTGATAGTTTGATTCAACAAAAGCCAAGGATTGTATTATTAAATAAATCCGATTTAGCAGATCCGATAGAAGTAACTAAGTGGCAAGACTATTTTGAATCCCAGGGCCTATTTTGCCTGAAAATCAATGCCAGCCAAGGAAAAGGCATAAATAAAATTGTTCCTAAAGCAAAAGAGATACTAGCTGAAAAAATAGAGCGACAAGCAGCAAGAGGGATGAAGCCGCGTCCAATTCGAGCAATGTGCATTGGAATCCCAAATGTAGGTAAATCAACATTATTAAATCGATTAGCCAAAAAGAATATGGCAAAAACTGGTAATATGCCAGGTGTAACAAAGGGACAGCAATGGTTAAAAACTGGTAAAGACCTAGAGTTATTAGATACCCCTGGGATTTTATGGCCTAAATTTGAAGATGAGCTAATTGGGAAAAAACTTGCCCTAACAGGCGCTATTAAAGATACTCTACTTCATATGGATGATTTAGCGTTATTTGGTCTTGATTTTTTTAAAGAGCATTATCCTAAACAATTACAGGAACGTTATAAATTAAGTGATGCTGAACTTCAATTATCAAATGTAGATATATTAATGGCAATTACCCAAAAAAGAGGTTTTTTTGATGACTATGAGAAGGGGAGTAAAATGATTGTCAATGAAATTAGGGATGGCAGGTTAGGCCGTTACACATTGGATAGAGTTGAGGATTTAAAATGAACTCATTAACAGTTACAGATGTAAAAACCAAATTGACATCTATCACAGACTTAAACGATCCTCTTTTAGAAGAATTAATGACAGACGAAAGAAAGAGCGTTCAATCCGCACTAAAAACAACCATTAATCGGTTGAATAAAAGAAAGAAGCTGAAGGAACATTTTGAAACAATGTGGGTATTTGAACGTCAAGCTAAACAAAATGGCTTCAACTATATTGCGGGAATTGATGAAGTTGGACGTGGACCTTTAGCGGGGCCAGTTGTTACGGCTGCAGTGATTATCCCAGATACATTTAATTTATTGGAAGTAAATGACTCAAAACAATTGTCTCATGATAAGAGGGATACGTTGTTTGATTTAATTATGGAACAAGCATTATCTGTTGGTATTGGTATAAAAGATGAATCGGTGATTGATAATGTTAATATCTATCAAGCAACTAGACTAGCTATGTTAGAATCTGTGAACAATTTATCTGTGAAACCGGACTGTCTTCTTATAGATGCTATGCAACTTGATACACCAATTCATCAGGAAAAGATTATTAAAGGAGATGCTAAGAGTATCTCTATCGCCTGTGCTAGTATTATCGCTAAAGTAACACGAGATCGTATGATGGAAGAATATGATGTCTTGTATCCTGGATATGGATTCAGTAAAAATGCAGGATATGGAACAAAAGAACATCTAGAAGGTTTAAAACAACAGGGTGTTTGTCCCATTCACCGAAAAACATTTGCACCAATAAAAAATATGATTTAAAAATAAAAAACTTATTTTTACGTATATGTATAATATACACACGTAAAGGTAGGTTTTTTTATGATGGATGAACAACATTTTATTTTTCGATTAAAGCACTTAAAAGGAATTGGCAATATTGGTTTATTGAAGATACTACAGCATTATCTCGATACCGATAAAAGGACCATGAATTGCAAAGAAATGATGCATGTAGGTCATGTGAAAGAGACGTATAAAGAGACGTTTTGTACATCTTATGAAAGAGCACAAGCTATTACTGAGCAAGACTTCATTCTATTTTTAGAGACAACATCTTTTCTTACTATATTAGATGAAGCATACCCCACCCGATTAACTGAAATATATAATCCCCCTATCGCATTGTTTTATAGAGGAAACATTGACTGGTTAAAAGGAGATCATTTGTCCATTATCGGATCTCGTAAGGCTACTAAAAATGGACAAGGAATGATTGAAATATTGACGCCGCCTTTAATAAAGAAAAAAATAGGGATTGTCAGTGGTTTAGCTCTGGGTAATGATACGTATGCTCATCAAGCCACCATTAGAAATGGAGGGAAAACTATTGGTATCATTGGGAGCGGGTTAGACATTGCCTATCCAAAACAAAACGAACGCTTGCAACGATATATGGAGGAACATCATTTAGTTCTATCGGAATATACGATGGGAACTAGGCCATTTTCTTACAATTTTCCTGCGAGAAATAGAATCATTGCTGGGATATCACGTGGAACAGTTGTTGTTGAGGCAAAACAAAAAAGTGGTACGTTTATAACAGCCCAACTTGCTTTAGAAGAAGGACGTGATGTTTTTGCAGTACCAAGTAACCCAATGAGAGATAATTCTATAGGGTGTTTAAAATTAATACAAGACGGTGCTAAGTGCATTTGGAAGGCTTCCGATATCCTAGAGGAGTGGTAAAAACATCCTTAAGCAAAAAAGATGCCTTGACAAATGACTCTTTAATAGACTAATATGAGTAACGATTGTTGTACAGATATATTTCAAATATAAAATAGTCATTAAAGAAAGGGCTTAAAGTATGAGTTATAAATATTTAGTAATCGTAGAGTCCCCAGCTAAAGCAAAAACAATTGAAAAATATTTAGGTAGAAATTACAAAGTAGTCGCAAGTGTTGGTCATATTCGTGACTTACCTAAAAGTAAAATGGGAATAGACATAGAAAATAATTATGAGCCTCATTATATTAATATAAGAGGAAAAGGTCCAGTCATTAAAGAGCTAAAAAAATATGCTAAAAAAGCACAGAAAGTGTATCTCGCAGCCGATCCGGATAGGGAAGGGGAAGCCATTGCTTGGCACCTAGCCCACATTTTAGAATTGGATTTAGAAGATAATAATCGAGTGGTGTTTAACGAAATTACCAAAGATGCTGTTAAACAAGCGTTTAAAGACCCAAGAAAAATTAATGTTGATCTAGTAGATGCACAACAAGCGCGTCGTATTTTAGACCGTTTAGTGGGCTATTCAATTAGTCCTATTCTATGGAAGAAAGTTAAAAAAGGTCTGAGTGCAGGACGAGTTCAATCTGTTGCATTAAAAATGATTATTGACCGAGAAGAAGCGATTCGTAGTTTCAAACCAGAAGAGTATTGGAGTATCAATGGTGAATTTGTAAAAGGTAAAAAGAAATTTAAAGCGAATTTTTATGGTGTAGACGGCAAAAAAACTAAATTAAGCAATGAAGATGACGTCAAAAAAGTGACAGAAAGATTAACATCTAGAGATTATGAGATTACTAAAATTACAAAAAAAGAAAGAAAAAGAAATCCTTCTTTACCATTTACGACAAGTAGTCTTCAACAGGAGGCAGCGCGTAAATTAAATTTCAGAACAAGAAAAACCATGATGGTCGCCCAACAACTTTATGAAGGGATAAAACTTGGCAAAGGTGAGGGAACTGTAGGTTTAATCACCTATATGAGAACTGATTCAACAAGACTATCAGACACAGCGAAAAGTGAAACATATGATTTCATTGTTGACAAATACGGTCAAGAATATGTGGCTGGGGTTAAAAAACCTACAAAAAATGCCCAAGGAGCACAAGATGCCCATGAAGCGATTAGACCTTCTAGTACACTTCGTACACCAGAGTCACTGAAAGACTATTTAGATAAAGATCAATTTAAACTATACAATCTGATATGGTCTCGTCTTGTCGCCAGTCAAATGGCTCCAGCTGTTCTTGATACAATGCGTGTAGAGCTTGAACAAAATGGGGTTAAATTTATTGCGAACGGATCTAAAATTAAATTCCCTGGCTTTATGAAAGTGTACATTGAAGGGAAAGATGATGGCAAAGAAGACAAAGAGAATATCTTACCTAACTTGGAAGAACAAGAAATTGTAAAATCAGCAGATGTAGAACCAAACCAACATTTTACACAACCACCTGCTAGATATAGTGAAGCAACTTTAGTGAAGACATTGGAAGAAAATGGTGTTGGTAGACCATCAACTTATGCTCCAACACTTGAAACGATTCAGCGACGTTACTATGTAAAATTAAATGCTAGACGATTTGAACCAACTGAATTAGGAGAAATCGTGAATAAGCTAGTTTGTGAATTTTTCCCTCAAATAGTGGATACGAATTTTACAGCTCAAATGGAAAAAGATTTAGATAAAGTTGCTATCTCTCAAGAAAAATGGGTAGATGTTGTAGATAGGTTCTACAAACCATTTGAAAAAGAATTAGAAATAGCTGAGAAAGAAATCGAAAAAATTCAAATTAAAGATGAACCAGCTGGATTCGATTGCGAAGAGTGTGGCAACCCGATGCTAATAAAACTTGGTAAATACGGAAAATTTTATGCGTGTAGTAATTTCCCAGAATGCCGTAATACAAAAGCAATTGTTAAGAAAATTGGTGTGCCTTGTCCCGTATGTAAAAAGGGAGACGTTATTGAAAAGAAAACGAAGAAAAACAGACTATTTTATGGCTGTGATCAATATCCTAATTGTGAATTTACCTCTTGGGATAAACCAATTGGGCGTGATTGTCCGAAATGTTCTCACTATCTTGTTCAAAAGAAAATCAGAGGCGGTATGCAAATTCTATGCAGTGAGTGTGACTACAAAGAAGATGCTCAAAAATAATAGTATGAGTATGAATATGATAAATAATTGTGTATAATTAATGAGTAAGGGACTAAAACATAACTGTTTTAAGTCCCTTACTCATTTTACTATTTATTGGAGATCAGAAAGAAGGGTATAACATGACTGAATCAAACGTAACAGTAATTGGAGCTGGACTAGCAGGAAGTGAAGCCGCATGGCAGGCAGCAGAGTTAGGTGTGAAAGTTGATTTGTATGAAATGCGCTCAATAAAAAAAACACCTGCACATCATACAGATAAATTTGCAGAATTAGTTTGTACAAATTCGCTAAGAGCTAATAATGTCACGAATGCTGCAGGATTATTAAAAGAAGAAATGCGACAATTCAATTCAATTATTATGGAATCTGCTGATAAACATCAAGTGCCAGCAGGCGGAGCTTTAGCAGTAGACCGAGAAGCATTTTCTCAATATATTACAGAAAAAGTATCGACTCATCCAAATATAACTGTCCACCATGAAGAGATAACATCTATTCCTAATGATGGTATAACGGTTGTTGCTACAGGACCATTAACATCAGAAGACCTTGCTGAAAGTATCAAAGAATTTACTGAGTCGGATGGTTTATATTTTTATGATGCCGCTGCTCCAATTATCGATAAGTCGTCTATCAACATGGAAAAAGTTTATTTAAAGTCTAGATATGATAAAGGCGAAGCAGCTTATTTAAATTGCCCCATGACTAGAGATGAATTCTATGCATTTAGAGAAGCCTTAATAACTGCTGAAGTAGTACCATTAAAACAATTCGAAGAAGAAAAATTCTTTGAAGGATGTATGCCGATAGAAGTTATGGCAAACAGAGGCGAAAAAACAATGACGTTTGGCCCACTAAAACCAGTTGGGTTAGAGGACCCCATTACAGGCCGTAGACCCTACGCAGTTGTCCAACTGAGACAAGATGATGCAGCCGCATCTTTGTATAATATTGTTGGTTTCCAAACTCATTTGAAATGGGGCGAACAAAAACGCATCATTCAAATGATTCCTGGCTTAGAAGAAGCTGATATTGTTCGGTATGGTGTGATGCATCGAAACACATTTATGAATTCTCCAGAGTTATTGAAACAAACGTATCAATCTAAAAAAAGAGACAATTTGTTTTTTGCAGGGCAAATGACTGGCGTTGAAGGATATGTTGAAAGTGCTGCTAGTGGAATTATTGCTGGAATTAATGCAGCAAAACTAGGGATTGGCGAAGTTCCTATTGTGTTACCCCAGACAACAGCAATGGGGAGTATGGCCTATTATATTACACATACCTCTGCTAAACATTTTCAACCTATGAATGCGAATTTTGGTATCTTCCCACCTTTACCAAAAAAAATTAGAGATAAAAAAGAACGATATGCAGCGATTGCAGAAAGAGCTTTGGCTGATATAAAAGAAGTGACAAAACAAAAATAAGCGTAAGAAAGCATGTTACTTATAGACATGCTTTTTTTGGTATCTATACTCGTTTTTAGCAATCGTTTGATAAGAGTGCTAAAAAATATGAATAAATTGTGTCATTTTTACGCAAAATTCGTTAAATTCTGACAATTCGTTTGTTTTAGAAAGCCTATTATGTTACATTAACGTTGTTAATAACGAAAGGATATGGAAGCAAGATGGATCATTTAAATGATTTTTTACGTTACTTAATCATCGAACGTCAGTATTCATTAAAAACAAAGAAAGCTTATCAAGATGATATTCTAGATTTTTTTGAGTTTCTAAAAGAAACGGGAGAAGCTGATTATCTTAGCGTTAATGTACAAGATATAAGGATATATTTATCATTTCTACATGACAAAGCTTATAGTCGAAATAGTATAAGTCGCAAAATATCAAGTCTACGCTCATTTTACAATTTTTTAGTTAGGAATGAATGCTTAGAGGAAAATCCATTTTCTTATATCCAAATGAAAAAACAGCAATCTAAACTACCTCGTTTTTTTTACGAGAAGGAGATGGCTATTCTTTTCGATTCAGTTCAAGGAGATGATGCGTTAGACAGTCGGAATCGAGCACTTCTCGAGGTGCTATACGGCACTGGTATTCGAGTGACTGAGTGTATCAATATACAATTAAAAGATATCGATTTTGAAACATCTATTGTCTTAATTCATGGCAAAGGAAATAAAGAACGATATGTTCCATTCGGCTCATTTGCAAACGATGCCATTCTTGAGTATGTAAAAAGTGGACGTCAAGAGCTAATGAAAACATATCCCGACACACATGATTATTTGTTCGTGAATCATAGAGGACAACCCCTCACATCAGCTGGTATTCAATATATATTAAAAAAAATCATTGCTGATAGTAGTTTAACGACTCGAGTTCATCCTCATATGATGAGACACACTTTTGCTACTCACTTATTAAATAATGGAGCAGATATGAGGACAGTACAAGAATTATTAGGACACTCAAGCTTGTCCTCTACACAAATTTACACACATGTAACAACCGATAATTTACAGAAAAGCTATCGAAATTTTCATCCGAGAGCTTAACTATTACAAGGGAGATTATACACTATGGGATATACTACATTTCATTCAACAACTATTTGTGCCGTTGAAAAAAACGGTAAATTTGCGATGGCCGGAGATGGTCAAGTAACGATGGGTGAGTCTGTCGTTATGAAAGGTACTGCAAAAAAAGTACGACGAATTTATAATGATGAAGTAGTTGTAGGCTTTGCAGGAAGTGTCGCAGATGCGTTTAACTTAGAAGAAAAATTTGAAGGTAAATTAAACGAGTATAAGGGCAATCTGATGCGTGCAGCTGTTGAACTGGCTATGGAATGGCGCAGCGATAAAATGATGCAAAAATTAGAAGCGATGTTAATTGTTATGAATGACAAAGAAATGCTAGTTGTGTCAGGGACAGGAGAAGTAATTGCGCCTGATGATGGCATCTTAGCTATTGGTTCAGGTGGAAACTACGCTTTAGCTGCAGCGCGTGCGATGAAACAAAATGGACGCGAAGAGTTAACCGCAGGCGAAATAGCAGAAGCAGCATTACATGTTGCTGGAGATATTTGTGTCTATACAAATCACAATATTATTGTAGAAGAATTATAAGAGGATGGTAATGAATATGAATTCAATGCAAAAAACACCTAGAGAAATCGTATCTGAATTAGATAAATACATTATTGGACAAAACACGGCAAAAAAATCTGTCTCAGTGGCATTAAGAAATCGTTACAGACGTATGCAGTTAGAGGAAGACATGCAACAAGAGATTAAACCTAAAAATTTGTTAATGATCGGGCCAACAGGTGTTGGTAAAACTGAAATTGCACGACGATTGGCAAAAATTGTTAATGCACCTTTCGTTAAAGTTGAAGCGACTAAATTTACTGAAGTGGGATATGTCGGACGTGATGTTGAATCAATGGTTCGTGACTTAGTTGAAGCAAGTATTTCAATTGTTAAAAGACAACAATACAGCCAAGTGTACGCACAAGCTAAATCAAAAGCGGATGATCGTTTAGTTAAATTGTTAGTACCAGGTATAAAAAAAGAAAAAAAACAATCAGGTAATCAATTTGATATGATGATGCAAATGATGAATGGGTTCCAAAATAGTCAAGAGGAAGAAAAAGAAGAAGTAAACGATTCTATTAGAGTGAGTCGGGATACAGTTAAATCTCAACTTGAAAAAGGCCTTTTAGAGACTAGAGAGATTACCATTGAAATAGAAGAGAAGAAAAATACGCCAACGATGAACAATGGTCTTGAACAAATGGGTATTGACTTGAATGATACACTTAATGCATTAACACCGAAGAAAAAAATCAAACGTACGATTACAGTTGCAGAAGCACGTGAGATACTCATTGCAGAAGAATCTGAAAAATTAGTAAACGATGCAGATATCCATAGTGAAGCCATTAAGTTAGCTCAAAATAATGGAATTATCTTTATTGATGAATTTGATAAAATCACATCAAAATCAGAAAGTAATGGGCAAGTATCAAGAGAAGGTGTGCAACGTGATATTTTACCTATAGTAGAAGGATCTATTGTCAATACTAAATATGGATCAATTACGACGGATCATATTCTATTTATTGCATCCGGTGCTTTCCACCTAAGTAAGCCAAGTGATTTAATACCAGAGCTTCAAGGACGATTCCCTATTCGCGTGGAGTTGGATGATTTAACAGCAGACGATTTTGTCAAAATTCTAACTGAGCCAGATAATGCATTGATTAAGCAATACATAGCGTTGCTAGGTACAGAAAATATTTCGGTAACCTTTACGAAAGAAGGTATAGAAAGAATTGCCAATATAGCTTATCAAGTAAATAGTGAAACAGATAACATTGGAGCAAGACGTTTACACACTATTTTAGAAAAATTATTAGAAGATTTACTATTTGAATCTCCAGATATGCAAATGGGAGAGATTACCATAACTGAAAGTTATGTCAATCAAAAACTAGATCATATTGCGAAAGATGATGACTTAAGCCGTTATATTTTATAAGATGTCATGAGATTAAAAGGAGAGACACAAGTGGATACCTTATTGACGAAAACAAGAATGATCAATGAACTTTTACAACAAGAAAATACATTGAGTTTGCATTCTGAATTGCCTTACAATCAAATGGCTGATACCTTGGGAGACGTTTTAGATAGCAATGCTTATATATTAGATAAAGATGGCACTGTGTTAGGGTATATTGTCATGCATGATTTTAATAATGAGCGACTGAAAAATATGTTATTGGAGCAACAATTTCCAACACTCTATATAAATAATATTGCAAAAGTAACAAAAACTACTGAAAATATAGATATTGAAAATGAAATCACCGTGTTTCCAGTCGAATTAAGAGATGAGTTACATGATACTTATACAACAATTGTTCCTATTTATGGTGCAGGAGAACGGCTAGGTACTATAGTGCTAGGACGTATTGGTCAAGCGTTTGACAGCAACGATTTAATCTTAGCTGAATACAGCGCTACCGTTGTAGGTATGCAAATTTTGTATCAACAATCAAGACAAATAGAAGAACATATTAGAAATGTAACTACTGTACAAATGGCTATTGGAACACTATCCTATAGTGAGCTTAAAGCGATTAAAGCGATTTTTAGCGAGCTAGAGGGGACAGAAGGCCGTCTAACTGCTTCAACTATTGCCGATAAAATCGGTATTACTCGATCCGTTATCGTTAATGCTCTGCGTAAATTAGAATCAGCAGGGATTATTGAAACACGTTCTCTTGGTATGAAGGGAACCTATATTAAAATCATTAACCATTTATTTAAGCAAGAATTAGATAAAGAAACATTGATTTAGAGGAGGAGTATCATGTCAGTTATTTTAGAAAATGAAAAAAGTAAAGTTACGATTAAAAAATTTGGGGCTGAATTATGTGGATTTTTCTCAAAAGAAACAACTATCGAATATATTTGGCAAGGGGATAAGGAGTACTGGGGAAAACATGCACCTGTTTTATTTCCATTTGTTGGTCAATTAAAAGATAATACGTATCGTTACAAAGGTCAGAACTATCAAATGACTAAACATGGTTTTGCTCGTGATTCATTATTTGAAGTCAAGAATCAAACAGCAGATTCTGTGGAGTTTTTATTAACAAGTAATTCGGAAACACGTACTATTTATCCCTTTGATTTCGAGTTCTTAGTTATATACACACTAAAAGACAACACATTAACCACTGAGTATAGGGTAGAGTGTTTGTCAGATGATATGTATTTTGGTGTAGGTGGTCATCCAGCGTTTAATGTTCCGCTCGTTTCAGGGACTACTTTTGAAGACTACTATCTTCAAGCTCGACCAACGAAATCTAGATTGTTGATTCCCTTAGATGGTCCGTTGATTGATTTGGAAAATAAAACCCTTGCTCAAACCAATACGTCGATTCAACTCTATCATGACATGTTTGAGCATGATGCAGTCATATTACAAACAAATGATGTTAATAGTTTCAAAATAGCATCTGATAAAACGAATCATTCAGTTAAACTTTCCTATGATAATTTTCCTTTTGTTGGCTTTTGGAGTCCTTATCCTAAGAAATCGCCGTTTGTTTGTATTGAACCTTGGAGTGGTATTGCAGATGCTGTGGACTCTACAGGAGATATTGAAACGAAATTTGGTATGAATTATTTAAAGAAAAACGATGTGTTTTCTCAGAGTTTTGATATCACAATCGACTAAAAAAACCTAACTTCGTCTAATCGAAGTTAGGCTTTTTTTAACAATAGTAGCTATGATCTTCTAATTCTAGTTCACTTAGGATGATGGAGGCTGTTTCTTCGATAGATAACTGAGCCACATTTATGATGATACAACCGATTTTTTCATACAAATCATTGGCAAATTGAAGCTCTTGCTTAATCTTATCAATATCTGAATACGGCGTATTGGGGTTTAGTCCGTATGCTTTCATTCTTTCTTGCCTAATTGTATTTAAAATTTTTGGATCATTTGTTAAACCTACAATTTTTTTAGGATCAACATCCCATATTTGTTGAGGAATATGCGCTTCTGGAATTAAAGGTAAATTAGCGACTTTTAGATTTTTATTAGCTAAGAAAAGGCTCAGTGGTGTTTTAGAGGTTCTAGATACACCCAGTAGAAGAATATCTGCTTCTAAAAAACCTTTTGGATCCTTGCCATCGTCGTATTTAACAGCAAATTCCATTGCGCTAATACGTTCAAAATAATTTTTATTTAAAAAGTGCATCGCACCAGGAAATCGATTAGGAGAAATACCAGTTCTTTTTGAGACTTCATTGACGATTGGAGATAAGGCATCAATTGTAAACAAATTATTTTCCTTACAAAAATCGTTAGATATTTTTACCAGTTCTTCAGAAATAAGTGTTTGTAGAACGATAGCATTTAACTCTTTGGCTTCATTAAGTGCTTTCATCAAATCTTTGGTTTCGTAAATAAATGTTTGACGCTTTAAATATATATCAATATTGGAACTATCATATTGTGCAATAGAAGCTTGCGCCAATTTCGCTGCAGTTTCACCAGCAGAGTCTGAAATGATATAAATACAAATTTTAGTGTCAGTCATATATGCTTTCCCTTCTATATTTTTACTTTTCTCTTATTATATCATATAATGAATAAGTAGTAATCTGTCAGTAGAGGTGAGAATATGGAAAAAAAATTGTCTCAGGCAATCAGTGTGATGAAAGACTCAGGATTTAAATACACGAAAAAAAGAGCTGATATACTGGCATATCTTATTTCAGAAAATCGCTACATTGGTGCTATTGAAGTATTTGACCATATGAATGAGAGGTACCAAGGGATTAGTTATGATACAATTTACCGAAATTTACGTGACTTTACAGACATGCATTTGGTAGAGGAAACTGATTTGATGGGTGAAAAGAAATTTAGATTTCATTGTGATGTATCCGCACACCACGGTCACCATCATCATTTCATATGTACAACATGTGGCGCCACTCGAGAAATTAATTTATGTCCAATGGATTTCTTAAAAGAACAGCTTCCTGGATGTGAAATCGATGATCATCGGTTCGAAATTCTAGGGAAATGTGATAAATGTTTAAAAAAATCTAAAGAGATAGTTGACTGAAAAATAAGTATTCGTTATAATATATAACGAACGGTTTTTTGTTTAATATTTATTTTTATAAAAAACGGTTATCACAAAGTTTGGAGGGAGGGATTTACATGTCAAAAACTGTTGTTCGTAAAAACGAATCATTAGATGACGCTCTTCGTCGCT
>JBQELZ010000021.1:0-32970 GCA_052104115.1 Vagococcus sp. | reverse complement strand
GATATTTAGATATTTTTACCAGAGTGGCTAACTTAATGTTGCAATTTAGATATTTATAAAAGTTCACTTTTTCAAAAAATAATGATTGGCATTTCTAGTTTTCTACTCGCGAGTACCACTTTACTTGGACTTGGAACGGTAACAGGAGGTGCACAAAGATGGATTAATATAGGACCTATCAGTTTACAACCATCCGAGTTTGTGATGATTACTGTGATTATCTACATGTCCTACATTTTATCCCGCAGACAAAATCAAGTACATGATGATTTTAAGAATATGATTTTAGGTCCCACTTTAGTAATCGGAATTTTAATTTTGCTAGTCTTTACTCAACCAAATGTCGGAGGAGCAGCAATGCTCACGTTAATATTCATTATCTTGTTGTTTTCAAGTGGTATTCCTTACTTATACATGGTTGGAGGATTTTCTAGTTTGGTTATCTTCAATTTAATTGTCACAAATTTAGTCATGTTCAAAGAAGGTCTATTATTACCTAATAAATATCATTATATTTATGAACGGTTTTCAGTTGTAAAAAATCCATTTGCCGACCAACTAGACAACGGATATCAATTGGTTAATTCTTACTTTGCTATATACAATGGTGGTTGGTTTGGTCGTGGATTAGGACAGAGTATTCAGAAAAAAGGGTTTCTACCAGTCGCCGAAACAGATTTTATTTTTTCCATTACGATGGAAGAACTTGGTCTAATTAAATCCTTGATTATTTTAGCTCTACTCTTTTTCCTAATCTTACGTATTTTATCTATAGGTATTCGTGCAACATCAACATTCAATTCACTTGTTTGTATTGGTGTCAGTTCTGCTATCTTAATTCAAGTATTTGTCAACTTAGGCGGAATATTAGGAATGATTCCTATGACAGGTGTTCCATTCCCATTTATGAGCTATGGTGGTTCTAACTTATTAACATTGTCTATTATGATTGGCTTAGTGTTAAATATTAGTGCCAATGAAAAAAGAAATAGAGGCGTTCATTACCTACCAGAACCTCTTTTTTCATAAGCTAAGAAAAAACCTTTCAATCTAGTTTCTCCCCTTAATTTAGACCAAAATCTAACTTAAGGAAGGAACTAGAAAATGAAAGGTTTTTTTATTAAAATGCTGGTGTTAATGTATCAGCATGTTCTTTTTTTAGAAATTCTTTTACAGCATCACTTGTCATGGCTTTTTTTAATTCGTTTATTTTATCTGACTTTTTGTTATCTTCACGTGCCACTAAAGAAATAGCAAAACGTTCATCAATATTTTTTTCTAAAAATAACGCGTCGGATGGTTTTAATCCTATTTTTGCAATATACGTTGGGTAATTATAAACCAATGCTACATTCGGTTCGCTATAAGCTTCAGCTAAGTTTAATAAATCAACTGACATAAATTCTAACTGTTTCGGATTGTCTTTAATATCCTTCAACGTTCCATTAAATCCTACTCCATCAGCTAACGTAATTAATTCTTGATCTGCCAAAATAGCTAACGCTCTGCCTTCATTAGAAATATCACTTGGAATGGCTACCTTTGCTCCATCTGGTATATCCTCATTCTTTTTATACTCTTTTGAATAAAACCCTACTTTTGCATTGTAAATTTTTTGGATAGCAACTAAATTCGCCTCTTTTTCTTGATTAAATTTAGTCATGTATGGCTCATGTTGTGCAAAATTAGCATCCACTTCTTCATTCTTTAATAATTCATTGTATTGAATGTTATCATTCACCTGAACCAATTCAATGGTCCAACCATCTTTTTTCGCCTCTTTGGCTGCCACTTCGACAACATCAGTCATTGGTGGGGCTTGAGAAGCGACCTTAATAACCTTATCTTCTTTCTTTTCTATATGCTTATCTCCTGCTTTTTCTTGTGCGCCACAAGCTGCTAAACCAATTGTTAATGCGACTAATCCCATGCATATTATTACTTTTTTCATTTTATTACTTCCTTTTATCTATATTTTTTGATACATGTGTTCCAATTAATTGTATAAATCCTACAAGCACTATCATTAGACAGATTGCTGTATACATAATCCCAGTTTCATAACGTTGATACCCATAGCGAATGGCAAAATCGCCTATACCACCTCCTCCAACAACGCCCATTACAGTAGAGTATGAGATTAAACTAATCAACATAGACGTTAACGCAAGAACAAGTCCGCTTTTTGCTTCTACTAACAAAAACTCTTTGATCAATTGCCAATGAGTCGCTCCTAATGAATCTGCTAGAACCATGACATCTTTTGGGATATCAAGTAGTACTTGCTCTACTAATCTAGAGTAGATAGCCACTGCCACTAAACTAAGTGGAAACGATGCCGCCAACGGGCCGAATGCTGTCCCAAATAAAGTCCGTGTTAACGGAATCACTGCAACAACCATTAATAAAAAAGGAAAAGAACGTATAATATTAACATATCCATTTAACAACGTTGTCACCGCTCTTTTTTGTTTGACCCCATTTGGACCATATAAAAAAATGAGTGTTCCAATAATTAACCCTCCGATTAACCCATTCAATACAGAAATACTAAGCATAATACCAGTTTCTCTCAATGATTTAAGCAATTCTGGTGAATAATATATTATTTTTTCAGCAAACATTAGGTCTGCAACCTCCCGATTACTCTATCTAAATAAGCCTGTTTTGTAGAAATATCTTTTTGTTTATTAATCCTTGTTTCACCAATCAACTGTCCATTTTCTAAAATAATTGCGCGTTGGCACATTTTCTTAACAGTCGACAATTCATGACTAACAAACACAATAGACGGCTTAAACTCTTGATAGTAATTCGACAATACTGCCAAAATATCATCCGTGGTTCTCTCATCAAGGGCACTTGTTGCCTCATCCCATAAAATTAATTTTGGTTGATTAATTAACGCTCTAGCTATTGCGACTCGTTGCTTTTGTCCACCACTTAATTGCACAGGATAACTGTCTTTTTTATCAGCGAGCCCTACAAAATCAAGAAACAGTTGAACCTTTTGTTCATCAACTTGATGATAAAGCTTTTGTGGCAACGCTACATTCTGACTGACCGTTAAATTATTAAGTAAATTAAATTGTTGAAATACCATACCAACTTGTTGCTTATACCTTCGTGTCTCTTCTTGATTCCACTTACTAACAGACGTGCCGTTAAAAATAATGTCTCCTTTTGTTGGGTGCTCCATTACATTTAATAGTCTAAGGAGGGTAGACTTACCGGATCCACTTTCTCCAACCACCCCAACTATTTCCCCTTTTTTGATTGATAGACTCACATCATTCAATGCATTATGTGTGGTTCTACCATTATATTCTTTTGATACATGACACAATTCAATCACGACTTTCCACCTACTCTACTAATAATTCAATCCATTCCGTTACTGTTAATCCAGTAAAATAATCACTCATTTTTACTGCATTGAAGCGTTCTTTTAAACAAGATTCTGTCAAAAAAACACCTTGCAGTAAATCCTCAAGTTCTTTAATAGAACGTTGTCCAAAAAAATCGCCAAAAATTTGACTATCTGTAACGTATCCCTTTTCAACATTCATTCTGATATCAATGATGCCTACTTTGGGGAATCGTTTTTTCTTTTGTATGCAATACTTCGGAGCTTCTCCGTAGATCCACTGTTCATTACCATAATACGTATCAACTATCTCCTTAATACTCTTCTCATCTTGTTCAGTTAAACTTAACTCTTTATGAGAAATAGCATCTAAACTAGACACATGATATACGGCTTTAATCAACTCATCTCTAAACTCAAACGCTGTTAAGCTTTGATAATATTCTGTCAGAAAAGGCTTAATATTAGTCACTCTAGACCTAACTGAGCGAGTTCCTTTTGATTCTATTTTATCTCTGGACACTGTCAATAATTTAGGTAAAACATCTAGATCCACATCATACAGTAGTGTCCCGTGAGAAAATAATCTATTCTTTTTTGTGTACATCGCATTACCAGATATTTTTTTCCCATATAAAGTTATATCATTTCTACCATCTATGACTATGTCTTTTAAACCAAATGACTTTAATGCCTCAACAATAGGCAATGTCAATGTATCATAATCACCGAATGAAGTATCTTTTTTATCCATAACAACACTAAAACTGATATTTCCTAAATCATCATACACAGTACCTCCACCTGATTTTCGGCGAGTCAATGTCACACCTAACTTCCTCATTAAAGATAAATCTATCTCTTCCCGAGGATTCTGATTTCTTCCAATAATAATGGATGGTTGTTGAATATATAGTAATAATATGGGTTCATCGTATTCCTTATGATTCATCAGATACTCTTCCGTAGCTAAATTGGTCCTGATATCTTGACTAGTCATCTTATAAAAGTACATACCAACACCTCCGTTGCTTGATTGCTTATTGAGTGTAAACGTTCTTAATATGAAAATCAAAATCCTCTCACTTTTTCGTCTATTATCACCACCAAGAAATAAATAGACTTATAAATTTTATTTTAAACATCTTTATTTGTGCAATTCATCCCAATCCTTTAATACAAGTATTCATCAAACATAGAATAAACTTTTTTTAAAAATTCGTTTATAAAAAAAACAATCAATACCTCTTACTATCCTCTTTCACCTACATACCAAAAACACAATTTTGTTTTTATAATAAAATAACTAGAATTAATAATAAGTAACTCAAAGGTTAAATTCTTTCTCATTTTTACATATGAGAATACTAGCGAATGATTTTGATGCGAAAGTGTTTAGACATGTTTAAAGTATGGATGAGTACATTGTACAAGATGCTATCGATGCAGGGGTATCGCTTGTTCCTTTTCCATGTCAGAAACAACTTTTAAAGTCATTGAACTGAGTTGGGCTATCAATATTGATGTGGATTCAATCAATAAAATTATTACAATTACATCAAGTGAGTCAAAAATGAGTGATAAGTGATTTTACTTTTTTAGTTGAATGTTTCAAAATCAACCTAGTTTACTCTTATTTTAATTGAATACAAATAAATAGGGATGGCTAACTGCCATCCCTATTTCTATTTAATTAAATCAACACACGTTAATTGTGTGTATTATCTAATAAGTATAATTTATTTTCAAACTATCTAAAATGATTCAATCATGATATCATTCGCACAATTCAAACAAATGATTGGTGCATTTTGATACTCTAGAGCCTTTATAGATTTGTCTTGAGCTGACATGTTACCAGGTGGAAACTGCCACTTAGTCCAACATACTTCGGCTGTTTCAACCTGTTTATGACATCGGTTGCATTTAAACTTTTTTTCTTTTTTATCAAACATAAATAGTCACTCCTTTTCTTAAGTAAATGTTACACTCATTTTTCATTACTATCTGAAAAAAGAACCCTTGCTGAGCAAAGGTTCTAAGCTGTTAACATTATTATTAACGACGGATTTCTTTGATTCTTGCTGCTTTACCATGTAATGCACGTAGGTAATAAAGTTTAGCACGACGTACTTTACCGTAGCGTACAACTTCGATTTGAGCAACACGTGGTGTGTGGATCGGGAACGTACGTTCAACACCAACACCGCTAGACATTTTACGAACTGTATAAGTTTCGCTAACTCCAGCTCCACGGCGTTTGATAACAACACCTTCAAATAACTGGATACGTTCACGAGTACCCTCAACAACTTTAGCATGAACACGTACAGTGTCACCAGGTCTAAATGATGGGATGTCAGAACGTAATTGTTCTTTTGTAATTTCTTCTATTAATGGATTCATTTCCACATTCTCCTTATTCCAAAACACTCATATGAATTATTACACAGCGGAATGTTGTTATAGGCGAGTGCTTTACACTCACCAAGATATCTTAACATATTTACAAGTTCGTGTAAAGAGCTTTTTCTTTACAATCCTTCTTCTATTTTTATATCATGCAATAGTTTTTCTATATCTGCAGTCATCTCTATTTTTCCAAGCATATCTGGGCGTCTAAGCAATGTTCGTCTAAGCGATTCTTTTAATTGCCATTCTGCAATCAGTTTATGATTGCCATTCGTTAAAACAGCAGGCACTTCTTTTCCGTTATAACTAGCTGGTCGAGTATATTGCGGATGCTCTAGTAATCCCGTTGAGTGGGAATCCCCCTTGGCAGACTCATCATTCCCTAATACATCTGGTAATAATCTCACTGTGGCATCTATCATCACCATAGCACCTAGTTCTCCACCTGTTAATACATAATCTCCTAATGACACTTCATCTGTCACAAGATCTCTAATTCTCTCGTCATACCCTTCATAATGTCCACAAATAAAAACAAGACTGTCTTCTTTTGAAAACTCTTCTGCCATACCTTGAGTGAACGGCTTACCAGCAGGATCAAGTAAAATAACTCGCTGTTTAGCATCCCCAATATCAGATTTAATCGCCGTTAATGCATCATCTATTGGTTGAACTTTTAGTAGCATACCAGCACCACCACCATATGGATAATCATCCACTTGTTGGTGCTTATTAGTCGAAAAATCTCTAAAATTTGACACATGAATGTCTAACACATCTCGCTCCACAGCTTTTCCGATAATGGACTCTGTCATTGGTCCTTCAAACATTTTAGGAAATAAAGTCAATACATCAATTCGCATCGTCTATCAGCCCTTCTGGAATCTCTACCAAGACTTGATGGTTGTCTAAATCAACGTGTTTTACTACTGATTCAATGTAAGGTATCAAAATATCTTTCTTACCTTTTTGCTCTTGTTGAATGACCCAAACATCATTTGCACCTGGAGATAGTATCTCTTTAATATGTCCTAAATTTTTACCAGTTTCATCTAAGACATCAAGCCCCATAATTTCATGGTAGTAAAAGGCGTTCTCTTCTAAATCAGTAATTTGATCTTTTCTGATTTTTAATATTCCATCTCTGTATTTTTCTACGTCATTGATAGTTGGATGGTGCTCAAAACTCAAAATATCAAAATTTTTATGTTTTCTGTGAGAACTAATTACCAATGGAAACTCTTTTTTCCCTTCTTGAAATAAATAAAGCGTTTGACCTGGCTGATATCGTTCATCCGCAAAATCAGTTTTAGATATCACTCGAACTTCTCCTCGAATTCCCTGTGTGTTTACAATTTTCCCTACATTTAAATAATCAATCACATTGTTTCCCTCTCTTTACCTAAAGTATCTTCCTTATTGTACCATCTCATCTAGTGTGATGCTATTTTTTTATAAGTCTATCTATGACATAAAAAAACACTCAAACATTATGTTTGAGTGTTACGCATTTCCATCTAATATATTTAAACGAACCCTTTTCGGCTCATCTGTACGTACACTGTAAACAATCGTACGAATCGCTTTTGCAACTCGCCCCTGTTTACCAATGATACGTCCAATATCTTCAGGTGCTACAGATAAGTTGTACTCCATAAAATTATCAGCCTCGACGACTTCTAACTGGACTACATCAGGTTGACTAACTAACGGACGGACAATGGTTAATACCAAATCTTTTACATCAGTCATTCAAAGCCCCACCTTATTTTTTAGTATATTTAGCTTCGTGGTGTTTTTGCATGATTCCTTCACGAGATAAAATATTACGAACTGTATCAGAAGGTTGAGCACCTTTTGATAACCAGTCTAAGATTAAATCTTCTTTAACTGTAACTTGTGCTGGATCTAGTAATGGGTTGTATGTTCCCACAACTTCGATATAACGTCCATCACGAGGTGAACGAGAATCTGCTACTACCATACGATAAAAAGGTTTCTTTTTAGAACCCATACGTTTTAAACGAATTTTAACTGCCATTAATGAGGCACCTCCACATTTCTTTTCTTAATCACAAAACATAGTTTAACAGGTTTTTTTACACTTGTAAAGTGTTTTTTCTTTACAGCTTGAATTTTATTTAATTAACGATAAACGCCTGGTAGTTTAAACTGTTTGTATCGCTCAAACAATTTCCCAATATCAATTAGTAAGGCGTCTTGTCCTTTTGCCGCCATCAGTTGAACTCCCATAGGTAATCCTTCTTTTGTGACATGTGTCGGTAAACTAATAGCTGGTTGTCCCGTTAAATTTGCCAGTTGAGTATAAGGTGTGAGCCACAACCCTTTTTCAAACATGTCATACACAAGCTCTTCTAATTCTTGTTTAGATAACTCTTCTGCTTGTTCCATAGATAGTCGTATCCGGTCACTCTGTAAATCAGTGCTTAAATGAGGAGCAGACATCGTCGTTGTCGGAGACATAAATACATCGTAAGTATTAAATAAGGTTTCCATACGACACGTTGCGTCATCCCATGCACCAAACGATGCTACATAATCAGCTGCAGATAATCTTGTTCCATATTGATACAAAGTCCAAGTCATTGCCTCCATATCATCCTTCGTTACAGATCTTTTTAAATCCAGGGAGATTTCATTCATCATATGAGCTGTCTCTCCACCATTCATCTGGTAATAACTTCTAATTAGCTGATTTCCATCTACTGGGTACTGAATCATATGAACCTCGTGCCCTTCCTGTTCTAAAAAAAGACAAGCTTGTTTAATCGCCTCTTTTGCTTCTTCTGATACTGGATTTCCAACAGGAGAATCCAGACAAACAGCAATTTTCAGAGGCGTTCCTTTTTGAGGCCGTAACGGTGTCACAGGTTGCAAGAATGGCGATATCTGATTATCAGGGGATAAAATCTTTAACATTGTTTCTGTGTCTCTCATTGAAATGCCTAATATAAAATTAACCGACGCACCTTGCCAGTCTCTCCAACTGGTCGGGCCTGTCACAATATTACCCCGACTTGGTTTTAGTCCGATTAACCCTGAAAAACTTGCAGGTATGCGAATAGACCCTCCACCATCACTCGCTCCAGCAATTGGAGCTATCCCAGATGCTACAACTGATGCAGCTCCTCCACTACTTCCACCCGCATGATATTCCTGGCTCCAAGCATTTTTTGTTGTCCCATAAATACTAGAATCTGTGATATTTTTAAACCCAAATTCTGGCGCCCTCGTCACGCCAAAAGGAACGAAACCAGCCGATGTTATTTTTTTCATGTAACAATTTGTCTTTCGACTGATATTAGTTTGATACAACCTTGAGCCAAGCGTTTGTTTCATCCCTTCACATGATTGTCCAAGATCCTTTAACGGAAATGGCACACCATAAAACGGTCCATTTTGTGACTGAGGTAGCTGATTTGTCACATAATCAAGCGCCTTGCCTTCATCTAACTCTACAAACATATTCAACCCTTCATGTTGTTTGGCTTTTTCGCTCATCTCTCGTATCAATTCTTTTGGAGAAGCTTTCTTTTGTTTAATTAATTCAGATAAATAAGTCCCATCTTTCATCCTAACACCTCTATCAAAATAAACAAAAAAGTGCCTTACTAGACACTTTTTTGTTTATTTTTTCTTCTTATTTTTCTTTTTATTTTTTTTCATTTTTTTCTTGTTTTTCTTCATCATTTTGTTCATGGCCATCTTACCAAGTTTTCCTTGAACACCGCCACCCATCATATTCTCAAAACCAGCTGGCATATTTCCTTTGCTCATTTGTTGCATCATCTTACGTGATTCATTAAATTGCTTAATCATACGATTGACCTCAACAACACTATTACCAGAACCAGCAGCGATACGACGTCGTCTACTCGGATTTAATAAATCGGGATTAGCACGTTCTGCAGGTGTCATAGAAAATACCATAGCTTTTTTACGGTCAACTTCTTTTTGGTCCACTTGTAAATTTTCAATCCCTGGCATATTGTTCATACCTGGTATCATTTTAAGTAAGTCTTCTAAAGGACCCATTTCCATCACTTGATCAAGTTGCTCAATAAAATCATTAAAATCAAATGCATTTTCACGCATTTTGCGAGCTAATTCTTCTGCCTTTTCTTCATCATAATCACGTTGGGCTTTTTCAATCAGGGTTAACATATCACCCATTCCAAGGATACGACCAGACATACGATCGGGATGGAATACCTCAACATCTGTTAATTTCTCACCTGTCCCAATAAACTTAATTGGTTTACCAGTAATTGCCCTAATTGATAGGGCCGCACCACCACGAGTGTCTCCATCAAGTTTGGTTAAGACAACGCCTGTGACGTCTAATTGCTCATTAAAACTTTGAGACACAGTAACCGCATCTTGCCCTGTCATCGCATCTACTGTTAAGAGAATTTCATTTGGTTGAGCAAATTCTTTAATGCGTTGCAACTCATCCATTAAATGCTCATCAATATGTAAACGACCTGCCGTATCGATAAAAACATAATCATTTTTATTTTGTTTCGCTTGTTCTAAACCACGTTTGACAATTTCCACTGGATCAACATCTGTTCCCATATCAAATACAGGGATATCTAATTGTTGACCAATCACTTTTAATTGATCTATCGCTGCTGGACGGTACACATCCCCTGCAATTAATAACGGTCTAGCTTTTTCATTTTGTTTTAAGAAGTTTGACAATTTCCCAACAAAAGTTGTTTTACCAGCACCTTGTAACCCAACCATCATAATGATTGTTGGAATTTTTGGTGATTTATTTAAAGCAACGGCCTCTGATCCTAATACTTTTGTTAACTCTTCATCCACTATTTTAACAATTTGTTGCGTCGGATTTAAAGATTCAAGAATTTCAATTCCAACTGCTCGCTCTCCAACGCTTTTTGTAAAACCACGTACCACTTGTAAGTTAACATCTGCTTCCAGTAAAGCAAGTCGTATCTCACGCATCATATCTTTTACGTCTTCTTCTTTAACCGTTCCTTTTTTCTTTAAATTACTCATTGCGACCTGTAAGCGGTCTGTTAAACTTTCAAAAGCCATTCTATCTTCTCCTACTCTTCTTCAATTTCCTGAATACTATCTAGCAATTCATTAATGGTATTTAGTTGATTATCCTTGTCTTGTAACAACGTTTTTATTTCTTCAATTATTTCACTTCGTACGACATAATTTGAAAACAAATGTAACTTTCTCTCGTATGTCTCAAGTAATTTTTCCGTTCGCTTTATATTATCGTAAACAGCTTGTCGACTAACATCATACTCTTCAGCAATCTCGCCTAAGGAAAAATCATCTGCATAGTACAATTCTATATAATTCATTTGCTTTTCCGTTAAAAGAGTTGAGTAAAATTCAAACAACGCATTCATTCGATTTGTTTTCTCTATTTCCAATTTTAGCTCCTCCTTTAAGGTTTTAATCTGACATCACCACAGTATTATACCATAATTTACTTCTAAACATTACTAAATCACTAACTAAAAAGAGCCTCAATATTAAATCTGAGACTCTTCTTGTTTGTCCGAGCTATTTTTATTTTCTGATAGTTCTTCTGGATCGATAAAGGGTAAAGAGAACTTAAAGGCAGTTCCATGGTTTAAATGGCTCTTCACTGAAATTTTACCATTGTAGTTGTCCACCAACTGTTGAGCTATAGATAATCCTAAGCCATTTCCTCCTGTATTTCTTGCACGTGCTTTATCAACCCGATAAAAACGATTAAAAATATTGTCTACATTTTCTTTTGAAATGCCTTCATCAAAATCTTGTATCATTACATCTAAATAATGATAAGACAGAGAAGCTGAAACCAAAACTTCCTTACGATCAGTCGAATACTTCACTGCATTATCTAATAAAATAATCAGCAATTGCTCAAAATGATTGCGATAGACTTTCACCATTACATCTTGACTCAAATCATCATCCAACACAAACGTAAATTCTGGATAGAGCATTCTGAAATTGTTCACTGTAGTATGAATCACATCTTTAGCTGTTGTTGTCTTATCCGAATAATGAAATTCCGACTGCTCAGCACGAGACAAATCTAGCATCTCTTGCACCAAACTCTTCATACGAGTAATCTCTTGTAACGAGGCATCTAAAGATTCTTCTAATACTAACGGGTCATCTTTTCCCCAACGATTTAATAAATTAATATGTCCTTCAATAACCGCTACTGGGGTTCGTAATTCATGAGAGACATCTTCAACAAATTGTTGTTGTTGAAGTATAAACCGTTGCATCCTCTCTAACATATCATTAAACGCCATGGCTAAATCCGATATCTCATCATTGGCTTTTGGTACAGGTATTCTAATGCCTGTTTTATGAGCTTCTTCAATTGAATTTAACGTGTTCGCCATTTTCCTCAATGGACTCGTAAAGTACGTCGATAAAATAAAACCTAATACAATACTGAACAAGACACCAATAATATCTAATACAATTAGCATATTGAGTAAGTTCGTTCGAACTGTGTAGTAATTATTTAACTCATAAAAACCCTGAGCATACCCAATTTTTTTGCCCGTTTTCTGCGAAATAATCGGCTGTAATGCTATTAATCCTGTAATATTATTGTACGTTTGAATATTGGCTTTTTTAGATGTGGTTTCTTCAAATGGTAAATACAGGTTTTTGGTTTCAAATACCAGACTTTCATCAACACCATATACTTTAGCATTTAATTCAGGTTTGGATAGCTCTGAGATAAAGCTATTTAACTTCATCAAGCTAGCCTCTAGCGTGTCTCTATCATAATAGTTGTCCCCTACATACTCACCTGTCGACTCTTTTAAATAAAACACGGTACTATTAAGTGTTAACGGTTCAGAGGATCTAGACAGCCTTGACGTAATTTCATTCATCGTACGATTAAAATTTTTCTCTTCTTGTTCAATCATGATTTGTGTACTTGTTTGATAGGTAAAAAAAGCAAATACAGTAAACAAAATAGAAATAGCCAAAGCTGTTAAAAACGTCCACTTGAATGTAATCGAACGCCAAGATAATTTTGATGGAAATCCTATTTTTTCACGCAGTTTCATTACGATCTCATAACATAGCCAGTTCCTCGAACGGTTTGGATATAGCTATCTTCACCAGGAACATCGATTTTATTACGTAAATAGCGAATATACACATCCACTACATTGGTTTCAACTTCAATTTCATATCCCCAGACTTTATTTAAAAGAACATCTCTGGATAAAACAACGTTGATATTTTCCATCAAAATTAATAGTAATTCATATTCACGTTTAGTTAACTCAATGATTTCGTCTCCACGTCGAACAACTCTATTTTCTTTTTCAATTGTTAAATCTCGATACGTAATTGTTGTTTGTTTTGTAATGTTTTTATCGCCTTCAATATCGATTCGACGTAACAGTGCACGTAATCTCGCTAGTAACTCCTCAATAGCAAATGGTTTTACGATATAATCATCGGCTCCATGGTCTAGTCCAGATACTCGGTCAATCACAGAGTCTCGTGCGGTCATCATAATGATAGGTGTATTTGTTACTTGTCGAATACGACGACATACTTCTAATCCATTTAACTCTGGTAGCATTAAATCTAAAAGAATCGCATCCCATTCTTCGCTAAGAGCTGCTTCTAATCCGGTTCGACCATTATAGTGAACCTGTGTGTCATACCCTTCATGTTTCAATTCTAGCTCCACAAAACGAGCTAGATTTTTTTCATCTTCAATAATTAATATATTATTTGACATAATTACACATGCCTTTCTCGAATAATCACATTTTTCTCCGTATACTTACATATTATAACGATAATTACCTAAAAAATCTATTCTAATAAGCATCATTTTTTAATTATCCATCTAGACTGTCATAAATAAAAAAAAGTTAGAGGAATTTCCTCTAACTTTTACTCAAACACAAATTGATTTTCATAAAGCTCAGCATAAAAACCTTCTTTAGCAATTAGCTCGTGATGCGTACCTTCTTCAATGATTTCGCCTTGATTTAATACGACAATATAATCTGCATTCAAGATAGTTTTCAATCGATGTGCGATCACAAAGCTCGTACGACCTTCAACAATTGTTTCCATTGCTTTTTGAATACGACTTTCAGTAACTGTGTCTACATTACTTGTCGCTTCATCTAAAATGAGTAACGATGGATTCGTTAATATCGTTCTAGCAATACTAATTAATTGTTTTTGTCCAACGCTGAAAACACTATTTTCATCGTTAACATATGTTTGATAGCCATCTTCTAAACTCATAATAAAATCATGAATATGAGCTTGTTTAGCAGCAGACTCGATTTCTTCATCTGTTGCATCTCGTTTACCAAATATCAAATTATCACGAATCGTTCCTGAGAATAGCACAGATTCTTGTAACACAATCCCAATGTTTGATCTAAGGCTTTGTAGTGACACATCTCTAATATCACTGTCATCTATAGTAATTGAGCCACTATCAACATTATAGAAACGATTTAATAAATTCATCACTGTTGTTTTACCTGAACCAGTTGGCCCCACTAAAGCAACCATCTGTCCTTTTTTGGCTTTCATCGTCACATTTTTTAATATAGGTTTTCCTTCCACATACGAAAAATTAACATCATTCAGAGACACTTCTTTCTCTACTCCTGTTAGTTCAGTTACATCTGGTCTCTCATACTCATCATCAACAGAAAAAATGTCATTCAATCGTCGTGCCCCTGTAAAGGCTAATTGTAACATACTAAATTGAGAAGATATTTGCGTTAACGGCATATAAAATTGCTGAGAATATTGAATAAACATAACGATTAACCCTAACCCAGCTGCTTTATCAATATCACCATTTAGCACTAACCAGCCTCCAAAGAAAATAACAATGGCTGTATTTAATAACGATATCCCTTGCATGGTTGGAAATAATAAACCAGAATAGACTTGTCCTTTAAAGGTTGCTTTTTTTACGTCTTCATTCAGCGTATTAAACCCATCAATAGTCTCTTCCTCAAGACCGTTAGTAATGATTACTTTTTGTCCTGATATTTTTTCGTCCACATACCCATTTAATTTACCAATATTTTCTTGTTGAATGGCCACGTTCTTTTCAGCCTGTTTAATAATATATACGGCAATCAAAATGGCCAACGGAGAAATACCCAGCGTCGCCCATGACATCTTCACATTTTCTCTAAACATCATAATTAAGACGCCAACCATCATCGACATATTTGTTAAGACCTGAATCAACGCTTGATTCATTGTATTAGAAATATTGTCTAAATCACTGGTAAAACGACTCAATATTTCACCGTCTTGATGCTCGTCAAAATATTGGATGGTGATGCGTTCTAATTTTTTAAACAAATTAATTCGCATTTTATTCGTTGATTTCCCTGTAACAGCTGACATCAACATATTTTGAACAAACATCGCGATCCAATTTAATAAATAAAGCCCAACCAATAATTTTATGACACTTACAAAAGGACCTTTATCCGCATGTTGAGTGGCAAAATAGGTTCCTGCATATTTAGCTAACTCTTCAATTGCTTTCCCACTATATTGTGGTGCTTTAACTTGAAGGTATGTAGAGAAGATAATAGCGACCATAATCACTATTAATTTTAGCTTATGCATCCTTAAATAATACCAAAAGAAGTGAATAATACTCGTTTTATTTGACTCTTTTTTCGTTGTCATATTACTCTACCTCCTTTGCTTTTTGAGTGTCATAAATTTCTCGGTACACATCACTTGTTTGTAATAACTCTTTATGTGTGCCTTCTGCTACTAACTCACCCTCATCAAGGACTAAAATAGTATCGGCTTGAACAACTGACGATATTTTTTGTGCAATAATAAACGTTGTGGTATTTGTCAATTCGTTCGTCAACGCCTCTTTTACTAATTTTTCTGAACGCGCATCTAGCGCACTTGTACTATCATCTAACACTAAAACTTTAGGCTGTCCAATCACACCTCTTGAGATAGAAAGACGTTGCTTTTGACCACCAGAAAAATTCGATCCACGCTCATCAACTTGACTATAATAACCATCAGACTGACGATCAATAAATTCGCTCGCTTGGGCGATTCTTGATGCACGTTGCATATCAGAATTATTCGCCTGTTTTTTTCCTTGTCTCAAATTATCAGCAATGGTTCCTGAAAATAAAATGGCTTTTTGTAACACTAAAGCGACTGAATTCCTTAAATCACTTTTTCCAACATGGATTAAGTCAACGCCACCAACTTTAATGACTCCTTCTGTCGGATCATACATCCTAGCAATTAACTGTGCTAACGTTGATTTTCCAGCACCTGTTGCCCCAACAATCCCAACTGACTGACCACTTTTCGCCTGAAAAGAAATATCTTTTAAAGTCGAATGGTCATCACCTTCATAAGTAAATGACACATGATCAAAAACGACTGATCCATCACTTATCAGACTCACCGGTTCTTCATCAAATGTAATATCTGGTTCTGTAATAAGGACTTCGTTTAAACGGCCTAATGACACCATACCTCTAGAAGCCATCATCATCATCATTCCACCAATAATAATACTCATCATAATCTGCATCAAGTAATTCATAAATGACACAATAGCTCCTACAACTTCCAAATCTGTTTTAGCTAAATCAGCAGCAAAATAAATAGAGCCTACAATCGCTAAGCTTGAAATTAACATAAACGTTGGAATCATAATCGAAAATAAATTGCCAACTTTAATTGTATGCATGGCTAATTTATCAGATACACTCGTAAACTTGTCAATTTCATTTTCTTCTTGTACAAATGATTTCACTACTCTCATACCAGATAAATTCTCTTTTGCAATACTGTTCACTTTTTCAATATAGCCCTGTATTTTTGTAAAATGTTTGCCCATTAAACCAAACACTGACATCACTGTAACAAATACTAAAATAACTAATAAAATGATAATCCACCATAGTTGCGGTAAGGTCATCATTGCTAAAATGAAGCTCCCCACAAACATAATTGGAATTCTTAATATCGTTTGCAACCCCATCATAACAATATTTTGAACTTGAGTAACATCGTTTGTAAGTCTCACAACTAAATTGCTCGTAGAAAACCTTTCAATATTGCTAAATGAAAAGGTTTGGATTTTTTTAAATCCATCTGCTCTAATCTCAGATGCTACTTCTTGTGACACTTTCGCTGCGAGTACAGTATTGACCACCCCTGCAAGCAAACCAATAACGGCAACTATAAGCAACGTTATACCAACTGTTTTCATCTCGTTGTTATCTTCGTTAATAATTGCCGTCATTACTTTTTGCAATAATTTTGGTTGCCATAATTGTGAAGCAACTGAAATACTAGTCATAATAAACGAAAACAGTACTAGACGTCCGTTTGATTTTAACTTATTAATCAATAAAGCCATTCATTACCCTTCTTTCTTTCAATTATCAGAAGTATATCATATACAAATATAAATTCTTTTGCAACCATTACAGCTTGTGATAATTTATTCATTATGATAACAAATAAAAGAACACCCACTGACAATCAGTGGGTGTTCTTTTAACAGTCACTTTGTTTTATTTATCTGCTCCATACCAATCGTAATGGAACACGCCTTCACGGTCTTTTCTAAGATACGTATGAGCACCAAAATAATCTCTTTGTGCTTGAATAATGTTAGCTGGTAAATCAGCTGTTCGGTATGAATCGAAGTACGAAATAGCTGAAGAGAATGTCGGTGTTGGAACTCCTGCTTGAACAGCTAATGACACAACATCTCTTACTGATTGTTGATACTTTTTAGTAATATCTAAAAAGTATTCATCTAACAACAAATTCTTAATATCAGGATTACGATCATACGCATCTGTAATTTTTTGTAAAAATCGTGCACGAATGATGCATCCAGCACGGAAAATCTTCGCGATTTCTCCGTAGTTCAAATCCCAATCATTGGTTTCACTTGCTGTTCTCATTTGAGCAAATCCTTGTGCGTAACTCATGATTTTACTAAAATAAAGTGCTTGTCTTATTTTTTCAACCACTTCTTTTTTGTCTCCAGTAAACTCTGGTACAGTTGGTTGTGGAATGATTTTACTTGCTTCCACACGCTCTTCTTTCAGTGCTGAAATATAACGTGCAAATACAGACTCAGTTATAAGTGGTAATGGCGTACCTAAATCAAGAGCACTTTGACTCGTCCATTTACCCGTTCCTTTGTTACCAGCTGCATCTAAAATAACTTCTACAATCGGTTTGCCCGTTCCTAAGTCATCTTTTCTGGTTAAAATATCAGACGTTATTTCCATTAAATAACTATCCAATTCTCCTTGGTTCCAGTCAGTGAAAATGTCTGCTACTTCCTCCACTGATAAACCAAGAACACGTGTTAAAATGTCATATGATTCTGCAATTAATTGCATATCCCCATATTCAATTCCATTATGAACCATCTTAACATAGTGCCCAGCACCGTTAGGTCCAATGTATGTCACACATGGTTCACCGTCTTCAGCTTTCGCTGCAATTTGTTCAAAAATTGGTTTCACTAACTCATAAGCTTCTTTTTGGCCTCCTGGCATCATTGAAGGACCTTTTAATGCTCCCTCTTCACCACCAGATACGCCTGTACCGATGAAATTAATACCTGAATTAGCTAATGCTTCATTACGTCTAATTGTATCTTCAAAGAATGTATTTCCACCATCGATTAATACATCCCCTTTATCCAAATGAGGTAACAAGCTTTGGATAGTCAAATCCGTTGCTTTCCCAGCTTTTACCATTAGCATAATGCGACGTGGTTTCTCTAAAGAATCAACAAATTCTTCAATAGAATACGTTGGAACTAATTTTTTGTCAAGATGTTCCGCAATAACTTCCTCCGTTTTAGATGCAGTTCTATTAAAAACAGACACCGAATATCCTCGACTTTCAATATTTAACGCTAAATTTTTCCCCATTACCGCCATACCAACGACACCAATTTGTTGTTTAGACATTAAGTTACCTCCTAAAATTCTTTAGAGTATGTATTACTCCTAAAGTTATCTGTTTCATTATAGCTTATTTTTACAGAAAATAAAATCATTGTTACTTACACGTCTTCATTTTTTGATAACAAGAAAACTGAAAAAATAATAATACACATACTGAGCATTTCAATTTTCGTTAAAACCACTCCCAAAAACAGACTTGATAAAAGGGCCGAGCTAAGTGGTTCAAATGACGTTAACAAACTGGCAAATTGAGCTGGAATATAGTCTGTACTTTTCAATAAACACATATAAGAAAAAATAGTACCAAACACAATAACAAACGCAATACCCAAAAGTGTTATGCCATCAAATGTTGGATAACCTATCCACATTGGGTGAATAAATTGAAACAACACACCACCAATCAACATTCCCCAACCAATAATCAATGTTGTTCCATATTTTACTAATAATCGGCGAGGTTGAACGATATAAAAAGCACCAAAAAAACCAGCCAATAGTCCCCAAATAAATCCCTCAACTGATATGGACAGTCGAGTCACATCTCCCCCTGTTACCAATAGAAAAGTCCCGACAAGAGACAATCCTAAGCTGAACAAACTCAATTTATTTGGACGTTTCTTTGTTACTAGCGAAAAATAAATCACTAAAAATACTGGTGCTAAAAATTGTAAGATCGTCGCTGTCGCAGCATTACTCTTATGAATTGCTGTAAAAAAGGAATATTGTAGAACAATCACACCAAATAAACTAAATACAACTAGTGACATGACGTCTCTTGCCCGATGTAACGGGTTTCAAAACATTTTCAGGATGCTTAAAACCAAGAACACCAAGTATTAGCATACCAGCTATGACCATTCGAGTTCCAACTAACCAACTAGTGGAGACTTGCTTATCCTGCATCAAAAATTGTGCAAAAACACCGGAACCACCCCAAAAGACAGAACCCAGAATAGCTAAAAAAATCCCTTTAAACTTTGATTGTTCTTTTTTCACTTGTTTATTCCTCCTTAGACAAACAACTTAGATACAAGAAAAAACTTGAAGTATTACCCTCAAGTTTTTCTAGCCATCATCAGTAGCATAATGATTACTTACGTTTTTTTTTATTCCCTGTTGAGAAAGCATCTTTCATTTTATCAAAAAAACCCTCTTCTTGTTCAATGATTGCTTTATCTCCACTTGCTTCTAAAAACTCACGCATTGCTTTTTTCTGTGCGTCATTTAATTCAGTAGGTGTTTTCACTGTGACTGTAACTTGCTGATCACCATTGCCACTACCGCGTAACTTCGGTGCACCTTTCCCTTTTAATCTGAACGTTGTACCTGTTTGTGTGCCCGCTGGTATCCTTAACTTCACTCTACCATGTACAGTTGGTACTTCAATTTCATCTCCAAGCGCTGCTTGCGCGAATGAAATACTTTCATTGTAGTAAATTTCAGACCCTTCTCGTTCAAAAATTGGGCTTTCTTCTACTTTGAACACCACATACAAGTCACCATATGGTCCACCATTGTATCCGGCTTCACCTTGACCTGCTAATCTCATTTGTTGACCATCTTCAACCCCAGCTGGAACTGTTACTTTAACAGAATGAGATTTAACCATACGACCAGCACCATTACACGTTGTACATTTTTCTTTAATAATTTTTCCAGACCCATGACACTCATCACATGCCTGACGACTCATCATTCTACCTAATGGTGTCTGTCTTTCAACATTAATCGTACCAGAACCACTACATTTAGGACAGGTTTCAGGTTGTGTACCTGGTTTTGCTCCAGACCCATGACAGGTTGCACACTCGTCTTCTCGGTTATAACGAATACTTTTTTCTAAACCAAAAATTGCTTCGTTAAATGTAAGATCTAATCCATACTGTAAATCTGATCCTTGTCTAGGTGCATTAGCATTTGAACCACGGCCACCGCCGCCTCCAAAGAATGATTCAAATATATCTTCGAATCCACCAAATCCACTACCGCCAAAATCTTGAAAGCCGCCACCAAATCCGCCTGCTCCAAAATTAGGATCTGTACTAGCATGACCATATTGATCATAAGCTGCACGCTTTTGCGAATCACTTAATACTTCAAATGCCTCTGATAATTCTTTAAATTTATCTTCTGCATCTGCCTCTTTATTTATATCTGGATGGTATTTTTTTGATAATTTACGATAGGCTTTTTTTATTTCATCGTCTGTCGCTGTTTTTGACACACCTAAGACTTCATAATAATCTTTTTTTGCCATTTTGCGTAACCCTCCAATTCTTTCTACTTTTATCTAATAAATCATATCATAAAACACACTAATTCGGAACCTTATTTCATCACATAAGAGAAAAAGCCAAAAGCTCAACGCTTTGGCTTTTTCTTCAATCATATTCTATAACAACTGACTAGTCTTCATTAATTTCTTCGAAGTCTGCATCTACAACATCATCAGCTCCAGTTTGTGCTGCTTCTGGATTTTCTGCTGCTTGTTGTTGAGCTGCTTGTTCGTATAATTTAACTGTTAATGCTTGAACGATTTCATTCAATGTATCACGCTTAGTCTTCATGTCTTCGATATTGTTTGCTTCAACTGCTGCTTTTAACTCATCACGAGCTGCTTCTGCTTTTTTCACTTCTTCTGCATCTACTTTACCTTCTAATTCTCCTAATGTTTTATCAACTGAGAATAATAAAGCATCTACATCATTTCTTAAATCAACTTCTTCTTTACGTTCTTTATCTGCTTCTGCATTTGCTTCTGCATCTTTAACCATACGATCAATTTCTTCATCTGTAAGACCTGAAGAAGATTTGATTGTGATTGTTTGTTCTTTTTGAGTGCCTAAATCTTTAGCACTTACATTAACAATACCATTTTTATCAATATCAAATGTCACTTCGATTTGAGGAATTCCTCTTGGTGCAGCTGGAATATCTGTCAATTGGAAACGACCTAATGTCTTGTTATCTGTTGCCATTGGGCGCTCACCTTGCAATACATGGATATCTACTGCTGGTTGATTGTCAACTGCTGTTGAGAACACTTGAGATTTACTAGTTGGAATTGTTGTGTTTCTATCGATTAATTTAGTGAAGACACTACCCATTGTTTCGATACCTAATGATAATGGTGTTACGTCCAATAAGACAACATCTTTCACATCACCAGTGATAACGCCACCTTGAATAGCCGCACCCATTGCTACAACTTCGTCTGGATTCACTGATTTGTTTGGCTCTTTGCTTGTTTCTTTACGTACCGCTTCAACAACAGCAGGAATACGTGTAGAACCACCAACTAAGATAATTTCATCAATTTCTGATGCTGAAATGCCTGCATCTTTAATTGCTTGACGCACTGGAATTTTAGTACGTTCAACTAAGTCTGATGTTAATTCGTCAAATTTAGCACGTGTTAAATTCAATTCTAAATGCAATGGTCCAGCGTCCCCAGCTGTAATAAATGGTAAGCTAATTTGAGTGCTTGTCACACCAGATAAATCTTTTTTAGCTTTTTCAGCCGCATCTTTCAAACGTTGTACTGCCATTTTGTCTTTTGATAGATCAATACCATTTTCTTTTTTAAATTCTTCTACTAAATGAGCAATAATTTTTTCATCAAAATCATCCCCACCTAAATTATTATCACCAGCTGTTGATAATACATCAAATACACCATCGCCTAATTCAAGAATAGACACGTCAAATGTACCGCCACCAAGGTCAAATACTAAGACTTTTTCTTCTTTATCTGTTTTATCTAAACCATATGCTAATGCAGCTGCAGTTGGTTCGTTTACAATACGTTCAACTTCTAATCCAGCAATTTTACCTGCATCTTTTGTTGCTTGACGTTGTGCATCATTGAAGTAAGCAGGTACTGTAATAACAGCTTTATCTACTTTTTCACCTAAATAATCTTCAGCAAATCCTTTTAGATATTGTAAAATCATAGCTGATATTTCTTGTGGTGTATATGTTTTGCCATCTACATCAACTTTATAACCCACTTCACCGATGTGGCGTTTAACTGATGCAACAGTATCAGGATTTGTTACTGCTTGACGTTTTGCTACTTCACCTACTTGAATTTCACCATTTTTGAATGATACAACTGAAGGTGTTGTGCGATTACCTTCTGGGTTTGTAATGATTTTTGCTTCTCCGCCTTCTAATACAGATACTGCAGAGTTAGTTGTTCCTAAGTCAATTCCGATAATTTTACTCATATTAAAAATCCCCTTTATATTAGTTAGTTTATATTGTTATGACTGCTTATTGTGCAACGACTACCATAGCTGGTCGTAAAATACGATCATGTAAAATATAGCCTTTTTGTAATACTTGAACAATCTCATCCGATTCTTGTCCATCTTCTAAAGGAAGTGTTTGGACAGCTTGATGTAAATTCGGATCAAAAGATTCACCTAGCGATTTAATTTCTTCCACACCAGATTGTTTTAAAGCATGAATCATACTTTCTCGAACCATTTGAATGCCTTTTTTCATGCTCTCGCTATGCTCGTCTGTTGTTTCAATTTCTAATGCTCTATCCAAATTATCCAATGATGATAATAACTCTTTCGCCAAATCTTGAGCACGATACTTCGCAGCATCTTCTCTTTCTTTATTGTGGCGATTTCTCATGTTAGCAATTTCTGCTTGAGCTCTTAAAAACTTATCTTCCATATCATCTAATTCTTTTTTCAATGTATCTTCTACAGATACTTCAACGACTTCTTCGACTTCTTCGACTTTTTCAACTTCTTCTTGTTGAACGTTTTCTTCTTTATTTTCTTCTTTCAATTTACGCCTCTCCTTCCGGACATTAACTGTCCATTGAGGTATCTAACCCTCTATAATAAGAATCTAAATGTCCAGATAATTCATCTGTAAACACATTTACTAATCCAAGTAATTTAGAGTATGACATACTAGTCGGTCCTAGCAAGGCAATAACTCCTTTTCCGTGGTCTGACACATCATATGACGCGGTTATCAAACTCATATTTTGTAACAAGTCGTTGTTTAGCTCATCACCAATCTTTATCTTCACACCAGAATCTTCTGGAAGAATTAATTCCGTTAATTGTTCGGTGTCACTAATTAGTGAATACACTGATTTAAACTCTGACACATCTGTTACCATATCCGAGTTGAGAAGATTCATTCCACCACCAACATATACTTGCTCATCAAAGGCTTGTGTAAAAACCTCTTCGAATAAGTAGAGGACATTGGCTGAATTCGTGAAATATTTTTGTAGAACTAAGGGTATCTCGGTTCGCAACTTGTGATAGACCGTTAGTAAACTTTCTCCAACTAACCGTTCATTGATAATTCGAGTCATTTTCTCAATGTCTTCAGATGAAATGGATTGTGGAATAGAAAACACTTGGCTTTCCACATAACCTTGATCCGTCACAACAATCGCAATCAGCTGATTATTATTTAACGGAACAATTCTAAATCCTGTTAATTTTCTTTCCTTTACTTCTGGTCCTAGAGAAAAAGCTGTGTAACTTGTTAATTCGGACAATATCTTTGCTGAAAACTCGATAATCTCATTTGTAGCATTGTACCGTCGATTAAACAATTGACGAATTTGAACAATTTCATTTGAAGATACTTCTGAAGGCTCCATCAAATGATCGACATAATATCGGTATCCCTTAACTGATGGGATACGTCCAGATGATGAATGCATTTTTTGAATCAGACCTAAATCTTCCAATTTTACTAAATCATTTCGAATTGTGGCTGAACTGGCTTTTATGCCATGCTTCATCAATGTGATTGAGCCGACAGGCATGCCTGTCTCAGTATACAACTTAACGAGCAAATGAAAAATATTTAATTGTCTGTCACTTAACACTATCATCACCTTCTTTTTTAGCACTCATCAATTACAAGTGCTAATCACATTTACTAATATATCAAGTTTTAATTTTTTTGTCAACAGATAAACTCACATTTTTAGCACTCTCATACCGCGAGTGCTAAAATTAAAAACAACTGATACTTTTTATTCTTTTGTGATAAAACACACATCTGTTTATTACCTGAATCTTTTTCTTTATTGTGTTCATTTTTAAAAGTTTTATAATAATAATAGAACAAATCGAATGGAGTTGATTTTTTTGGAGAAGAAAAAGAAAGCGTTTAGTTTCCCGTCGGCCTACACTGTTATCTTACTTGTTTTATTGTTAGTTATGATTTTAACTTATTTTATTCCTGCAGGTAAGTACGCTAGTTTGAGTTATGATTTAGATAAGTCTGAATTTATCATTACACAACCTACTGGTGAAAAATCATCAGAGCCTGGTACACAAAAAACACTAAACAAATACAACGTAAACACCAAAATCGAAAAATTTGAAGATGGTTCTGTTTACAAGCCTGTCGCAATTCCAGATACCTATCAAGAATTAGAACGAGAGAACAAAGGCTTAGTTGGCGCACTCAGTGATTTTTTAAATGCACCAGTTCAAGGTTTAGGAGAATCCATTGATATTATTACATTTGTCTTAATACTAGGTGGAATCATTGGTGTCATTAATAAAACAGGTGCATTCACAGCTGGGATGAATGCCCTATCGAATCAATTAAAAGGAAAAGAGAAATGGTTAATTATTCTCGTATTATCTCTTGTGTCTCTTGGGGGAACCACGTTTGGTTTAGCAGAAGAAACCATTGCTTTTTATCCCATTCTCGTCCCTATTTTTATGGCAGCTGGTTATGATGCACTCGTAGCAATTGCAACTATTTATCTCGGTAGTTGTATCGGCACCTTAGCATCAACGATTAATCCGTTTTCAATCGTCATCGCTAGTAATACAGCCGGGATTAACTTTACAGATGGATTAGCTCTCAGACTTGTCATGCTCATTCTTGGTACAGGCATGTGTATTGGATATACCATTCGTTATGCTGAAAGAGTTAGAAAACACCCCGAAACATCATTAATTTACGATCAAAAAGAAGAACTTGAAGAAAAATTTCTTCATTCGAATGAATTATCAGAGGTTCCAGTCTTTGATTTAAGAAAAAACTAATGTTAGCTATTTTTGCTTTAGGTTTTGTCTTCATGGTGTACGGCGTAAAAGAATTAAATTGGTTTTTTGTTGAAATATCTTCACTGTTCTTACTCATTACATTTATACTCGCTCTAATATCCGGATTAAATGAACAAACTTTTGTCAGTGAATTTGTGACCGGTGCATCTGATTTACTTGGTGTGGCACTGGTTATCGGACTTGCTCGTGGCGTGACAATTATCATGGAGAACGGTATGATTAGCGATACCCTGATGTACTGGCTAAGTAATAGCGTATCAAATATGAGTGGTGTATTCTTTTCCACTATAATGTATTTCATTTATATCCTTCTTGGATTCTTTATTCCTTCTTCATCTGGACTTGCTGTTTTGTCTATGCCTATCATGGCTCCATTAGCAGATGTTGTAGGTGTTGATAGAGCTATAGTTGTAGATGCTTATAATTGGGGACAAGGAATTATTTCATTTGTCACACCAACTGGATTAGTACTTGCTTCTCTTGCAATGGTAGGCATCACATTTGACAAATGGTTAAAATTTGTCACAAAACTCATGATTGCTATTGCCATCGTATCTATTATTCTGCTTGGAGTTGGTGTTTATCTATAAATATAAATAACAATTAATGAAAAAATAAAAAACATGACATCATTCCCTATTCCTAGAGGAGTAATGTCATGTTTTATTATTTTGAGAGTAAGAACTTTTCGAATACGTCATTCCCTAAAATTAACCCTTGTTCGGTCAAAGCTACTCTATCATTCGTTTGCTTTACTAATCCATCATGCACTAACTGTGCCACAATATCACCATATACAGATTGGAAAGAATGATTAAATTTTGATTCAAAATGAGAAACAGAAACACCCTCAATTTTTCTCAACCCTAAAAACATTTCTTCTTCCATTTGATTTTCCTTAGTCAAATTTTCTATTTGAATGGTCGGTAAGTCATCGTGTCTTAACGGCTCTAAATAATGCTGTATTGGGCCATGATTTTTATACCTTTTATCACCTAAATATCCACTTGCACCTGCTCCAAGACCATAATAATGATCGTTGTTCCAATAGACAATATTATGCTTACTTTCCTTACCCGGTTCAGCAAAATTACTCACCTCATATTGTTTCTTACCAGCTTTCGTCATGCGTTCAATCGCTCTTTCAAACATGTCTCCTTCTGTGTCAATACCTGGCAAATGTAGTCTGCCTTGTCTTGCCCAGTTGTAGAACATTGTTTTATTTTCAAGAATCAACGAATACAACGAATAATGAGGTAAATCAAGCGCTAAAGCTTTATCCAATGTATCCTCAAAACTTTCCATTGTTTGATTAGGTAAGGCGAAAATCAAATCAATGCTAACATTTTGAAAATCGGCTTGCTCTACAATACTCATTGTGTCAAATACATCTTGAGCAGAGTGTTTACGTCCAATCTTCTTAAGCAAACGATCATCAAACGACTGAACACCCATTGAGAGTCTATTGACGCCATAATTTTTTAGTACGTTTAATTTATCTAGCGTCAAATCACCAGGATTCGCCTCAACTGTGAATTCATCACCATCATTAAAAGGAAGCTCTTTTCTGATTCCTTCCAGCAAACGGTCTAACTGATTAGCAGATAAAGAGGTAGGTGTTCCACCACCTATGTAAATCGTTTCAGTTTGGTTCGATGGGTATTTTTTTTTCGTTAATCGAATCTCTTTGATGAGCGCGTCAATATACTCATCTACAGGCTGACCTTCAATAAACACCTTATTAAAGTCACAATAAAAACAAATATGTTCACAAAATGGAATATGAATATACGCCGACGTCATGTTAAATCACCCAAACTAGTAAAATAGGTCCGAGTATCCTGCTCATCTTGTTTCAATTGTTCTATAAGGCCGTCCACACCGTCAAATTTTTTCTCACTTCTCAAATAATGATACCATTCAACCGATACTTGCTCACCGTAAATGTCTTGATCAAAATCTAAAATATTTACTTCAATGGTCATCTGTCTATTTTCTTCAAATGTAATATTATATCCGATTTGGGCCATTCCTAAAAACCAATCGTTCGCTACTTTTATTTTAACAGCATATACACCACCTACTGGCAATAATGCTTTTTGAGGAATTTTAATATTCGCAGTCGGAAAACCCAGAGTTCGGCCTCGCTTATCACCGTGAACCACAATTCCAGTGATGTCATATGTATAACCTAAAAAATGATTCGCTTCTTCCATTTTACCTACAGACATCAGTTGTCTAATATTAGTCGAACTAATTTTTTGATGCTCTTCCTCTTGTTTTGCAACTTCAATGACATCAAATCTATTTTGAGCATAGATTGGTAAATGATACATATCTGCAATATCAGCCTTACCATATGTATAATCAAATCCCGCCACGGCCACTTGTGCATTTAGTCCGACAATGTATTGATCGACAAACTCTTGAGGAGATAAACTTGCAAAAGATGATGTGAACTCAACAACATACAAATAGTCTACTTCTAGCTCGGACATTCGTTTCATTTTTTGATCAATTGTTGTTATATATTTCATTTTATTATGATTTATTTTTTGGAAAACAACAGATGGATGGTGGTTGAATGTCATCACAGCAAGTTTCAACCCTCTTTTTTCCGCTTCTTTTCTAGCTGTTTGAATCACTTTTTGATGCCCTTTATGCACACCATCAAAGAAACCTAATGCAAGCACAACAGGTTCTTCTGGTATTTGTTTCCATTCATATGGGTGGTGTATATTAATAACGTCCATTCATCTGACTCCTTTAATCATTTCGAAAAACTTTAATTGGTTTGGTCATCCCTTTTTTGGTTGGATGTTCCCCATAAATACTAACAATTTTAGATTGATAAAACAAAACAATTGGCTCGGAAAGGTCGTTTTCGTTAAAAAACGGTGTAGGTAACACTGGTCCATTCCGAATAATTTGATACTCCTTATCTGTGATATCAACTCTCTTAAATTGAGTCAATGCTGTTTCAAGAGGTCTCAAGAAATCAGCTGTTTTGTCTGCTTCCATTAAAGCTCTCACTTCTTCTAATGTGAAGGCATCCTCTTTTGTGTAACCACCACTGGACACACGTGTCAAATCTGACATATGTGCTTCAAATCCTAACAGCTTCCCAGTGTCGACTGCTAGCGTTCTGACATAAGTACCTTTGCCGCACGACACTCTAAATCGCCAACTGCACGTTTTCTTGTCTGAATCATAAACAGGAACCGATGTGCGCTCGTAGCTATGTATCATCGCTTTACGCTTTGGTCTTTCTACTATTTCACCCGCTCGCGCATAGTCATAAAGCCTACGTCCATTCACTTTAACGGCGGAATACATAGGCGGAATCTGAGTGATTTCTCCAGAGAACGTAGCCATTGCAGCATCGATTTCTTCAGTAGTAAGAGCAGCGAATACGGGCGTAACCGCCACTACTTCACCACTCACGTCTTCTGTTTCTGTCGAAAAACCTAATGTAACCTCTCCTTCATATTCCTTGTTTGACTCTTGTAGGTATTCGATTACCTTCGTTGCTTTTCCAACACAAATCGGCAACATTCCATCAACGTCTGGATCAAGTGTGCCACTATGTCCAACTTTTTTTGTATGTAATATTTTTCTTAACTTAAACACGCAATCATGACTCGTCATGCCACGTGGTTTCCACAAAGGGATAATACCTTCCATTTCGACGCTCCTATCTATCCTTTTTTCACCAACACATTATATCATAGTTATCTAATGAGGTATCTTTCTAATCATCCAAATTAAAAGAAAAAGGCCACCTGTTTAAGTGAAAGACTTAAACAAATGAACCTTTTAACCTAATGGCTTAATTAATTTTTCTATCCTATCTGTCGTTAAAGAACGAATCAACTGAATGACTAGTTCTTTCGCTGCTTGATAATCAGCATAGTCAACATAACAATGTGGGGTATGCGCATAACGAACAGGTATTCCAACAACTATAGCAGGCGCACCGTTAAACCGATTAATCGCCGCGCCATTTGTTCCTCCACCACTTCTCACAGACACTTGAATCGGTATCGCTGCAGATTTCGCTAACTGAATGGCATAGTTTTGCCATTCGGGATTTGTTATCATAGATACATCAAAATAACGTAACATAGGTCCCTTACCTAATCCTGACTGTATCAAATAATCAGGAGCTGATGTATCATCAGCAGGACATCCCTCAAAAACAATGGCTAAATCAGCTTGCACTTTTTTGGCAGCCACTTCAGCACCTCTTAGCCCAACTTCTTCCTGAGCCGTTAGTGTGGCTACTAGATTGGCATCATTATCCTCATCTTTCAACTCATTGAGTACATCCATCATACACGCCACTCCAATACGACAATCAAAAGCTTTACCAAGAAATAAGCCCGTATTTGAATGATACTCACACACAACATCTGGTACAACTGGCGCTCCAATGGATAGATGAAAACGTGTTTCCGCGTCCTCTTTTGAGATAGCACCAATATCAATTGCTAGATGCTCAAATTTGATTGGCCCTTTTCTTTCACTATCTGTCATAAAATGGGGTGGTTTACTTGTCACTATTCCAGTCACGTAGGTCCCTTGATTATTTCTCACTTTCACTTTTTGAGCCATACTATTACTAGGTATCCAACCACCAACAGGTAAAAAAGTTAATAAACCATTCGGACGAATTGCCTGTACAATAAATCCGACTTCGTCACTATGTGCATCCAACTGAATCGTATACTGTTTCCCTTTATTGACGTTTAAATACAAATTTTTTATGCTATCTGTATCCGTACTTCCTAAATGACGCCATTCGTTTCTGACGTAATGAACAACCTCATCTTCGAATCCTGATACACCATAGAGATTAGATACGTCTAAAATTCTCTCTATTTCTTTTGTATGATTCATTTACACTACCTCTATCCTTTGATGACTAGATTTCCCAACCCCAGCTATGTCTGATATCATCCATCAAATGAATAACTTTTTGAGATACAAGTCGAATATCTTTGTCAAATGTTCCCTGTACGAATTGATTCATTGTATCTAGCTCATATGTAAAAACATCTTTTTCATGACCAAACGAAAGATTCTGGTAGTCTCCACTATTAAATGTAATCTTTCCATTTTCTGCACGAGGAAAGTCATCTACAACCAAATACCCCTTATCTCCTGTTAGTATGATTTTCTTAGGCATCTTCCCTCTAAACGAAATCATCACAGATGCTAACTGATTATCGCTATTTTTCAATATAGTGACAGACTTCTCATCGACCCCAGTTGGTGCCATCACCACCTCAGTTGAGACAACCTCTAATTCTAAACCTAATAAATAAACCGCAGCTGATAGTGCATACGTGCCAATATCAAACAGCGCCCCGCCACCTTTCTGGAATGAAAAGAAACGATTTTCTGGATCAAACTCTTTACAAGAACCAAAAGTAATAGAGGCACCACTAATTTTTCCTAACGTATTCGCATCTAATAATTGACTTATTTCCTGATACAATGGCATATAAAATAAAGTGACAGCTTCTAATAAAACCAACTTATTTTGAGCTGCTACTTTATACAAATAATCAACCTGTTCTCCTTTTAAAACCATGACCTTCTCACACAATACATGTTTATTTGCTTCCAATGCCTCTAAAATAAACCCATAGTGCGTTTGATTTGGTGTCGCAATATAAACGCAATCCATATCACCTGATTTTAAAAAATCAGTATAAGACTCGTATCCTTTTTCCAATTGATGCGCCTCTAAAAAACGATTTAGAGACTCAGGGTTACGATTATAAACTGCTACTACTTGATATTTATTTAAATCTAACTGGCTAATAAATTGTGTTGCAATGTCACCAGTACCCACAATACCTATTTTTTTTATCATATATGACACATCCTTATGTACCTTTATTCTAACATATAATAAAAAAGCAGAGTAGTTATCACTCTAGCTAACAAAACGATTTTTTAGTTTCTCCCCTTAAAGCTAAAAAAACATTAAAAAAACAGGTGTTATCTTTTTCCTCTCCCCTAGACATTCATCATTATATAATAACAATTTGTGTTTTTTACCCAAATATTACATAAGCATATGTAAAAAGTAATAATATTGCACTAATACATTTATTAATGTTCTTAATCAGTTATAATAATATTTTATTAAACATATTATACCTAATTCAATTTGATAAAATTCTAAAATGAAGCGCTTAAACCAAAAATATCAAAAAAAAATTATTAACTAATTTACATTTTCTATCGTTTAAGATAACCTAATCTTACCTAGACATAATAATAAGAGTATTATTTTAAAATCTTAGAGAGAAAGAAGTGATGCTATGAGAACTATTCTTGACGTTTCTTCCCAAAGGCTTATTAAAATTTTAGAATTAATGCTACTGACTGAACAACCATTAACGATAAAAGGTATGTCCACACAACTAAACGTATCTGAAAAAACAATAAATGATGATTTAAAGCATATTAAAGAAACTTGGGGTGATACGATAGGTATAAAAACCTCCTCTGCTCTTGGTACAACTGCAGACAATTTGTCCGTTAGTCTCTTAACGGAAATCGAATCTCAAGTTCTTTTAAATTCTGTACCAATCATGTTTATTGAAGCTTTAATCTGGCATCCGCATCATGATTTAAACTATTACGCAGACTTACTGCATGTCAGTCGTTCTACTTTATATCGTTATCTACCAAAGATGAATGAATACTTAAATCAATTGGATATTTGCATTGAGAGAAAATTATCCCTCTATTACTTAGATGCTAGAAACGAACTGTCCATTAGAAAATTTATTACCTCTTTTCTAATTGATATATCTGGTTCTAACTATTCAATGGAATCCATTGTCTCTCGTTCTCAAAAATTGTTTTTAGAACAACGGATACACCATTTGTTTAAATTAAATAAAACAATTATGCCTGAATTTAAAACACATTATTATGTTGTCTTATATTGTGTGGCCATGTTAAGAGAGCAACAAGGGTTTACGGCAACGTGTAATCATTTATTTAATGTCTAAATTGCAACATTAAGTTAGCCACTCTGGTAAAAATATCTAAATATCAG
>JBQELZ010000020.1:0-33314 GCA_052104115.1 Vagococcus sp. | reverse complement strand
CCATGGTGTTTTTTTATTATTTTAGGGTGACTAACTTGATTCTACAACTAAGCGTCTATAACAAATTATAATTGACGTCGGCTCAACCTACGACAATTACTCATCATATCGTTCACTAATTAACATATTTCCAAATAAAAAAAGTAAAGCAAATGCTCTACTTTTTTATTTATATAACATGATTATGCTTTTTCCAAACATTCAAAATGAATCATATCATCCATAATAAAGAAAAATTGTTCTTGTTTTTCTTTATGTGTGTCTCCCTTAAATATATTCATTGCTTTTAGTCCATTAGCAGTCGTAATCGACATTTTTAATGTCTTCAAATCTTTTGCTACTGTAATTTTCAGTTTAGGACTTTGTTTCATTTGAGGATTTGTATCTAACGGTCTCACATATTGAAAATTACCTGATGCAGTTTCTTTAAATCCGTAATCTTTAAAGGCATACGGTCTAGCTTGCTCTTTCACTTTATAAAACACTGTACAGCCTTCAACTGTTGCTTTTTCAAAAAATGACATATTAATATCCTCCTATTATCTTGTTCACTTACTATTATAAACAATGCCCTTTTAAAAAGCTACGCCATTTTTTTGTTTAGTCGGTTAATACATGTAACAAGCGTTTCACTAAACGCCCGAACAGACTCTTCGGATAAACCGTAGCCAAAACTCATCCGAATAGATTCAGCTGCTGCTTCTTGAGCATCAGGGTGCAGTTTTCGAATCACAGGAGACGGCTTGACATTTCCTGCGCTACAAGCAGAACCTGCAGAAATAGCAAAGCCCATTAAATCAAGATTTAACAATAACTTATTACTTGGAACTCCCTTAATCCATACATTCAAAATATGGCTAAGACTCATAGATAAGTCACCATTCACCTGATACTCTATCTCTGCTTCATCCAATGTTTCTATGATAATGTGCTTGAACTTACGGTACTCTGTCTGATGGGTCTTTTTTACATCTCCAGATAAGAGAGTGACTGCTTTAGCTAAGCCAACAATACCAGCAAGATTTTCCGTTCCAGCTCGTTTTTTTTCTTCTTGTTCTCCGCCAACCATCATAATCGGTACTGGCGACTCTTTTTTTACATAGGCGAAACCAACCCCTTTAGGGCCATTTATTTTATGTGCTGAGACACTTAAATAATCAACCTGTAACTCTACTACATCTAGCCTTTCCGTTCCAAACGCTTGAACTGCATCCGTATGAAAATACGCCTGATGAGATGCTAACAACTCGCCAACTTCTTGAATGGGATATAAATTACCTGTTTCATTATTTCCAAACATCATGGTCACTAAAATAGTATCATCTCTAAGCGCTTTTTGTACTTGATGACATGTAATGTGCCCCTCTTTATCAACAGGTAAATACGTCACCTCAAACCCCTTTTCTTCTAAATAATGAAGAGAACGATTCACTGCACTATGTTCTACATTTGTGGTAATAATATGCATTCCATTACTTTTTTGGGACAAGGCTGTCTGAATAATAATCGTATTATCTCCTTCAGTGCCTCCACTATTAAAAATAATCTCATCTGGCTTAGCATGAATCGATCTAGCAATAATCTCTCTTGCCTCCTCCAGTTCAAAATGAGCCTGACGACCAAATCGATGAATACTCGATGGATTACCATATATTGTTGTCATAACCCGCGTCATCTCTTTTATTACCTCAGGATGCATTGGGGTTGTTGCCGCATAATCTAAATAAACAGCTGTCATTCTTTGTTCAACTCTTTTCTGTCTTTTTTTCATTGTATCACATTCGTATCAGTTTTTTTATTTTAAGAGACTCGAAAAAAAAACTCTCTAATGAATAGAGAGTTCTACATCAGTGGTGAAAAAACACCTAAAATAGCACGTAACACACGTGTGAGCCATTTTATATCTTCTGATTCTTCCAATGTAATTAGTTGGCTTTTTGCTTCCGTTTGTATATGATCTTCATACACATCTTGTACGGCTGTTGTTTTATACATCCACACACCACATTCAAAATGTAAAAATAAACTTCGATAGTCCAAATTAACCGTTCCGACTGTGGCATATAAATCATCTACAACAAACGTTTTAGAATGAATAAATCCTGGTGTGTATTCGTATATTTTTACACCTGCTTCAATCAATTGAGAGTAGTTTGATTTGGTTACCGTATGAACGTACCATTTATCTGGAATATGTGGCGTAATAATACGAATATCTACCCCACCTTTTGCAGCTGTACACAATGCCTCCATCAACAGGTTATCAATGATTAAATAAGGTGTAGTAATATAAACATATTTTTTAGCACGATTGATTAAGTTCAAGTAAACATTTATACCTACTGTTTCAGTATCGAAAGGAGAATCCACATAAGGTTGGTAGTAGCCTTGCGTACCGAGCATTCGTTCATCCTCGACACATGGTTTGTAATCTAATATGTCGCTCTCTTCTTTATTAATAAAATTCCATAAAGATAAAAACATTAAGGTAAATCCCCATGCAGCATCTCCCTCAACTTTAATGGCATTGTCTTTCCAATGACCAAAACGAATATCTTTATTGATATACTCATCCGCCAGATTAATTCCTCCCGTAAACGCCACCTTACCATCTATAACGGTAATTTTACGGTGATTCCTGTTATTGAAGATTGGGGATAGGACCGGAATAAACGGATTAAAGACACAGCATTTTATCCCTAATTTTTCTAATTGACGGTAATACCGATAAGGTAAAGTGTACAGGCAACCAAAATCGTCGTAAATGAACCGCACATCTAACCCTTCCTTCGCTTTCTTAGCCAGTACTTCTAATATAGAATCCCACATGACTCCTTCTTGAACAATAAAGTATTCCATAAAAATATACTTTTCAGCCTTTTCAAGCTCCTCGAGCATCCCCGATAAAGCATCTTCTCCTAAAGGATAATACTCACTAGTAGTATGTTGAAATAACGCACCCTCGCCAAATTTAGTTAAATAGGCTGATTGAATCATGGCGTCCATGTTGCCATCATCTAATTGAATATTTGAACTCAAGGTTTGATTAGCTAATTTTTCTTTTTCTTGGATAATCGCCATTTTTCGTTTATCTTTCTTAGTAAATCGAACTCGTCCAAATACTAAGTAGATGACCGTTCCAAAAATAGGTATTAACATAATCGGAATAATCCACGCAATCTTATAAGCTGGGTTACTTCGATTATTAACAATTTTAACAATCACAGCAATGGATACAATAATATACACCGTGTAAAAATAAACAAAATAGTCATTAAATCTAAAAATAATAGCAAATAATAAGCCTAGTTGAATTAAAATTAATAACCCTATAATAATTGCCCGATTGGAAATAATTTTCAATAGTTTTTTCATTTACTCACCTCTTTTTAAACGTATTCTTACACAGTATATCAAAAAATAAGTTAAAAATTAACTATTTATTCATGAAGATGAAAAAACAAGCTGAAAATGAGTCAGCTTGTTTTTAGTTATTAATAAGTAGATTCATCTGGATTGCGTGCTAATCCAGCTGTTCCATGTAATGTATCAATCATTTTCATATCAGATTCGGTTAATTCAAAATCAAATAATTCTGTGTTTTCTACGATTCTTTCTTTTGTAACTGATTTTGGTAAAGGTAAAAAACCATGTTGCAAGGACCATCTTAGGACGATTTGAGCAACAGTCTTACGATAGCTAGATGCCACTTCTTTTAGTTTATCTACATCAAAAATTTTACCTGTTCCTAAAGGACTATACGCTTCAATTAATATACCGTTCTCACGAGAAAAACTCACAACATCTGGTTGCATATCACTTGGATTTAAGAAGATCTGATTAACAGCCGGTTTTATCGTTGCAACCTCTAGCAACGGCTCTAAATGACGTTGGTGAAAATTGGATACTCCGATACTACGTGTTTTCCCTAATTCAACCGCTTCTTCCATAGCTTTCCATACTTCTGCGTTAGCTTGGCTCCAGCGATCACGGTATGGTAGAGGATTCGGCCAATGAATCAGATACAAATCCACATAATCCAGTTGTAGCTTAGCTAAAGACTCATCTAGTGCTTCCTTGGCTTTGTCATAACTATGATGTGTGTTCCACAACTTAGTTGTCACAAACAACTCTTCACGAGGAATACCACTTTTCTTAATGGCACGCCCTACACTCTCTTCATTCCCATATATGGCTGCCGTATCAATATGACGATATCCAGCTTCTAACGCATTTAATACTGCCTCTTCTGCCACATCTCCATCTGGTGATTGCCATGTTCCAAACCCTACAATAGGAATCGTATGACCATCATTTAATGTGTATGTCTGTGTTAAACCGTTCATGTTATTAGCCCCCTTCATCTTTATAACTATAGTAAACCAATTATAAAAATAGTGCCATTATTTTGATCTTCGATCTCTATGTCTTCTAGCTTTTTTCCTACGTTTATTTGACCGAATTAGGATGATTATCAACATTAAAATAAGAACTATTATTGAGCCAATAACAATGACAGACCACTTAATAAGTGGATTAGAGAAGTCTATTCCAGAAACTGTTTTCTTTGCTCCATCAATCACATCTTTTGTTTTTTTACTGCCTTTATCTGTAACAGATTTATCAATCACCTTATACGTTACTTCTGTTGGTTTTAAAGTGTCTGAAACAAGTGGCAACCCATTTGTCAGTCTAATCTTACCGTCATCAGACAGTTCGACATTAGGAGATGTTTCTTTTTTAACGACGTCTTTTAGGTCAGCTTCTACAATCACATCAGTATCATTAATTGTTTGTTCCCCAGATCCTATCATCTTTTTATACTCAAAATGGTTAAATCCATAATCTAGAATAGCATTACTAAAAGGATGTCTATAGTACTCACCATCTTGATCGCTCCAATCACCAACGCCAAATACGATAGTAATCAAGCGTAACTCACCACGTTTTGCCGTCATATCAATATTAAAAGCTCCAGATGGACTTGATCCAGTTTTTAATCCATCTACCCCTTCGTAAGCATACTCTAATGAAGGCAATGAGTAATTATAAGTATCAAATGTCTCCTCGTTTTCTGTACCTTTCATGGTGGTAACAGTTGGTGTGTTTGTAAATTCTAATATTTGAGAATGATCTTTTAACAAATGATAGGTAAAAATCGAAAAATCTCTTGCTGTTGTAACGTTCGATGCCTCTGGTTGTAATTGAGTGGTATCAACGCCTTCTCTAGCGTATAACCCTTGAAAAGAAGATATTTCTGCTCCAGTCGCATTTACAATCGTGGTATGCGTCATCCCCAATGACTTAGCTTTCTCATTCATTTTCTTTAAAAAAACTGTGGCGTCTGGTTCAATCAATTCCGCCAGCATCATTGTAGCCACATTTGAAGATGGAACAAGTGCCATAGGAATTAACTCCTTCACAGGGTACTCTACTCCCTCAACGATATGATTGTTACTAATCTCGTAAATACCAGAAATCTGCTGATCTCTAGCAGTAGCTGTTATTTTAGTATCTAAATTGAATCTTCCTTCTTCCATTGCATCATAAACCAGGTACAAAGTCATTAATTTCATGATACTAGCCGGATTATGTGGTGAATCAGGATTATCACTCCACAACATTTTCCCTGTATTCGCATCAATTAATATCGCTGATTTTGGCTTATTGGCTTCATTAACCTCTAATTTTGATTCTTTGATCAAATCCATCATTGATGGATCCTCTGCCTTAACTACTACACTTGTCATAATTAAGAAACAACACAACCCCACTACCAAACAAACTAACTTACTCCCTAATCGTTTCATTCATGAATTCCTTTCTTTAGCAAGCAATAATAGAAACATACATCATTGCTATTTGCCTCCTTTATGTTTCAGTCATTTTTTTCTAAATTCAATAATAGCATATGATTCATATACTTTCTATCAGACTTAAGTCTACTATTTTAAGACAAACAAAAAAGCACCAGATAGTTTAATTCATCTAGTACTTTTACTTAAATGCCAACTGCAAGACTAATCCAATAACAGATAATCCTAGAAACGAACTAAAAACGATAATATGTCGTTTCTTCGTCAACTCGAGATAGCCAACATACTCCCGAATAAATGCTGTTGGTAAATAATACATCTTTGTCTTCGCTCCAACACCGCGAACGGGTATCCCCAATTTAAAGGCTAGCTTTCCTGCTCTCAAAATATGATAATTGTTAGATGCCAGCACGATATTTTTGCGATTAAAACTCTTGATATTATCCTTTTGGAACGCGATAGCCTCGGAAAATTGTAAATTTTCACGTGTATTTGTCGATTTTTCCTCTAAATAAATCGTTCCTAATTCATACTCTTGTTCTGTGATGTAATTCATCATTGCTTGCGCTTCTGATATTTTTTCATCTGAACCTTGTCCACCAGATAAAATGATAATTGGCTGATGATTAAAGCGAGTTACCTGTTTACGGTAAAGCTTGATACCAACTTCAATCCTACTGGCAAGAAGCGGTGTCACTTTCTCTCCATCTATCAGTCCCGCTCCCAAGATAATAATATAATCAACTTTTTGAACATGCGGGAAATGATTATATAAAACAGAGGTAACAAAATAGAGTAAAAACAAGCCTGACATGTACATAAAACTAAAATTGATAAATGATGATAATGTTGTAATGATAGGATTTTCAGAATAATATGCTAATATAATGACCATAACTTGAAATAACAATAATCCTATTGCAACAATTAAAGGCAACAAGTTACTAAAGGAAAAGCCTTCTTTTTTTAAAAGAATTCGTTCATTCCAAAATAATGCAATAACTCCTGTCATTAATCCAAATAATTCAATAAAAAGAAAGACTATAGCAACCGGGATGAACAGAATTATTGCGACAGACACATTTACTTTAGATATTAGTAATAATAAATACCCATAAAGTGATCCACTTAATAGTAAAAAGAAAAAACCTGTCCATAAACTAGTAGGCCTAAAGTATACCCAATAAGAAAAACAAATTAACGGGACAATAATCATAATTGAAAACAAAATTAGTGTAGCTCCCATACAAAACCTCCTTTGCTGATTTAACTGACAGCTCCTTCATCTTATCATATTTAACTGGTTAAAAAAATACATTTGATATTAAATCAATGCTTAGAAAAAAACAACTGAAATAACTCTTTCCCACTGGCGTCATCCAGCCGTAGCAAACGATTATCCGATGTATCTCGAATAAACATCACACGATTACTGGCGTCATTCACCCAGATATCATATATAACAGGTTTCCCTTCTTGTTCTTGATTAGTTACAAATTCATAATAAAAAAAGTAAGTTGGTAATTTAGAGATGGTTCCTTGCTTGTCACTCTCACTAGATGATAATAGATTCGATAATTGTGTCAGTTTCTTTGCTGACGAAATAATAGCCACTGGTTGCTCATTGTTCTGCTTAGCATACGACTCAATGATTACTTTTTATTGAGTGGTTTGAAGCGTTTCACTCCGATTACAGCCAACTGTTATAACAGATAATAGAACAAGTACACACATAAACACCCTTTTCTTCCCCATCGTCTCATCTCCTATCTATAGTACTATTATATAATAAAAAAGCATGTCTAGAAAGAATCATCTAAACATGCTCGTCTATCATTTTCTGTTACTATTCCTTACTTTTTAGCTGGGCGTTTGAACGTTTGAGTCGCTGCCACAGCATCTTTCCATCCATCATATAGATACTCTCTATCTTCTTGGGTCATTTCTGGTGTGAATCGTTTGCCTTCTTCATAGAATGTTTTCAATTCATCTAAGTCTTTCCAGAAGCCTACACCAAGACCTGCGAGGAATGCCGCTCCAATAGCTGTTGTTTCAAGATTTCCTGCTCTTTGAACATCAATATCTAGAATATCTGATTGGAATTGCATCAGTAAATTATTTTTAGCTGCCCCGCCGTCTACTTTAAGAAGTGGAATATCAATGCCTGCATCATGTTTCATTGTATCAATGATATCACGAACTTGATATGCAACAGCGTCTAATGTCGCCTTGACAAAATCTGCTTTTGTTGTACCACGTGTCAAACCAAATATTGCTCCTCTGGCATCTGAATCCCAATAAGGGGCACCAAGTCCAGTAAACGCTGGAACCACATAAATGCTCTCACCATTTTCAGATTCACTTGCAATTGCTTCTGATTCTGCCGCTGTTTCAATCATTTGTAACCCATCACGTAACCATTGAATCGCTGAGCCGGCAACGAAAATACTTCCTTCTAAAGCATACTTAACTTCTCCATTAATGCCATAGCCAATGGTTGTTAATAAATTATTTTCAGAGAACGTTGGTGTCGTTCCTGTATTCATGACAATAAATGAACCTGTTCCATATGTATTTTTAACCATACCATCTTCAAATGCCATTTGACCAAATAATGCTGCCTGTTGGTCACCAGCCATTCCTGAAATTGGTACTTCGCTTCCAAAGAAATGGAAACTTTGTGTGTAACCATATAATTCAGAGTTGCTTCGAACTTCTGGTAACATGATTTTTGGAATATTTAACAAGTCTAAAATTTCTTGATCCCATTCTAACTCACTAATATTGTATAACATTGTACGACTAGCATTTGAATAATCTGTTACATGAGACTCACCATTTGTTAACTTCCATAGTAACCATGTGTCAATTGTTCCGAATAATAATTCTCCTTTTTCAGCACGTTCTTGTGCACCTTCAACATGATCTAAAATCCATCTAATTTTAGTGGCTGAAAAATAAGCATCAATTAAAAGTCCAGTTTTTTTGTGGAACATCTCAGCATAGCCGTCTTCTTTTAATTTATTGGCAATTGGAGACGATTGGCGTGATTGCCAAACAATCGCATTATAAATTGGTAGCCCAGTCTTTTTGTCCCAAATAACTGTTGTTTCACGTTGATTAGTAATACCAATAGCTGCTACTTCATTTGGTCGAATACCAGATTCTATAAAAGCACCCGCAATAACAGATTGTACAGAGTTCCAAATTTCATTTGCATTATGCTCTACCCAACCTGATTCTGGGAAGTACTGCGGAAATTCCTTTTGAGACGATCCTACAATTTTCACAGACTTATCAAAAATTAACGCTCTTGAACTTGTTGTACCTTGATCGATTGCCATAATATATTTTTTCTCTGACATACTATTCCTCCTAAAGGTATACTTTTTTCTTACGAAAAAGAAAACGTTTACTTACGTAATTCAGTGTACCATAAAAATGAATTTTATGGGAATCTTTTCGCACAAAAAAACAATAAGACACGTTATCTTATTGTTTTTTGAACTTCTTCTAAATACTTTGACGGAAATAAGTCACGAGGGTTCCATAATGACACAATAGAACGCTTAAAGGAATCATTTACTAGCGTGCTTTTTATCATATCATTTCCAGTATTCTTAAATTCTAATACTTTCAACTGTTTGTTTGGTATAGATGATTTAGATGTCGATATCATCCTATTAACATCCACTTCATGCGCATCTGTTCCAAACATAAGTGTTGTTGGTTTAGTTATCTTTGTGATACTAATTGAATCATCAATTTGAGGATTGACTAATACTCCAAATGACACAGTATTATTATTTTCTATCACTTTTGGAACATATGAACCAGCATGACCAATTCCCCACACACCTATTTTTTCTTTATCAATGTCCAGATTAGTGACTGCCCAATGAATCAACTCTGCTAATTCTTTTTCTTTCTCTGCTACCGTTTGTTTTTTCCAATTCCCATCTGATTGTCCAACTCCAGCTTTATCCCAGCCTAAACTCATTATATTCTGCTCAGCTAATTGTTCCCAAATTGGGTAATACTGTTTGTTGTCATTCGCATTAATCGCGCCATCATCTGGCACAAAAATCATTAACCCAGGTTTTTCTGTTGCTTCTTTTATCGGAGAAGCTGTTTCAATATGACGTTTCCCTTGTTCAATCGTTGTACTAATACTGTCAATTTCCATCTGATAATTATGATGATAAAATAATATCCCAACTAAACTTACCAAAATTAACATGCCTGAAAATAGTCCTAGTTTTTTCATACATTCACCTTCTTTAATCTTTTTAATTTAAAAAACACCTTCAACTGGTGCTCTTTAAATAATTACCTTATAAATAATACGATTTTTTTTAAAGAAGATAAATAGATATGCTTAAAAAAATCCTATCTTATTACGAGATAGGATTTCAGGTTATTCACATGATGTCTTAAAATAATCAGTATAGATCCTTTTGGCTTCCTGTCTTAATATATGTTTGGTGACACTTGGTTGATTTGGACTCTTTTCAAAAATCTCATCACTGCCAATCATAATATTAAAACCAGCAATTTCAGCTAGCTCATCATGAGACAAGGCATAGACAACACGTCCTAGTTTGCTCCAAACCATAGCGCCAGAACACATGCAACAGGGTTCACAGCTGGTATAAAGTGTGTACTCTGACAAATCTACCACTTTATGGCTTGAACAAAAATCGCGTATTAAACCTAGCTCTGCGTGATAACTGGGATCAAAAGCTGTATGTATTTGATTCTCTGCTGTTTGTACCATCAAACCATTCTTTACCAACACTGCTCCAAAAGGCTCATTGCCATGTTCAACAGCACGTCTTGCTAGGACAAGTGCTTGCTCCATAAACGTTATGTCTAATTCAGTTTGTGTCAAAACAATCCCTCCTGTCTAATCAATCCAAGTCTATCACAGTTGACATAAGATCACTATCTGATACCACGCACCCATCTTTCATTTCTATCATTCTCTGACACGTCCTAATTAAAAACTCTTTATCATGAGTAATAACAATGACTAAAACACTTTCCAGTTCATTTAACCATGTTATGGTCTCACTCACATGTACCATATGCTTTAAATCCAGTCCGCTCGTGGGTTCATCAAACACGATAATTTCTTTGCCTGATAAAACTGCTGTAGCAATAGCCACACGTTGCTTTTCTCCCCCAGATAAACTTTGAGGATGTCTACGTAACAAATGAGTTAAATTAAGTTTTTCCACTACTTGTTCGTATAACTCTAACTTTTTAGCCTGAACAGTTAACTCTTTCTCAACCGTTTCAAAAAACAATTGAAGATTCACATCCTGCATCACCAAAAAACTTTTTTTTATTAAATCCTTCGAGGTACATTCTTGGCCACGAAAATAAATACGACCTTTTTTTACAGGAATCAACCCCGTTAATACATGAGACAAGGTCGTTTTTCCAGATCCGTTATTACCAGTTAAACCAATAACACTCTTATTTGACAACTTTAGAGTTGGAATAGAAATTGTTGCTAATCGTTTTTTATAAGAATAGTGTATCTGTTCACACTCAAGAATTGGGTAGTGAGTTAAAGCACTTTTTTTTCTATCTATGGACGGTTCTTTTAAGGATCTAAGCGCCATTTGTTCTAAGGTTTCATCTGTTTTTCTTGACATAGTAAGCGCATCAAACTCATCTGCAATAGAGCCCTCTTTCATCCAAACGTATCTATCTGCTAATTCAGACAAGTAAAACAAGCGGTGTTCAGCTATAACAATGGTTGCTCCTTGCTTTTTTAGCCACTGAATGGACTCTTTCAATTGATGAATAGTATGGGAATCTAGATTACTAGACGGTTCATCTAACAAAAATAAACGTTGGGGCATCATACAAACAGAGGCAAATGCCACACGTTGCTTTTCCCCTCCTGATAAGGAGAACATACTAGCTGATAATTTGTCAGTTAAATTAAACTCAGAAGAAATATGAGCTACTTTTTTTATCATTTCGGGACGAGAAACCCCATAATTCTCCATTGAAAAAGCTAATTCAGAGTAAACATCATTCGTAAAAAATTGCGTTTTAGGATTTTGAAATACAACACCTATATCCGATACAAACTTATTAAAATCATCTGTTGGCATTGGTTGATTCATCACTTTCCCCTCACCAGACATCTCACCCGGATACAACTCTGGAGACAAGCCACTTAATGCTCGAATCAGCGTTGATTTTCCACACCCGCTTTCTCCACAAAGCACCACACATTCTCCGGATTTAATGCTTAAGTTAATGTCCCTAAGTATTGGTTGATTATGAATAGACACATTAAACTGTTTCAACTTAATCATAACAATATCCCTCCAATAACTAAGCTTCCCACTAAAATGAGCAGAAGGATATAATCCTGCTTCTTCATGGATACTTCATATATACTTGTATGCATTCCCGGATTTCCAAGCCCCCTAACTAGGGCTGCAGCAGATAAATCCAAAGATGTATTTTCTACTGACATCAATATAGGGACAATGATAAACTCTAGAGTCTGTAGGGGATGTTTGATCAGTTCCCATTTCGATACTGCGATTCCTCTAAACTTCATTGCATTTCTAATACGCTTTGCGTCTTCAATTAACGTAGGAAAAAATCGACACACCACAATAAATGGTATTAATATTACATCAGGTACACGGCATTTTTTCATGGCTGCGACCCATTCACTTACTTTCGTTTGGTTTGACGCAAATACGGCAGCCATAATCGGCGATAACATCAAACGATTTCCAACCAATAAAAAAGAGATAAAAGCACTTACGGCTCCGCGAATATCATTAAAATAAAACGTGTCTATAATAAAAAGGACCCAAAATAAACCAAACAATACGAGTCCTTTTTTTCTACCACCGTTTAACCATAAAAGAATCAATAAAAAACTGACAAATAGACCTTCTAATTGCCAAGTTGCACGACTCATCAAAAGCAAGCTAGCAACAAAAACAGTTGCTAGCTTACTTCTTGGATCAAATGTTATATGTGTCATCCTCTTTACCTTGATACCTCTTCTTTTGAAAAATGTTTCTTAAAGATTTGTTTGCCAATGCTTAAACCTATTAAACTCATGACAACAATTAATCCCATTGAAACATATAAAGTGACAGTAGTAATCGGAGCAAACACACTATCAATATAGCTTGTAGGTTTTCCTTTTGATTGCAAAGCTGAGATATATGCTTCTTTCATAAACCATAAAGGAAGTATAGGCCCAATCAAGCCAAAACTAAACAAAGTGTAACTAATTCTTTGCTTAATTTCCTCGGTCCATTTTGTTTTTGTCTGAATGATATCTGCTAAGAATGGAAACACAACACTAGGTATAAACGCTAAAGGAAAATACCCAAATAATAAGAAAAAAATCCCCATTACAGAGCCAACTAACGTAATCGCCCCAAATTTCGGGACCTTTTGGCAAATCATTAAGTAAATCGTTCCTGCCATCAACGCTGACACGCTGGGTATTAAGATGGTATTAAACGTTGGCACTGTAAATCTTAATAAAAATGTTGCCAATCCTACTACAAAAAAATATACTGTTGCATAAATACCAATTGAAACTAAATCTTGTACTTTTAACCCCTTCATAAAACATCCCTTTCCGTCTAATTCGAATCATCATACTATCATTCTGCAAGTAATTATTATAGCATAAAATACTGATAACGAAAATCATTATCATTCTTTTGAACAATAAATAGTCTAAAATGACTATTAATCAAACGATTAACTCCAATATGAACACTTATCAAATGATAATAAATATAATTAATTAAATGTATTCATTACGATGCAATGAATAAAGATGCCTTCACATCTACCTACAAAAAAAAAGACTTAGACATACAGCCTAAGTCTTTTTTAACGTTTAGAGTATCGCTATTTCCTCAGTTTATCTCTAAATCATTAACTATTCTTCATCATTATACCCCATCAATTTAAATAAGTCATCATTTTCCATTAGATTCGTATATATTTGATCATTTAATGAACGTACATCTAGTCTTTATATAAAAAAGAAGAATCCATATACGGACTCTCCTTTTTAATAATTACGCTGCTTTGTCCTCATCGTTTTTCTTTTTACGATAAATAGCAAAGCCAGCTCCTCCTACTATCACAACACCAATGATTCCCATAAACGATTTTGCTTCACCAGTTTTAGGCAATAGCTTAGTTGGTTTACTAGTTCCATTTGTTGTGGCACTACCTGAACCTTGACCAGTTCCATTTGTTGTGGCACTACCTGAACCTTGACTAGTTCCATTTGTTGTGGCACTACCTGAACCTTGACTAGTTACTTTTTCCAACCCTTTTTCTGCTTTGTTCAATGCAGCTAACATGTCAATTATTGCTGTTTGTTCAATGTTTTCATCAATATTTTTCGCTTTGTCTAACAACTCTTTCGCTTTCTCTAGCTCTGCTTTGAAAGCTTTCCATGTTTTAGCGGTATAATTTGATTCTTTCACTTTATCGTCTTTTTCTACAGCGCCAGCTAATTCTTTAATGGATACTAGTTGTTCCTTTGCTTCATCCAATTTGGTCAATGCTGATTCAGCTTTGTCAGTGTCTTTAGCCTCTAATACTAAGCTAGCTTCTTTTAAAGAGTTCGCTAAGATTGACCATGAATGTGCAGTGTAATTTTCTTCGTTGTAGTTTTCTTTAATAGTCGCTACTAAACGTTCTAACTCTTTACTAATTTCAATCGCAGGGATGATACGTGAATAAGGTAATTCAACGTGATAGTTTTCCAACTCTTTGCTAGATAAACCTGTTAGGTAATCCATAAAGGCAACATCCATTGACGATCCTTGTTCACCAGCTTTACCTGTCAGCATCTTATAACCATCACCACCAGCAACTAAAAAGTCATTGGTTACCATATTGTACGTTTTTTTATCATCTCTTGGTACATCTACAAACGCACCAGATTGATCTTTGATTTGGATATTCCACACGCGTTGTTCAACTTTATCGTCTTTTGTTCCATCCAAGTTTGGATTAAAGGATACTTTTATTGAATCCGATACTTGTAAGAACCCACCATTTTCACCTAATTCTGGTAAATCATTATGACCTAATACTGGGTTACCGGCTTCATCTACAGCATGAATAGAACGTAATGAATGTTCAAACATAGCGTATATCTCATTACCTGTTACTTTAATTTGACTAATCGTATTTCCAAATGGCATCACACCAACAATATCACCTTTTGTCACACTACCTGGTTTGATAGATTGTCTAATGCCTCCACCATTCATTACCGCAAAGTCAGATGGTTCTTTAAATCCTTTTTTCCCATAAGCCATTAAAGAATCCCCTATGATATTGCCGAGATTTGTTTCACGAGTTCTCGCATTATGACGTTCACCATTAAAGAGAATGTTGTTTTGTTTCAACACGACTTCTGACATTTCTTTATTGAATGCATCCTGTGCATCTTTTACAATTTTTTCAACACTTGCATCTGGGGTTAACTCTTTCAGCTCAGAAAACGGATGTAAGACGGCTGTTAATTCAGCTTTATCTCCAGAATAATCGCCCGTCATCATGCCGACATTGTTCAAATGATTGCCAGTTTGACCAATCAGGACATTATTTTTTTTCATGCCATCTGGTAATTCAGAGTGAGAATGCCCATCAGCGATAAAGATGTTCTTATCTGGAAAGGCTTTTGCCAATGATTCAGCGAGATACGTACTTGTCTCATCTTTTAATGTTGTTCCATCAAAGCCTAAATGTGTCATAAACACAAAGTAATCGGCCTTATCTCCAATGTCTTCGATTGTCTTGATTGCAACTGGAGCTGGTTTTTCAAACGTAATATTTTTCACATTATTCGGATGTGTCTTGACCGATGTTTCTGGTGTGGTCAATCCAATTAACGCAAAGTTTTGTTTCTTGCCATTTACATCTTTAGAGACAATAACATATGGTTCAAACGGTCGAGATCCGTCTTTGTTATAAACATTGGCAGATACGATTGGGAATTTTAATTTTTCTTTATAGGCTAGTGCTGTGTCTAATCCAAAGTCAAATTCATGATTACCTAATGTCATTGCATCATAACCAACCGCGTTCATTGCTTTTACCATATCCATGCCCTTAGAATAATTGGAAATTGGTAAACCTTGCATCGCATCCCCAGCGTCCACAAGTAGCGTCGGACGCTCGTTGTCTTTAAAGGTTTTCACTCGTCCCAGACCAATGGACGGGCTATATTTATCTTCTTTATATTCCATACGACCATGCATATCGTTTGTATGCATGATACGAACCACATTTTTTCCTGCCGGTTCTTCCACTTTTTTACTAGGAATAATACGGCTATATGGGAATCTCTCTTGATAATCCTCTAATTGATATTTTTTAGAAGCAATTGCTCTAACTTTACTGTCTGGTGTCTTCGCAATATCTTGTAAGAATTCAGTGAAGATAACATCCATAGATGGGCCTTCTTCTCTCTTACCACCTAACATGGTGTATCCATCACCACCAGCAGCTAAAAAGTCATTGGTTGCTAATTTATATGTCTGAGTTTCTTTTATTTCTTCAAATTTTCCTGATTGTCTGTTTTTTATTTTGACTGAGAATACACGATCTCCAGCTATTTTATCTTCTGGCTTGGCCCCACGACGCGTTGCATCAAATGACACTTTTACAGAATCTGATACTTGTAAGAAGCCTCCATTCCTACCAAGTAATGGTTGGCCTATCTCATCTAAAATAACTGCGCCCTCTTTATCCGTTTGTGGATCAGAACGCAATGAATGTTCAAACATTTCTTTTAATTGTTTTCCTGTGACATCAATTTGAGCTATGGTATTACCAAAAGGTAGAACAGCTAACACGTCACCTTTTGTCACATCCCCTTTTTCAATGCTCACTCGGATTCCGCCACCATTAATCACGGCTAAATCTGTTTGACCATCTTTAAAGCCAGTTTGACCATAGTTATACAATGAATCCGCAATAAGATTTCCTAAGTTTGTTTCACGAGTACGCCCAAAAGCTCCATCCCCTTCTAAGAAGACTGGATTATTTTTTAGTACAATTTGACTCATTTCTTTTTCAAATTTCTTCGCTGTTTCATCTACAATTTTTTTAACCTCAGGATTGTCTACTGTATCATTGAATTCTTTTGCTGACACAAGTGTCGCATCAAAATTAGGTGTATCACCTTTATAAGTAGCTTGAATCATCCCAACATTATTTAGGTAGTTACCAGTTTGTGCTAACAAAACATTTCCAAATTGCATGCCATCATGTAAGGCAGAATGAGAATGCCCATCAATCACAATAATCTTATCTTTTTCAAATGTTTCTGATAAGCTTTTTGCTAATGTATCTCCACGCCATGCTTCTGGTGTTGTTTTGTCAATACCAAGATGTGTGACAAATACAAATGCATCTGGCTTTTCTGATTCTTTCAAGCGATTGATTGTTGCTTTTGCTACCGGTATCGGGTCACTAAAAGTCACACCTTCAACATTTTTAGGGTGTGTTTTATAGGCTGTTTCTGGTGTAGATAGGCCGATAACAGCAAATTTCTTATTCTCTTTATCAATAATTTTATATGGTGCAAATGATGTGACAGCATTTTTAGTCACATTTGCAGAAACCATTGGTAATAACTCTTTATATGTCATTGCTCGGTCATAACCAAAATCAAATTCATGATTTCCAGCTGCTACAGCATCATACGGTAACAAGCTCATCGCTTTTGCCATATCCATGCCTTCACTAAAGTTAGAAATCGCTAATCCTTGAAGTGAATCCCCACCGTCTAACATTAATGTTGGGTTTTTTTCGTCTTTGAATGTTTTTAATTTAGCCATTCCGATTGACTTGTCTTTTTCATGTAGCAAACGACCATGCATATCATTTGTATGCATAATAGTAAACGTAAAGTCATCTTCTGATGGTTCGTCATCTTCTACCAATCCATCTTTGATTAATTGATTGATATTAAATTTTCTCACATTTGGTGTACGTCCATCTTTTGACGCTTCTACTTCAAAACCTGGTGTTCCTTTTTTGATTTGCTCTATCACATACTCACGTTTTGGATGATTTAAATCAAATCCTACTAATTTAAAACTCTCCTCACGTTCCTTATTAGGATCAATCGTTACTTTCTCTTGAATATATCGAATCATTTCACCACGTAAAGTCTTTGGATCGGACTCATAGTACGGCGTTGGATCGACAAACCCTTCACTCGCCATACCTTCAAACCTATAGTTGTTCAAAGCAATTTTAAAATTGTCTTCTGGCTTAACATCCACACCATTAACCGTTAATGTGGTAATTCGTTCGTTCTCTGGTTTTGAAATGTCGATTTCATAATATGCCCCAGCTATCATATCGTAATTGTATACTCTAAAATTTGGATTGAAAGCGACTGTCAAGTCACCTGGTTCATATTGTTGGTAGTATGTCGCTTGTTTTTCAAGATAGTTCTTTAATTGAGCACCTGTCATATTCGCCCCGATTAACGTATTTGGATACTTATAAATATTGAACACATCGGATAATTTAATCGGGCCTTTATTTAGCTTACTATCGGTTTTAAATAGTGCTGCCGCTCCAAGCTGAGCATCAGTTACTTCCATTTGAACATTATTGATTAATGAAATCATTGCGGTTGGCTGTAATTGTGCTTCTGGAATACCTGGGATACGTTCCTCAGGTAAAAAGTTATCTGAAGCGGTTCCAATTATCCCACTAACATGTTTTTGCGTTGCCTCATGGGCCGCCTTTGTTGCCTTACGTACTTCCTCATCACCTTTTTTACCTTTTGAATGGATAATACTTGGAGTGGACTCTGTTACTTCCCACTTATCCTCTTCATTTTTTTCTACCTCTAAATCAATTCGTACCACTCCAGCACCCGTATCTTTTACTGCTGCTGCTGGTTTTAATGTTCCTTCATTGTCAGCTATTTTTTCTGCAAATTCACGGTGGTCATGACCTAAAACAAAGGCATCAATTTCAGGCACTTCTTTTATCACATTGCGTGCTGCCGCAGCTGGATCCTCATTATCTAACCCTGCATGAATAGCTGCTACAATCACATCTGGATGTTCAGTAGCATTCAATATCTCAACTTGTTTTTTCGCTTCTGTATTTAAGGGTTTAAAATCTAATGTAGCAACTTTTTCTCCATCCCACTTAGGTACATGCGGAATAGTCAGTCCAATAACCGCTACTTTTAGCCCATCTACTTGTTTAATATGCGTTGCTTTCACAAAATTCTCATTCGTATTTTTAACATACGTATTGGCAGACAGTAATGGGAATTTAGCTTCTTCTTCAACCTTTTTAATTAACTCAAGTCCAAAATTAAATTCGTGATTTCCTAATGCCATAGCATCATAGCCAATTGTATTCATAGCTGTAATAACTGGATGATTTTGTTTTAAAAACTCGGCTTCTGTACTAAACAAATCATCTGTCAACAACGTTCCTTGAAGATTGTCACCTGCATCTACTAACAAAGTATTGTTAGTCGTTGCTTCTACTTCTTTTACGATTGTTCCAATTTTAGCAAAACCAAAGTCTGCTTCTTTATCATCTTCATAAGACCAATCCCAAACATTTCCATGAACATCTGATGTTCCTAGTACAGTGATTGTTTTCTTTTTAGATGAATTTTTCTCTTTGCTTTCTTTTGTTTCTTCTTGAGTTTCTTTCGTTGCTTCTGTTTCACCTAAAGCTTTTACGTTTTTTGTGGTTGTGTATTTCACACCACTTGTCTCACTGGTTGTCGTTACCATCGTACTTTCTTTTGTATCCGCTTGCAAAACATCTGATGCTTGACTCTCCAACGGGGCTTCTTGGTCTAGAGTATCCGCAACTGCTAGAACTGATGGACTTAATGTGCCTAGTAATAAAAAAATCAACATAGATAAACTAAGCCACTTTGATGACGTCTTTTTAGTCAATTTGTCTCCTCCTTTTTTTGTATCGCTCTTCAAAACAATATACTCCTTAAAAAAAATCACTTCCTCTAAATTTTTTGGACACACAAACCAATTCTACCAAACTTACAGAAAAAGTCTATATAAAATAATGATAGTTTTGTTATTAATATCTCAAAACAGTTGTTATAGTAATCGCTTTCTCATCAATTTGACACGGTTTCACTTTTATATATATTTTATCATCAATAATATCCAGATAGTCATTTTAACTATAGCTATGTAACTATACCATTAAGAAAACAAACCCCAAAAATTAGATTTTTTGATCTAACTTTTGAGGTGCACTACAATTTCTAGTCTTTTTTCAACAGTTTCAATTTGGTCTCAATGTCTTGCTTCACTCTTTCTAACACTTTAACCTGGTCTACAACGTTTAACTTTTCCACATCACCGAAAATTTGTCGACTGATTCCTTCATGGTACAGTTCCTTTTTAGAAGTAGTCTTCATTGGTACAAATTCTTCCAATCCCTCTCTCATAAAAGGATGTACATTTTTTAGAAAGGATTGCGTGTAACCATGCATAAAAAATTGTTCCAGCAGATGATCGTACACAAAAGGCTGGAGCCATTTTCCCATGCCCCGATTAGCAAATTGGCTAATGAGTTTCTGGCTTTTCTCCTGCTCGTCAGGGTCTAGATTTTTTAATAAACTATCTAACTCTTTAAAGTACTGATCTGGCATCTTAGGTTTTTCATGATGATTGATCATGCGATGCCTAATTTGTTTTGCCCAGATATCTGCATGATGATACAGTGCATCAGCTTGGATAGTTTGTGTGACATCCTCTGCAAACTCATTAAAATTTTCTTTTGTCAAAAATACTTTTCTTTTTTCATTTGGACGTTGCGTTAAAAAGTGAACTTCATCTTCAAGTGCTTTAAAATCCGCTATGTATATTGGCATATCCGCTTTTTTAAAATCAGCAATTCGCTGTCCTAACGCGGTATTGACGGATTTTGGATGACTTGCATATTGATTTAAATACAATCTATAAGCATACTGCTCCCATAAACCAATGGGAAACGATTGATTTTGACGCTTCAACCAAAGTAACTCATCTAATGCGACATCAACGTTGTTTATTTTTGTCGTTATTTCATACGCGACATGAGGCGGAATCATTAAGTGATCTTGAAAATGTTGGATACCTAAGCAAATTGTTTTCCCTGTTTTCTTTGATGCAACAACATATTGATACTTCAATCGTCTCCCACATTCACAATACAACATGTTTTCTTTTTTATGTGTATTTGGGTAACGGCTATCTATTTTTAAATCGACAAATTCCCAATCAGATGCTTTTAAATAACTGTCTTTTATAAATTCAGAACGTATTAAATACTTTCGATGTTTGTCCAATACATCCCTTTGTGGCTTTGTTAAACGACTATATATTTCCCATCTTTCTTTAATCGTAAGTGGTCTAAATTGTGTTAACTCATAATTCGTTTCAATTGGCTTTAAGTGCCATTCTTTTGATAAATCTTGCATCACTTCACCCCTTTTAGAACAAAAAAACCACTTTTACCATAGCATGAAGGTGGTTTATTTCTTATTGAATCGGGTATTTTTTCCCATTTTTTTCAATTTTTTTCTCAATAATTTCTTCTACATCTAATCCTAGATCATCTGCAAGCATTAGCGTGTATATCAACACATCTGCTATTTCTTCTTCGATGTTTATTGGATCTTTTTTTATGCCTTCTTCGGCCGATACCCACTGAAAATTCTCCAATAATTCAGCTGCTTCCAACGAAATAGATATAGCAAAATCTTTGGCATTATGATATTGTCTCCAATTACGATCATCTCTAAATTGATTGATTTTTTTCATTATTTCTTCCATTAATAGGACTCCTTCATAGCATCATATTTATTCATTGTAGCAGTTTTTGTGCGTTTCATAAAGTTGACTTCCTTTTCCGATATAAATCAATGGATTTACACTCTGATTCTAAACAGATTCGCATTTTATCCATGCGATTTTGCTGTGTCTTTTCTTGCTTAGCTGCGTACACATATTGTACCCAGGACTTTTTATACCCAGGAGTTAATGTGCTAAAAAAAGAATAAGCTTGTGGATAGTTGTTTAATTCTTTTTCTAACTTCGGTAAAAATATATCCATATCTACCTTAGTCTGTTTTTTAGACTGTTCTGTTGTTCGTTTCAACCCAACAACTGTATAATTTTTATCAAATCTTACCATTCGATTAAATTTTAGGTCACAACCATTAACAAATCCTTCCTCATCTACTTCTAAACTTGGAAATAAATCATCTCGGTGAATGCCTGATATTCCCAACGTATTCATTCGTTTAGGATAGGCAACAAATAAATAGCCATTATTAGCGATAACTTGTTGCTTTACTACATCATCTATTAACGTTTTAAACTCGTCTATCGTTGAAACAAATACAAGTAAATATTTACATGGCTTATCTAATTCACTAATGTGTTGAATTAGATGCCCTTTTCTATTTATCACATATTTTGGCTGATTGATGAGGTACAAGTTGTCTACATGTTCTAGTCTTAATTTTTTAGCTAAAGCTTCTATCATTCGCGATCACTCCCATCCTTATCATATAAAAACAGGCAACCTACGTCACGTAAGTTGCCTGTTTTATGTGTTTATTGAAAGAAACGATTGATTTCAATTTCTGCCGCTTCTACAGAGTCTGACGCGTGCACAACATTTTGACTCACAGACAACGCAAAATCTCCTCTAATACTACCTGATGTTGCCTCAAGTGGATTAGTTGCCCCTATCATATTACGAATCAATTCAATCGCATTTTCGCCTTCAAGCTCCAAATATACAACTGGACCAGACGTCATATATGTCACGATATTCCCAAAAAACGGCAAGTCTTTTAAGTGGCTGTAATGCTCTATTGCTTGTTCTTTAGTCATCATTTCCAATTTCATTTGTTTAATCATTAATCCTTTTTTCTCAAATCGAGTAATAATTTCCCCTACTAATTTTCGTTCTACCCCATCCGGTTTAATAATAACCAAAGATTGTTTGTTCATTATAACTCTCCTTTTCATTTTGATAGCGCTTTCTCATTATAGATGATACCTATAAAAAAAGCAATGTAGCTATTAGCCTCCCTTTTAGAAAACTATTTTTTCATTGCAGGTTTAATCACATCTTTTTTTGAGTTAGAATAGATAGGAAAGGTTGGTAAGAATGACTCAAAAAAAAGGTGCTATAAAACAAGTCGATCGTACAAAAGTATATTATATTCAAAAAGGAATATTGGTAGGAGCCATTGCAGGTGTTGTTGTTAATTTATTTCGACTAGGAATTGAAAGCCTACTTGACTATGTCGTGATTATTTATGAAGCTATTTCTGAGAAACCCATTTGGGTAGTTCCATGGACATTATGCTCAATTGCTGTTTCTCTTTTCATTAGTTGGCTCATAAAAGAAGAGCCTAACATTAAAGGAAGTGGCATTCCTCACGTAGAAGGGCAATTAAAAGGAATTCTATCCATTAAATGGTGGCCGGTATTTTGGCGGAAATTCATCGGTGGTATTATCGCTCCAGGTATGGGGCTATTTTTAGGTCGAGAAGGACCTTCTATTCAATTAGGGGCTGTTGTTGGCCAAGCTGTTGGAGAAAAAACTGCGGCAACAGATTTTGATAAAAAAGTGTTCATTGCTAGTGGGGCAAGTGCGGGGCTTTCAGCAGCATTTGGTGCTCCTATTGCTGGCTTACTATTTATCACAGAAGAAGTCTATCACTCCTTTTCTCCTCTTATTTGGATAACTTCTTTAACTTCAGCAGTCACTGCTAATCTAGTCACTCTTTACTTATTTGGAATGAAACCTATACTATCTCAAGGCCATATTGAGGTATTACCTTTGCGCTATTATCTGTCTCTCGTCTTATTCGGTGTGGCTCTTGGCTTACTAGGTTTTATGTATCAACGTGTCTTACTGTCATTGAACACTTGGTTTAGCAGATTACCTATCCCACCCTATTTGTATCCTATGGTTCCATTTGTTTTGGTGATTCCAATAGGATTATTTTATTCAGATTTTCTAGGTGGTGGAAATCAAATCATTCATATGCTAGGACAGACACATCATAGTTTAATTTATTTATTATTACTATTTGCACTACGGTTCATTTTTTCAATGATTTCGTATGGCTCTAATGTACCAGGTGGCATTTTTCTACCAATATTAACGTTGGGTGGTATTTTAGGTGCTATCATGGGCACTATTCTCGTTCTCTATTTTGGTATGGAGCCTGAACTCGTTAAAAATTTCCTAATTTATGGTATGGCTGGATATTTTACAGCCATTGGAAAAGCTCCTTTAGTCGCTATTATTCTAGTAACAGAAATGGTTGGAAATTTAAATCATTTGATGCCATTAGCCGTTGTGTCTCTCATTGCTTATATTGTCAACGACTTTCTTGGGGGTAGCCCAATCTATGAGTCTCTTTTAGAGCGAATGGTAGACAAGGATACTTTGACCATTCCATCTGGGAAAAAAGTCAGATTAGAATATATCATTCCGCCAGAAAGCCGTCTGTCTGGACAAATGGTACGAGATTTTGTGTGGCCAGACAACACATTATTAGTGTCTCTTTCAAGAGGCAAACAGGAATTTTTCATACATGGTGACACCATTCTATTGATTGGAGATGTCCTCACAATTTATACGGACAGCTCCATTGCTCATCACACGATTGAAGCAATTGAAAAAATGGAACACATATAAAAAAATGATTTGCTAAAAGACGCTTGGTCTCTAGCAAATCATTTTTTATATCGTATGGCGCTCAAATGCTGATGTACTAATGCCTCTATCTAAAATTAATTTAGCCCATTCTTTAGCTCCAAACAACGAATGGTCCTTATAATTTCCACAACTTTTAGCATCGGTTCCTTGTACATCTTCCCACTCTGTTTCAGTCGCAATTTTGGTCAATGTCTTTTTCATTACTCGAGCGACCTCCTCAGATGTTGGTTCGCCCCAAACAATTAAGTGAAACCCTGTACGACAACCAAATGGAGAGACATCAATAATGCCTTCTAGGTCATCACGCATGTAGTCAGCTAGTAAATGCTCAAATGTATGCATAGCTCCTGTTGAGATTTCTTCTTTATTTGGTTGTACAAATCGTAAATCATAATTGGTAATGGTATCTCCTTTACGACCCACTTCCGTTGTAATCACACGAACATAAGGTGCGATAACTTTATTATGATCTAATGTAAAACTTTCTACTTCTGCCATGTTAATCCCTCGCTTATCTTATTGTACTCATAAATGATTTTGTCGTTTATTAGTATAACATGTTTTTACGTCAAAATGGGAGTGTCTATATACTGAAACCCCATTCTTTCTCCATCTTCTATTCCTAAGTGAATGTCTCCAATATAAGTAAATCCTGTTTTCAAAATAACCCGTTGCATCGCGTTATTTTTTGGATGTGTGTCTATCCGAATATCCTGATATCCTAAGTACTTCGAGTGCTTTATCAATTCACCTAAAAATCTTGTAGCCATCCCTTTTCCTTGGATAGTTTTAGACACAGCAAATCTGTGAATAGAGATATACATATCATACGAACCATCCCACTCACCTGATTCTAAATCATCGTATTCTAACTGATGTGTTTGATCCAAGGTAGCAACAGCTACTAATTCATTGTCTACAAGCATCACATAGGCAGATTGTATCTGAATATCTAATAAAAACAGGTCTTCATTTGGAGCATGACTACCTACCCATTGTGGTACATGACGGTCACGTAATAATTTCTGACTATCATAAATCAAGCCCATGATAGCAGGGATATCTCTTATTTCAGCGTGCCTTATTTCCATAAACTAACCACCTTTCTTACTACCCTATAAAAAAAGCGAAGGAGTATATCCATCGCTAGTTACTTTATTTTTTAAACTGCTTAATGTCTCTCTCATAAGTAGATTCATTGGCTTTATTAACATGGCGAATACGTCCTTTAATCGGCATAGTTTGTAATGTTTTGAGCACCATTGGGCCTTTACCATTTAGTATCTCCACAAATGTAGAAATATCAAGTAAACTGATAACACCAATGTCATCCGCTGTCATTCCATCAATGTTACATAATGTTCCAACGATATCTCCTGCTCTCATTTTTGTTTTTCGACCAGCATTAATATGAATTTTCATGATATCTTCTTTAAAATCAAAGCCTTTTTCTTTACGTAATTGCGGTTTACGTTGTTGTTTATTCGAAAAGGCGAGTTGGCGATCACGAACGAGTGAGGCGCTGGCACGCTTGATTTCTTGAATGTCATGATTTTGAGCAGTCATAATCTCGTCAAAGCGTCTGCCATCGTGTTGACAAACAAACGATACTGCTTTTCCATGATTTTCAAATCTTGCAGTTCGGCCAATTCTATGCACATATGTCTCAGGATTATCTGGAATGTCATAATTAATAACCATCGCAATATCTGCAATGTCCAACCCTCTAGCTGCGACATCCGTTGCCACAAGATATCTAAAATAGCCTCGTTTGAAATCTTTAATCACTTGCGTTCTATCTCGTTGTTCCATACCACCATGTAACTTAGTCACTTTAACACCCATTTTACCAAGTGATGACTCAATCCCATCTACCGTCGCCTTCATATTACAGAAAATAATACTGCTATCTGGATTTTCCACCACTAAAACATCTTTCAATGTTTCTAATTTGTCTTCCTTATCAACTGTGATAAATTGTTGTAAAATACGGTCTTGTACTAAATTTTTAGCCTCTACTTCTACAAATTTTGGACGATTTAAATAAAATTCAGATAATCGTTTGATTTCATCTGGCATAGTAGCTGAAAATAAGGCAGTTGTTCTATCTTCTGGTAAACAGTCAAGCACTTCCTCAATTTGCTCAACAAACCCCATGGCAAACATCTCATCGGCTTCATCAATCACAACTGTTTGAACACGGCTTAAATCAATTGTCCCTTGATCAATATGATCTAGCAATCTACCTGGAGTTGCTACAACTATATGTGTCCGTTGTTTTAAACTTTTTGCTTGTCCTTCGAAAGAACTTTTCCCAAAAATACTCTCGACCTTTATTCGTTTGTAACGACCAATATTAAAAATTTCTTCTTTAATTTGTGTGGCTAATTCTCGCGTGGGAGTTAAAACTAATGCTTGAGGGGCTCTTTCTTCCCACTCCACAATATCGCAAAGTGGAATACCAAAAGCACCCGTTTTCCCACTTCCTGTTTGAGATTTTACAATCACATCTTGCTTTCCTAGTAAATAAGGAATCACTTCTTTTTGAACTTGTGTAGGTTCCGTATAGCCTAACACATCTAATGATTTAATAATCTGTTTATCTATGGTTAAATCTGAAAAACTATTTTGACTCATTTAATGTCATCCTTTTATTAAACAAGTAAAATAAGTGCGTTTTTAACTTGTTTATCTTTTTATTGAATTGCTTTAACATCTTACCATTAATTGGCAGGTATTACACGTGTTTACTCCATGAATTAAAAAAAGACTCATAAGTGAGTCTTTTTCCTATATAGTTGTGCCTAACCCTCTTTCTTTTGCTTTTTTAACAATTTCACTAGCAACAAATACATCTAATCCAACAGTTTTAAATACTGTAATATCCGTCTCATTTTGTCTACCTTCAATTGTTCCCAACACTAATTGACCCAATTCACCTGTGTAATGAGCTCTATCGACGTAACCATCTTTTAGCGGAGAAATAAAATCTCCTGCTTCTTGCAACACACCATCCATTGTGTCAAATACAACAACGTTTGCTTGTTTAATACTTTCACGAGGAATTTCACACATATCTGGCGTATATGCTCCTACTCCATTGATATGAGCACCTGCTTTCACCCATTCATGTGAAAAGGTTGGTTGTTTAGAAGGAGTCACACTTGTGCTGTTTTTTTATATATTATTTAGTAAAATTATCAAAATATCCTTGAATAAAGACAATCGGTGTTCCTTTGTCACCACTACCTGATGTTAAATCGGCTAAAGAACCAATTAAATCAGTTAATTGACGAGGGGTTGTTCCTTGTGCTTCCATGGCACCAACCAAGTCTTCATCTTTATCATTAATATGTTGTTTAATTGCTTCTTCTAACTCAGCTCCACGTAATCCAGAAAAGTTATTATCTGCCAAATATTTTAGTTTTACTTCGTTTGGCGTTCCTTCCAGACCGCTAGTAAATGCTGGTGATACGACTGGATCAGCGAGTTCCCAAATTTTTCCAACTGGATCTTTAAACGCGCCATCCCCATAAACCATTACTTCAACATTTTTGCCTGTTTGTTCAGCTAATAATTCTTGAATTTTATCTACAACTGGTTGACAATCACGTGGGAATAATTTGACAGCTTCTTCAGTTGATTTGTTTGATCCTAATAGTCCATATTGTTGATTAAAACCACTACCGTCCACTGATTCTGATAAAATATCATCTAGTGTAAAGACTTTAGTTGCACCATTAGCTTCTAAAATACGTTTTGTACGGTAACGTGTGTGGATATCACACGTTAAAACACTTGTCGTGTAAGATAAGATACTTTTTGGTTTTTGTGAAAAAATCACTTCACACTCTGCACCTTCCGCAGCTACTAATTCTTTGTAATAATCAATGTAATCAACACCCGTGAAACGATGTTTGTTATATCCGAACAAGTCACGAAATTGAGCTTCCGTTAATTCGTCCGTCCAAGGATTAACTCCTTTTTCATCTAACATGTCTAATGAAATTAAATGATTTCCAACTTCATCTGATGGATAGCTTAACATCAATACGACTTTGTTAACACCATGCGCTATCCCACGTAAAATATTTGAAAAGCGATTACGACTCAAGATTGGGAAAATAACTCCGACAGTATCTTGACCAAATTTAGTCTGTACATCTTTTGCAATTTGATCGATAGACGCGTAATTTCCTTGTGCTCTTGCGACAACAGATTCCGTCACAGCAACAATATCTTTATCTCTAATATCAAATTTTTCAGCATTTGATGCGGCTAAAACGCTATCCACAACAATTTGCTCTATGCTATCTCCTTCATTAATAATGGGACAACGAAGGCCTCTTGTTACTGTTCCTACTGTTCTTTCCACTTATATTCGCTCCTTTGAATTCAACAATACTGTTTTTAACTACCTTACTACTATACATTTTTTACCGATATAAGTACAATGAATATATACTATAATGGTCATAAGGAGAATTTATATGGTAAGCAAACTGGATTTATATAAAACGTTTAGCGAAGTTGCTAAAAGTAATAGTTTTTCTAAAGCTGCTAGAAATCTTTATTTAACTCAACCAGCTGTTAGTCAATCTATATCCCAACTGGAAGATGAATTGGATATGAGACTTTTTAACCGCACACCTAAGGGCGTTTCTCTCACCCAAGAAGGAAAGCTTTTGTACGACTATGTTCATTCAGCCTTAACTCTTATTGATTCAGGTGAAAAAAAAATACAGGAATTCAAATCTTTAACTGCCGGAACAATTTCAATCGGTGTAGGAGATACTATATCTAGGTACTTTTTATTACCTTATCTTGAAACGTTTCATCACTTATACCCAGAGATAAAATTTAAATTAGTCAACGGCACAACATCTGAACTGTGTAACATCTTAAAAACAGGAGAAATTGATGTGGCTATCTGTAATTTTCCTATTGACGATCCTAAACTTACGCTGATTCCTTGTAAAGAGGTACAAGATACGTTTGTCTATGGTAAAAAATATGAAAAAGATTTTGTTTCTCCAATCTCACTTGAGACATTGTCTAGCTACCCATTGATTTGTCTAGATCAGCACTCTATATCGCGCTTATTCATGGATGAATTTATGAGTACACATCACGTCACTATGTCGCCAGAATTTGAATTAGGGGCACATGATTTACTTCTAGACTTCGCCAAGATAAATTTAGGGATTGCCTGTGTAACGAAAGAATTTTCCACATCTTATTTAGAAAGTGGAACTTTAAAAGAAGTAAAATTAACAGAAACTATCCCCAAACGTGCCATTGGTATTTGCTATTTGAAATCTGTTCCTTTATCTCTTGCTGCGACTAAATTTGTTGAGTTGATTGAAACAAACGGTACTAATTAAACACTTACTGTTTAAATTAATCCCCTTCAGGTCTATAATAAAGATAACTAACTAAAGGAAGGGATACAAGATGAAGCAATTATTTGTTAATGGACACATTTATTTAGGTCATTCATTCGCAGAGGCGATGGAAATTTCAGACAATCATATTACTTGGATAGGTTCCACAGAAGAAGCAAGCCAAAGAAACTTGACCACTATGATTAACTTAGAAGGTAAAACCGTTTTACCAAGTTTTTGGGATATCCATACTCATCCACTTTGGATAAGTGAAACCTTAGAAGGTGTACCTTGTACACCTCCCTATGTCAATAGTATTGAGGATATGATCCAGGCTTTAAAACAATCAAAGCAGGTTGGTGGGACGAGCAATTGGATTGAGGGTTGGGGCTATGATGAATCGAAATTGAGTGAACATCGAACACCGACTAGACATGATTTAGATAAGGTATCTACTACACAACCAGTCTACGTTATGCGCTCTGATTGTCATTCTTGTTGCGTTAATACAGTCGCTTTATCTAAAACATCTATCACAAAGGATACGCCAAATCCAATTGGTGGAGAAATTGGTCACTTTGATAATGGTGAACCAAACGGCGTATTTACTGAAAATGGAGCTAGCCAAATCATTAAAAACATCAAAAACATTGATACGTTTGATACTATCGTGAGGCGAACTTTAACCTTAGGAAAACATTATCGACAATTAGGGGTAGGGGTCATCACAGATATGATTAGTTTACTCCATCCTTTTGATGTTGCTGACATCTATAGCGAGGCTGCCCGCCAAGGTTTAGCACAACGGGTCTTCTTATACTATTCTTGGGATGAACTTAGAGAATATGGCTATTCTGAATTGCCCAAACCGTCTCATGAGCATGTGACAGTAGCTGGTATTAAATTATTTATGGATGGGACTATCTCAAATCAAACAGCCCACACAGTGCATCCTTTTAAACACTCAGAATCAACGGGGATAACCATTAATACGAAAGATGATTTACTCTCTGCTTATGAGTTTGCTAAAAAGAATCACTGTCAACTGTCTGTTCATGCCATGGGAGATGCCTCTATCCAATTAATTTTAGATACTTTTAAAGACTTAGACCCATGGCTATCAGATATCCCTTCTATTCGAATTGAGCACGCCACAATGCTAAGGGATGATTGTTTAGCCCAGTTTTCAAAAGCTAAGATGAATTTTGCCTTTGTAACGCAAATCATTTTCTTATATGCCGAATATGCCTCTTATTCTCAAAACTTAACAGACAGTGATTTGATGACAACTTACCGGTTAAAAAGTATGATTAATAGTGGTGTACCGACTGCTTTATCATCAGATGCACCAGCGACTGCATGGTGGGCTCCCGATGATATTTGGACAAGTTTAACAGCTGCTGTTACTAGAATTGGGGCAAATGGTGAAGACATGATAGCCGAAGAAGCAATTTCTTTAGAGTGTGCCCTTGCTTTATACACAAGTGAGGCTGCCAAAATGCTCCCTACACATCAGACTGGTCAGCTAAAAATAGGGGAAAATGCCAATTTTATTGTCTTAAGTGATAATATTTTTGAGATGAAGCCAGATGAATGGACATCTTTATCTGTGGAACGCATGTATTTAGATGGTATTGAACGATAGCCTATTATTTTCATTAAACACAATCTGTGATATAGTAAGTCTAATTCTTAATTATTCAAAAAGGAGGCCTAGCCTTGAAAAAGAAATCAATGATACTCATTGTATTAGTCGCTATTCTTGCTGGCACAACTGCCTATAGCTTAACTAAACTAAACGAAACAAAAGATTCTTTACAGTCAGTTGAGCAATCAAATGACACGTTAAAAAAAGAAAATCGAAAATTATTAGAAGCAAATACAAACGCGGACAAAGAAATCGATAAATTAACGGAAAAATACGATAAAATCAATACGGAATTGAGTAAAATAAAAGAGCAAACAAATCAAGATAATTAAGCTCTGTAAATAGGATATAAGTATGACACACTTAGGAACAAACAAATCGTTTGTTCCTTTTTTTGTTCTGTTCCTACTGATATAAAAATAAACGGTCATCTCTTTTGATGACCGTTTATTTTGCTGGAAACCATTTAACTGTTTTAGATAAAACATGAACTAAATCATCTGTATTATCAATCTCACCTTTTTCTAACGCATCGGCAACAGATCGTCCTATCATTTGCGTCAACAATACTGCTACACTTGCATTTATCATTCCTCCTGTGACCGTTCCAATCCCTGGTATAAATTTGACTAAATTACCAGCTAGTCCTTTTCCTACTACAGAAACCGTCATAGACGTTAACACCCCTTTTATCATCCCATCAGTCAGGCGCTTTCCGTTCATTTTATATAATTTTGTAATCATTGTTGCTTGCACAGGTAAAAGCATAGCAGAATCTGAAAATGGTATTGGACTTGCACAAACGACAGCTGCTCCAGCCGAAGCACTATAAATAATTTTTTTTGCCTCTTTACTAATCATTTGATGTCATCCTTTCCTAGTCATTATTGTTTAAAAAATGATACCACTAATCATTCTATTAAACAACTTTATTGAATTCACATTTTCGAAAGTAAAGCTAACTTGACATTGTTAAAAAAGTTTGATATTTTATAAACGTAAAGTTAACTTAACAAAAATTAGGGAGGTATCATACGCAGTGAAAAATAATTTGATGACTATTCGAAAAAAAAATAAACTAAATCAAGATCAGTTAGCTTCTGAAATGGAGGTGTCTAGACAAACCATTAGCTCACTTGAAAACGGACGGTACAATCCATCTATTTTACTAGCAATGAAATTAGCAAGATTTTTCCATGTCACTGTAGAAGATATTTTTATTTATGAGGAGGATACACAACATGACAACATCAACTAAAAAAATAATCAAAATCAGTTTCATTCTTATAGGACTTCTATGTATCACATTTGGCTTGTCAAAAGAAAATGAATCGACAACAATGCTCGTTGCCATTGGTTCTGGATTAATAGGAGGTAGTTTAAGTACGCTTATCAAACACTATCGATTCACCAAGCAACCTGATACACTGAAATCTTATAAAATTGAAATAAACGATCCTAGAAACAAAGAAATTAGAACCATTGCATTGGCAAAAGCTGGCCATTTGTTAGAAATCGTCGTTATTTTATTGTCTTTTATCGCAATCTTTACCAGTCAACCAATTTGGATGGTGTTACTATTAGTGGCTTCCTTTTTATCTTACCAAGCTTTAATATATTATTATTCTAAATTGCAACATTAAGTTAGCCACTCTGGTAAAAATATCTAAATATCAG